>JBGQDM010000078.1:0-15396 GCA_041495845.1 Terriglobia bacterium | reverse complement strand
GGCATACGCCAACGCCAGCACCTGGTCTTCGCGCCATGGCGCGGCCGCAATCTGCAGACCAAGGGGCAGACCGTCTTCCGTGAATCCGCAGGGCACCGAGATGGCCGGCAGGCCCCAGACATTCCACGGACGCGTATTGCGGAGCAGCACCAACTCCCGGTGCCGCAACTCTTCCGGATGCTCCAGCAGATCGGCGATGCGTGGCGGCGGGACAGGCATGGTGGGAGTTACCAGCACGTCCACTACCGCGAAAACGTTGAGCACGCGGCGCCGGGCTTCTTCCCAATCTTCAAGTTTCGCGGTGAAGGTAGGTTCGGAAGTGCCGCTTCCGCTGCGGATGCGGCGCAGGGTTTCGGGCTGGTACAGCTCGGGTGTTTCTTCCGACCAGCGGGCGTGATAGCGGAAAGATTCTGCCGCCTGCAGGGCGCGGTCGGTAGGCACGTCAAGGGAGACATCGCGGATTCCCGCCACCATGCCGCGCAGCACGCGGAGCACTTCGTTCATGCTCGCGGCAACGGCGGGATCGAGGTCGTCGAAAAAATAAGCGCGCGGGAAGCCGACGCGCAACTGGGCGGCGGAGGACAGTCCCTGGCTCCACTCCTGTGCGGGGATGTCGGCGCTGGCCGGGTCTGCGGGATCGTAGCCTGCGATCGCTTCGAGAAGCAGCGCGGCGTCTTCCACGGTCTGGGTGATCGGCCCGGTATGGTCAAGCGACCAGGAGAGTGGGACTACGCCCCGGTTGCTGACGCGACCATAGGTTGGCTTCAATCCGACCACACCGCAATACGCCGCCGGTTCGCGGATGGAGCCGGCGGTGTCCGTGCCGATCGCGGCGCAGCACATGCCTGCCGCCACCGCCGCGGCGGATCCGCCAGAAGACCCGCCGGTGATGTAATCCGCGTTCCAGGGATTGCGTATCGGGCCGAAGGCACTGATGACAGAACTGCCGCCATAAGCGAACTCATGCAGGTTGGTTTTGCCCACCAGCACCGCGCCGGCGGACTTGAGCCGCCGCACCACGTCCGCGTCTTCCGCCGGAACGCGGTCGCGAAATAAGTTACTGGCCGCGGTGGTGAGGACGCCGGCAGTGTCGATATTGTCCTTGAGCGCGATGGGGACGCCATGCAGAGGGCCGCGCCACTGGCCCCCGCGGATTTCCTCTTCCGCCTGCCGCGCCTGCGCCAGCGCTGCGTCCGCAGTGACCGTGATGAAGGCATTCAGGGCTGCGTTTTTCTTTTCGATTTGCGTCAGGCAAGCCTGAGTGAGTTCGACGGGCGAGAGTCTGCGGCTGCGAATGGCTTCCGCTGCTTCCTTAATTGTGGGCACCATGGGCAAAACCCATTATGCCGGAGAGCGAAAGATGACAGCGTCTGATTTGCGGTGCGGTCTCCTTCGCCGTCTGTAAGAATGACAAAACACGGAAGTTACAACTACGCCTTCATAAAAGCAATTGATTAGATGTGTTTATAGCGTTTGTCTGATATCCTAGACCGTAAGTCGGAGCGAGGATCCATCTATGGCCCACCCGCGGGAAGTCGCCATCAACATTTCTCCACGAGAACACCAGGAGGTCAGCGAGGTCTACGCCAAACTGCGCGAGGCGGAAGCGAAGCTGGTTGGACCGGCGGGGACGACCGAAAGCCTTCCCAACAACCTCTATTCGTTTCTCCTGCGCCTGCTGGCCGATCTGCGCGCCGGCCATTCGGTCACCTTGTTGCAGAACCGACACGAGTTGACCACGGCGGAAGCAAGCAGAGTTTTGGGCATGTCGCGGCAATACGTGGTCCAGTTGCTGGAGAAAGGCGAAATGCCGTTTCACAAGGTAGGAACGCATCGACGGGTATACGTCCGGGACGTGCTCGCCTACAAATCCAGACGCGATAGCGCGCGGCGGAAGACTCTGAACGATTTGGCCCGGGAGGAATTCGCCAAAGGGGATTACGGCAGGGTCCCGGATGATTTTCACTCCGAGCAATGAAGGCTCGGCCGTCCTGGACGCCTGCGTCCTGGTGCCGATGGCCTTGTGCGACCTGCTCTTGAGGCTGGCCGAAGGACCTTCCCTCTATCGTCCGCTGTGGAGTGTAGAGATCTTGGACGAGATGTCCGCTGCGCTCCAACACAAACTTGGGCGCACTGCGAAAGAAGCGGCGCGTCGGCAGGCCCGAATGATGGAAGCATTTCCGGAGGCGATGGTTGCCGTGCCGGCTGAGCTTGTGCGCGCCGCGGACTGCATTCCGGATGCCGCCGATCGGCATGTGTTGGCAGTTGCGATCATGGCTCGCAGCCGCACCATCGTGACTCAGAACACCCGGCACTTTCCGCAGCACTGCCTCGAGAAATTCGGGATACTCGGTCAGACGCCGGACGATTTCCTCATTCACCAGTACCAGAGGGAAGCGCAGTTGGTATTGGACAAGCTTGACGATCAAGCCGCGGGCATTTCAGAAAGCAGAGAGTTTGTGGTCGCCAGCTTGAGCGCCTCGGTTGGCAGGTTCTGCCAACTGCTCCGCCGCGACAAGATTTGATTTCCACCGGTCCTCTTGCCAACGGCCTCGGAGAACTTGCATATAATTACGAAGCTTGGACGGCAAGGGGTAGGCGATGCCAGCAACCGAAGCGGCGGTGATCACGCGTGGTTTTCTAGTCGGCGGCCGCTGGCTGGAAGAGGGGCAGAGCCTGGAGGTCTGCTCGCCGTTTGACGGGAGCGTGGTGGCCCGCACCTGGATCGGCACCCGGCAACACGCCGAAGCAGCCATCGCCGCGGCGGTCGGCGCTTTCGGCACCACGCGCCGTTTGCCGGCGTTTGAACGACAGCGCGTCCTGCGCCAGGTCGCACAGGGAATCGCCCTCCGCAAAGAAGAATTTGCCCGCACCATCGCCCTTGAAGCCGGCAAGCCCATACGTCTGGCCCGCGGGGAAGTGGATCGCGCCGTCTTCACCTTCACCGTGGCGGCGGAGGAAAGCACGCGCATGGCCGGCGAGTATCTTCCGCTCGACTGGCAGGAGTACGCTGCCGGGCGCTGGGCTCTAGTGCGGCGCTTTCCCCTCGGTGCCATTGCCGGCATCACACCGTTTAATTTCCCTCTGAACCTGGTGGCGCACAAGGTGGCGCCGGCCATGGCGTGCGGCTGCACCATGGTGTTGAAACCGGCGCCGCAGACGCCGATGACGGCACTGCTGATGGCCGAGGTGATCCAACAGGCGGGTTGGCCCGATGGCGCTCTCAACGTGCTGCTGCTCAACAACGAAGACGCGGCCTTGCTGATCGAGGACGAGCGCCTCAAGATGGTGAGCTTTACGGGTAGCGCGGCCGTAGGCTGGCAGATCAAGCAGCGCGCAGGAAAAAAGAAAGTCGCGCTGGAGTTGGGCGGCAACGGCGGGGTCATCGTTCATGGCGACGCCGATCTCGCCTATGCCGCCGAACGCTGTGTCGTCGGCGGCTTTAGCTACGCCGGACAGAGTTGCGTCGCAGTGCAGCGCATTTTGGTCGAGCGCAGCGCGTACGGCAAGTTCACCGAGTTGCTGGTGCAGAGCGCCCGCAAACTGCGACTGGGAGATCCGCTGGAAGAAACCACCGACGTGGGCCTGCTGATCCGGGAAGAAGACGCAATTCGCGCCACCGCCTGGGTGCAGGAAGCGGTGGACGCGGGAGCGCGACTGCTGTGTGGCGGCGGTCGCCAAGGTTCGATTCTGGAGCCCACCATCTTGACCAATACCCGGCGCGACATGAAAGTGAACTGCCAGGAAATTTTTGCGCCGGTGGTTACGGTCGAGCCCTACGACAATTTTCAGGACGCATTGCGCCGCACCAATGATTCGGCTTTCGGTCTGCAGGCGGGCATCTTCACCCGCGACGCCAAACTGATTTTTCAGGCTTATGAGGAACTCGAAGTCGGCGGACTGATGGCGGGCGAAGTGCCGACTTTCCGTATCGATCACATGCCCTACGGCGGCGTGAAGGATTCCGGCCTGGGCCGCGAGGGCTTGCGCTACGCCATGGAAGAGATGACCGAACCGAAGCTGCTGGTCATGAACCTGCGCTGAAAATCCTTACGGTGCTGTTCCGAAAGGGCACGCCTTTCGCGCGCAATCGACCCCACTCGAAAAAGAGCAAGACAAAATCGAAAGCCACTGTTTATAATCACCCGTTTGTGTGAGCGTCGTCACGTAATTGGTGTGACGACGCTCGAGTAGCCGTGGTTCAGCCGGGGATGTGCAAATCCTCAGCTTTACAGGGAAAGTTCGTTCGATGGCCCAGATCTTTCATCGCAGCGCCAACGCTCTCTCGAAATCCAGTCTGGTGATTGTCGTGTTGCTCGCCGGAGCGGTCTTCGGGGGTCTGTTCTTGTTTCAGCGCTCGCCCTACATTACTTATGCCGGGGTGCGGCGCACCCAGCCCGTGCCGTTCAGCCATCAGCATCACGTCGCCGGACTGGGCCTGGATTGCCGCTACTGTCACACCGCGGTCGAAGTCTCCGCCGTCGCCGGCATTCCGCCGGTCAAGACGTGCATGAACTGCCATTCGCAGATTTGGACCAACGCTCCCATGCTGGAGCCGGTGCGTGACAGCTTTCGCACGGGCAAGCCGCTCATCTGGTCGAGGGCCAACGACCTGCCGGACTTCGTTTATTTCAATCACAGCATCCACCTCAACAAAGGTGTGGGGTGCAATACCTGCCACGGGCCGGTCGACCAGATGCCGCTGATGTATAACGAGTCCTCGTTGCAGATGGAGTGGTGCTTGAACTGCCACCGCAATCCGGAACAATTTTTGCAGCCGCGTGACCAGGTCTTCAATATGCGCTACCGGCAGCCCACGAGCGCCAAGCCGGTGACCGTGGATGGGACGGCTTACACCGACCAGGCGGAGTTGGGTCGTGCCTTGGTGACGAAGTATCACCTGCGCAGTGAACGCGACATTACGAGTTGTTCTACCTGCCACCGCTAGCGGCGGGCAGGGGCCGGGGAAGAGGAATTCGGCGGACGATGATGATGGACCCTGAGACCAAGAAGCAACGCGAAGATGTTTGTCCGGGCAAGAAACTGGAGCTGGCCACGGTGCAAGCCGAATTGGCGAAAGTGCAGGGGCCGGAGTATTGGCGCAGCCTGGAGGAGTTGGCGGGCAGCTCGGAATTCCGCGAGATGATGCACCGCGAGTTTCCCAAAGGCGCGTCGGAATGGGTGGATGCAGTATCGCGCCGTGGCTTCCTGCGCCTGATGGGAGCTTCCATGGCGCTGGCCGGCATGACCGCCTGCACCCGCCAGCCCGTCGAACCCATCGTTCCCTACGCCAAGCAGCCGGAAGAGATCATTCCGGGACGGCCGCTGTTTTTCGCCACGGCCATGACGCTGGGCGGATGCGCTCAGCCGTTGCTGGTGGAAAGCCACATGGGGCGTCCCACGAAAGCGGAGGGCAATCCAGAGCATCCCGCCGGACTAGCCGGTTCCGATATTTTTGCCCAGGCTTCCCTACTCGATATGTATGACCCCGATCGCGCGCAGCACCCAGCCTTGCTGGGAGACACGCGTTCGTGGAAAGCGTTCAGTGACGCGATTCGCGGCCCGCTGGCTTCGCAGAAAGCCGTGGGAGGCGAAGGTTTGCGTCTGCTTACTCCGCCGGTTTCCTCGCCCACGCTGGCCGACCAGCTTCGCGCCCTGCTGCAGATGTTTCCCAAGGCGAAGTGGCATCAGTATTCGCCGCTGCATCGCGACGCCGTTCTGGGCGGGGCGCAAATGGCATTTGGGCAGCCCGTCGAAACCCAATACCGGTTGGAAGGCGCCGACGTGGTGCTTTCGCTGGATGCAGATTTTCTTGCACCCACGTTTCCCGGAGCGCTGCGCCTGACGCGGGACTTTGTCGCACGCCGCAATCCCGATGCGGCCATGAATCGGCTCTACGTGGTGGAGACCGCGCCTTCGCCCACTGGCGCCAAGGCTGACCATCGTTTGCCCCTGCGCGCGGCGGAGGTGGAAAAGTTTGCCCGGGCCCTGGCATCCGCACTCGGTATCAGCGCTGGAGCCAGCACACTGAGCGGCGAAGAAGCCAAGTGGCTGGCCACGGTCGTCCAAGAGTTGCAGGCGCACCACGGCGCGAGTGTGGTGATCTGCGGCGAGCACCAGCCGGCGGCGGTGCACGCTCTCGCTCACGCCATCAACGAGCGCCTGGGCAATGCGGGCCGCACCGTGATTTACACCGAAACGGTGCACGCCAGTCCGGTGGACCAGACGAATTCTCTGCGCGAGCTGGTCGCGGACATGCGCGCCGGTAAAGTGGAGATGCTTTTCATTCTCGGTGGCAACCCTGTCTACGACGCGCCCGCCGACCTCGATTTCGCCTCCGCCCTCAAAGATTCGAAAATCCCCGTCACCGTCTATCACGGGCTCTATGAAAACGAAACGGCGCAGCTCTGTCCCTGGTTCACCCACGATGCGCACTATCTGGAAGCGTGGAGTGATGGTCGCGCCTGTGATGGCACCATCAGCGTAGTGCAGCCGCTGATTGCCCCGCTTTATGAAGGACGCAGCGTGCACGAGCTGCTGGCCATGATGATGGGTCAGGGTGGGGTCACGGGCTATGAAATCGTGCGTGACTACTGGCAGAAACAAAACAAAGCCGGTGACTTCGAAGCTGCCTGGCGGCGCGCTCTGCACGACGGTTTCATGGCGGGCACGGCTTACGCCCCGCAAGCTGTCACCGTGAAAGCGGCCAACTTCGGCGCGGCCGCGGCCGATGACTCGGGATTGGAACTCAACTTCCGCCGCGACCCCTGCGTGCTGGACGGTTCGCTCGCCAATAACGGCTGGCTGCAGGAGCTGCCCAAACCCATGAGCAAGATGACCTGGGACAATCCCGCGTGGATTGGTCCAGGGATGGCGCAACGCCTGGGTTTGAAAAGTGAAGATGTGGTGGAACTGGAGTTGAACGGCAAGAAAGTCCGCAACGCAGTTTGGGTTCAAGCCGGACATGCCGACAATGCGGTGACCGTGTTTCTTGGCTATGGTCGCCGCCGCGCTGGCCGCGCCGGATCCGGGGCTGGTTTTGACGTCTACCCGTTGCGCACCAGCGACGCTCCCTGGAGAGCCAGCGGAGTGAAGCTCTCGAAAACCGGGGACACGTATAAGCTGGCGTCCACGCAGGGTTATCAGACGATTGACACCGAAGTGGGTGCGAAGCCGGTGATGCGTGCCGGCTCGCTCGAAGAGTACAAACAGCATCCGGAATTCGCCCAGGAGATGGTGGAAGCGCCCACCCCCGGACTTACGCTCTATCCCAACGTGAACTATGGCAAGGACCCGAATTTCAACGCGCTCGGGTACGCCTGGGGCATGGCGATTGACCAGAACTCCTGCGTCGGTTGCAATGCCTGCATGGTGGCTTGCGTGTCAGAAAACAACATCGCCGTGGTGGGCAAGGAGCAGGTGGTGCGCGGGCGGCATATGCACTGGATCCGCGTCGACGCCTACTATCAGGGCGACCGCGCCAATCCCTCGGCTTATTTCCAGCCGGTGCCGTGTATGCAGTGCGAGAACGCTCCCTGCGAGCTGGTGTGCCCGGTCGGCGCCACCACGCACAGCACCGAAGGCCTGAACGATATGGTCTACAACCGCTGCATCGGGACGCGCTACTGTTCCAATAACTGTCCGTACAAGGTGCGTCGCTTCAACTTCCTCCTGTTCCAGGATTTTGAGACGCCGCAGCTCAAGATGATGCGCAATCCGGACGTCAGCGTGCGTAGCCGCGGTGTGATGGAGAAATGCACTTACTGCGTGCAGCGCATCAACCAGGCGCGCATTGAATCGGAGAAAGACGACCGGGAGATTCGCGACGGCGAAATCCAGACGGCCTGTCAGCAAGCCTGCCCGGCTGGCGCCATTATCTTCGGCAATGTCAACGACAAGAACAGCAAGGTCGCGAAGTTGAAAGCGCAGGCGCGCAATTACAGCATGTTGGCCGACCTGAACACCCGTCCCCGGACCACCTATTTGGCGGAGGTCCGCAACCCCAACCCTGAACTGGCTGGTTAGTGGAGCGCGGCGAAACGATGACAAGCGAAGAAATGGTACTGGACCAGCGCGAAGTGCCGGTGATTGCGCCGGGGCACACCTTCGCCAGCGTCACGCACAAGATCAGCGCGATTGTGCTGGAGCGTCCACTCTCGGTGGGCTGGATGCTGGGTTTCATGTTTTGCGGCAGTCTGGTCCTGATGCTGGGCGTCGCCATCGGTTACCTGGTGCTGCGCGGCACTGGGATTTGGGGCGTCAACATCCCCGTTGGTTGGGGCTTCGCCATCATCAACTTTGTCTGGTGGATCGGCATTGGCCACGCTGGCACGCTGATTTCGGCCATTCTGCACCTGTTCCGGCAGCAATGGCGCAATTCGATTAACCGCTTTGCCGAGGCCATGACGTTGTTTGCCGTGATGTGCGCCGGCATCTTTCCGCTCATCCATACTGGACGTCCCTGGCTGGCCTACTGGATGTTTCCCTATCCGAGCAGCATGGGCACATGGCCGCAGTTTCGCAGCCCGCTGATCTGGGACGTGTTTGCGGTTTCCACTTACGGCACCATCTCTCTGGTCTTTTGGTATACCGGCCTGATTCCTGACTTCGCCACGTTGCGCGACCGCGCCCAGAACAAGTATGCGCGGATGGTTTACGGCCTGCTGGCCCTGGGCTGGCGTGGCTCCGCCAAGCATTGGAAGCGCTATGAGTCGGCCTATCTTCTTCTGGCCGGGCTTTCCACGCCCCTGGTGCTTTCCGTGCACACCGTGGTCAGCTTCGATTTCGCCATCTCCATCATGCCCGGGTGGCACACCACGATCTTCCCGCCCTATTTCGTGGCGGGCGCTATTTATTCCGGGTTTGCCATGGTCTTGATTCTGGCCATCCCCATCCGCGCCATCTATAACCTGCGCGACATGATCACCGAGCGCCATCTCAACAATGCCGCCAAGGTGATGCTGGCCACGGGGTTGATTGTGGCCTACGGCTACTTCATGGAAATCTTCCTGGCATGGTATGGCCCCAACCTGAGCGACAAATTGCTGGTGCACACGCGCTTCTTCGGGCCCTACGCCGGGCCCTACTGGGCGCTGTGGATTTGCAACATCATCATTCCCCAGCTTTTGTGGTTCAAGAAGGTCCGCACCAGTCCGGTGCCGCTGTTCCTGGTTTCGCTGGTGGTCCTCTTTGGCATGTGGCTGGAGCGGTTTGTGATTGTCGTCATCAGCCTGCACCGCGACTACATGCCTTCCTCGTGGGGTATGTACTACCCGACAAGATGGGACTGGATGACTTACATCGGCACGCTCGGCTTGTTCATGAGCGCAATCTTCCTGTTCGTCCGCATTTTGCCCATGATCTCGATTTTTGAAATACGGATGTTGCTGCCCGAAGCGGAGGTAAAGCGCGGATGAGCAACGTCCACGGTTTGATGGCGGAATTCGAGTCCTCTACCGACTTGATGCGGGCAGCCGAGCAGACCCACAAGTCCGGCTATCGCGAGATCGATGCTTACAGCCCCTTCCCCATCGAAGGACTGAGCGAGGCCATCGGCTTTCATAACGACCGCGTGCCGCTGGTGGTGCTGGCCGGCGGAATCATCGGGGCCGCCACCGGCTATGGTCTGCAGTACTGGGTTTCTACCATGGCCTATCCGATGAACGTCGGTGGCCGGCCGCTGCACTCCTGGCCCGCGTTCATAATTGTCACTTTCGAGATGACGGTGCTCTTCGGCGGACTAGCGGCGGTGTTTGGCATGCTCGGCCTGAACGGATTGCCCGAACCCTATCACCCCGTGTTCAATGTGGCGCGTTTTGAGCGCGCCTCGGAAGACCGTTTTTTCCTGTGCGTGTTTTCTTCCGACCCGAAATTTGAGGTGGCGGGCACGCGTCGCTTTCTGGAAGGACTGAAGCCGTTGTCAGTCTCGGAGGTGCCGGAATAATGTCTCGCCTCCGCCAACTTGTTCTGCTGCTGGCGCCGCTGGCCGGGCTCGCCGGTTGCCGCCAGGACATGCACGATCAGCCCAAATACAAGCCGCTCGGCCGCAGTGACTTTTTCGCCGATCAGCGCGCTTCCCGTCCGCTGGTGGAAGGCACCGTCGCCCGCGGGCAACTGCGCGACGACACCTACTTCTATACCGGCATGGTTGGCAACACCCCCGGCGACGTGATGCCGTTTCCCGTGACCATGGAAGTGCTGGAGCGCGGACAACAACGCTTCAACATCTACTGCGCGCCCTGTCATTCGCGGCTGGGCAACGGCAAAGGCATGATTCCCTCGCGCGGGTTCCCCGCAGGCAAGCCGCCGTCGTACCACATCGAACGGTTGCGCAAAGCGCCAGTGGGATATTTCTTTGACGTGGCCACCAACGGCTTCGGCATTATGCAGGGCTATGCGGCGCAGGTCCCACCGCGCGACCGCTGGGCGATTGTGGCTTACATCCGCGCCCTGCAATTGAGCCAAAATGCCGCCCGCGGCGATTTGCCCGCCGGGCAGACGGTGCCGAGTGCGGCGCCGAATTTCGCCGGCGACGCGCCTTCTGGAGCGACTCAGTGGCCGGCCGCTCTGGAAATGAAAAAGGGAGGCGAAGAGCGATGAGCCCCGCCCCGCTCCAGCAAACAGATTTTCTCGCGCCCGCTGCGGTGGAGCGCATTGGCCGCCGCTCGCTCGTTGTGGGCGTGCTTTTCGGGATCGTTGCCTTGCTCGGAGCTTTCCAGTGGAAGGATGCTTTCTACCGTGCCTACCTGCTCGGCTTCATGGCGTGGGTTGGAGTCTCCCTGGGTTCGCTGTCATTGCTGCTGATCATTCACCTGACCAATGGCCGCTGGGGGTTGGTGATCCGGCGCATCCTGGAAGCCGCAATCAAGAACATCTGGCTGATGGCGCCGCTGTTCTTGCCCATTTATCTGGGGATGACGCGACTTTATCCTTGGGCGCGACCGGATGACATTACCCACGAACATCTCGAGCGCATTAGTACCGCCTACCTCAATCCGTCGCAGTTTGGGTTTCGGGCGGTGGTCTACTTCGTGATCTGGATCGGACTTGGCCTGCTCTTTACGCGCTGGTCGCGAGCGGAAGACGAGGCAGGAAACAGCAGCGCGCGTCGCGCCCGTTTTCTGGCCGGCCCGGGCGCCCTGGTGCTGGCTTTCACCATCACCTTTGCCTCGGTGGACTGGGTCATGTCGATTACGCCCAACTGGACTTCCACCATTTACGGTCTGGTCTTCGTGATTGGCCAGATGCTTTCGGCGTTGTGCTTTGCCACCGTGGTGGCCGTCATCCTTTCGCGCTACAAACCGATGTCGGAACTGCTGCACAGCAGCTATTTGCACGACTACGGCAAATTCATGCTGGCTTTTACCATGATGTGGGCCTACTTCATGTTCTCGCAGTGGCTCATCATGTGGTCAGGCAACCTGCCGGAGGAAACGGTGTGGTACCGCAATCGCCTGTCCGGCGGCTGGCAGTATTACAGTCTGGGGTTGGCGCTGGGCAATTTTGTGATTCCGTTTCTCGTGCTGCTTTCCGCCCAGATCAAGAAGAAGGGCAGTACACTGGTGAAGGTCGCCGTCTGGTTGATGTTCACGCGTTTTGTGGACCTCTATTGGTTGATCGTTCCCAGCCTCAGCCCCGGGAAGTTCTCCCCTCACATTCTGGACCTGGTGGTGCCGGTGGCCATCGGCGGCTTCTGGCTGGCGCTGTTCTTCCGCAATCTCCGGGGGCAGCCGCTGCTGCCTCTGTATGCCCCGCTGACGCCAGCGGTACTGGAGCCGGCCCATGAGTGAAATGCACCGCCCCAATCAAGGGCGCGAAGAATACGAACATCAAGACGTCGGGGCCGGTGGTGTCATCGGCTTCCTGATCGGCCTGGGCGTGGTGGGAGTCGTGATCTACTTCATCGTGCTCGGCATGTACGGCTTCCTGGATCGCTATGAAGCGGCGCGGCAGGTGGCCAATCCGCTGCAAGCGCCCCAGGCAGACACGCGCGTGGTGACCACGGAGAGGATCGAGCACAAATTCCCGAAACCGCTGCTGCAAAAGGATGACGTCGGCGAAATGCGCGAGCAGTTGATGCGCGAGAGCGGCGTGCTCAGCACTTACGACTGGATTGATGAAGCCGATGGGCAGGTAAGGATTCCGATAGACCGGGCCATGGCGCTGACTGCGGAGCGCGGATTGCCGGTGCGGGGAACCGCGGCGGCTGCCCCCGCCGGTGCCAAAGCGGCCAAGACGACGAAGACAGCGAAGCATTAAACATCGGCCGCGTATCCCAGCCGCCGGAGAGAAGTCGCTGGGGAGAAGTGAAAAGACGTGAAGAGCAAAACAAAATTCGGCGGAGTGCTGATGGCGGCAATCGCATTGCTGTTCTGGGCCATGCCTGCGTCGGCGCAGTTGAAGGGTGATCTGCCAAACATGACCGAGCCGCCCTCCAGCGTGCAACCTTCCACGCTCAAGGCCATTACTGTGGTCCAGAAACTAGACGGACAGGTGCCCCTCGATCTGCAATTTCATGACGAGGCCGGGAATGCGGTGCGGCTGGGTTCGTATTTCGGCGCCCGTCCGGTGATTCTGAACCTCGCCTACTACCAGTGCCAGATGTTGTGCGGCGAGGTGCAAAACGGCCTGGTGGGCTCGCTGAAGGCGCTCAAGTTTGATGTGGGCCGGGACTTCGACATCGTCACCGTGAGCTTCGATCCGCGGGAAACACCGGCCATGGCGCTGGACAAGAAAAAATCGCTGCTGCAGCGCTACCGTCGCGCGGGTGCTGACCAGGGCTGGCACGTCCTGACCGGCGACCAGACCAACATCGAGGCGCTCACCCGGAGCGTAGGGTACGAATACAGGTTTGACGCCAAGTCGGGCCAGTGGGCGCACGCCGCGGCCATTGTGCTCCTCACCCCGCAAGGGCGCATCTCAAGGTATTTTTACGGCGTGGAATTTTCCCCCAAAGACCTGCGCTTGGGCCTGATTGAAGCTTCGCAAAACCGGATCGGGACGGCGGTGGACCAGTTGGTGCTGTATTGCTTTCACTACGACCCGGCGACGGGAAAATACGGCGCTGTCATCATGAATGTGCTGCGACTGGCGGGTGCCGCCACCGCCCTCATTCTCGGCGCGTTTGTGTTCATCATGTTTCGCCGCGACCCGTCGAGTACGGGTAAGCCACGGATCGGATAGTCATGGGATCAATTCCACTATGGCCTGAGTCGGCCTCAAATTTCGCACACAGCGTGGATGGAATATACATCTTCCTCCTGCTGGTCTCGGCGGTGATGACGGGGCTCATCTATATCGCCATCATCGTGCTGGCCGGCAAATTCCATCGCCGGCCGGGCCTGGAGCCCGTGCCCATTGAAGGCTCGCAGGTGCTCGAGTTCACCTGGTCGGTGGTGCCCGCCATATTCTTCTTCCTCTTTTTCCTGGGCGGGGCTTGGATTTTTTTCCAGGAACGCACTCCACCGCAGGGAGCCAGTGAGGTCTACGTAGTCGCGAAGCAGTGGATGTGGAAGATGGAGCATCCCGAAGGTGCGCGCGAAATCAACGAGTTGCACGTGCCGCTGGGCCGCGACGTGAAACTGATCATGACCTCCATGGACGTGATTCACAGCTTCTATGTTCCGGCATTTCGCGTGAAGCAGGATGTGCTGCCCGGGCGCTATACCACCCTGTGGTTTCGGGCGACGCAGCCAGGCACGTACCACCTCTTTTGCGCTGAATATTGCGGTACGCAACATTCCGGCATGATCGGTTCGATCATTGTGCAGAGCCCGGCGGAATACCAGGCGTGGTTGAACGGCGGCAGTTCCATGCCGTTGGCCCAAACCGGGGAAAAGCTGTTTGCGGAATTGGGCTGCGCTTCCTGCCATCGCGCGGACGCGCAGGGTCGCGGGCCGGCTCTGGCGGGCGCTTTCGGCAAGCCCGTGTCGCTCGAAGATGGTCGCACCGTGACCGTGGACGACAACTACGTGCGCGAATCCATTCTTGATCCCGGCGCCAAGGTGGTACGCGGCTTCAAGCCGGTGATGCCCACATTTCAGGGCTTGATTACCGAAGAGCAATTGGCGGCGCTGCTCGCCTACGTGAAAGTGCAGGGCGCATCCAAGCCGGGGACGCCGGCCGCAACCGTCGCAGCACAGGCGGCGCCGCAATCCAAGATGGGACAGGTGCAATAGGCATGGCTACCGCAGCAGTTGCGCAGGAACGCACCAACTATCTGAACGCAGAACACGGGCTGAAGTCGTGGCTGCTCACCACCGACCATAAGCGCATCGCGCTGCTTTACCTGGTGTCGGTCACGTTCTTCTTCTTCGTCGGCGGGCTCTACGCTCTCATGATCCGGCTGGAATTGCTCACTCCCGCCGGTGACCTGGTGCAAGCGGACACCTACAACAAACTTTTCACTGGCCACGGCGTGGTCATGGTGTTCTTTTTTCTGATTCCAGTGGTGCCCGCGATTCTGGGCAACTTCCTGGTGCCCTTGATGATTGGGGCCAAGGACCTCGCTTTCCCGCGCGTCAATCTGCTGAGCTGGTATCTCTACATGATCGGCGGCTTGATGGGGGCGCACGTGCTCCTGACCGGCGGCATTGACACCGGCTGGACCTTCTATACGCCCTACAGCACGGCTTTCGCCAATACCAACGTGATCGAAGCCGGGATGGCGGCGTTTATCGCCGGCTTCTCCTCCATCCTCACCGGGCTGAACTTCATCGTCACCGTCCACCGCATGCGCGCTCCCGGGATGACCTGGTCGCGTCTGCCGCTCTTCATTTGGGCGCACTACGCAACCAGCCTGATCATGATTCTGGGGACACCCGTGATTGCTATCACGCTGACGCTCATGATGCTGGAGCGCGGTCTGCACCTCGGCATCTTCGATCCCAAGCTGGGCGGCGACCCGGTGCTCTTCCAGCACCTGTTCTGGTTCTATTCCCATCCCGCTGTTTACATCATGATCTTGCCCTCAATGGGCATCATCAGCGAGATTATCGCGGCGTTTTCGCGCAAACGGATTTTTGGGTACAAACTCGTGGCCTTGTCTTCCGTCGCCATCGCGGTGATTGGCTTCCTGGTCTGGGCGCACCACCTGTTCGTCGCCGGCATGTCGGTGTATGCGGCGCTGATTTTCTCGTTCATCACGTTCTTTGTCGGCGTTCCCTCCGCCATCAAGGTATTCAACTGGACCGCCACCATGTACAAGGGCTCGGTGACGTTCGAGACGCCGATGCTCTACGCCTTCGGTTTTCTCGGCCTGTTCACCATCGGCGGGCTCACCGGGCTGTTCCTGGCCACGCTGGCCGTGGATGTGCACGTCACCGACACCTACTTCGTGGTGGCGCACTTCCACTATGTGATGGTGGGCGGCGTCGTCATGGGGTATCTCGGCGGCCT
>JBGQDM010000077.1:0-15420 GCA_041495845.1 Terriglobia bacterium | reverse complement strand
GCGACCCCTTCACTGCGCTGATCTCGCGGTAAGCGTCACTGAGTACGTGCAAGAGATTCTCGGCGAATGAACGTTGCGCCGGGGTGGTCTTGAAGTCGTACTTGTCTTCGGGAAAGTCTTCGGCCATGTCGGTGAGGCGGCGGCCAATGTCGTTCCATGACTGCAGGACCTCTTCCGAGGGTGCGAGGGCCGGCTTCGGGGCGGACGGTTGCGCTGCCTGCGCACCGCTGCTGACCGGCATCCCCAATCCCAGAATTGTGAAAACAACCGCAAGCATGAACTTCCGCATGAGAATCCTCCGTGAATCGCGATATCTTAGACGAACGCCGCCGCAGAGGGAAGCCCTGCGGCTTGCGCTTTCTTGCGCTTTTTCTGTCCAGCGCGCATCCAACCGTTCGGGAGAACCACATGCCTGCCAGACTTTCACGTTTGCTCTTGCCCGCAGCCGTATGGTTGCTTTGCTTTGCTCTTCACGCCCAGGGACAGGAGAAGGCAATTGACACGGACCGCTCGGTGCTGACGGTGCGGGTCTTCAAGAGCGGCCTGTTTGCCTTCGTTGCCCACGATCACACCATCAAGGCGCCGGTGGCGACGGGGATGTTTGACGAGCAGAGCCCGCGAGTGCAGCTCACGGTGCAGTCGGCAGCGCTGAAGGTAATGGACTCCGATGTTTCCGAAAAGGATCGGGCTGAGATCCAGACGAACATGAGTGGTCCGAAGGTGCTGGATACGCAGAAATTCCCGGAGATTCGCTTTCAATCCACCTCGGTTGACAGTCGAGGCGCCGATAAGTGGTTGGTACATGGAGACTTAACGCTGCATGGCCAGACCCGTCCAGTGGCCGTCGAAGTCCGCCGCGAGAGCGGACGCTACTTCGGATCGGCAACCATCAAGCAGACAGACTTCGGCATCACCCCAATCACCATTGGCGGCGGGGCGGTCAAGGTGAAGGACGAGATCCGCATCGAATTTGAAGTTGTCGGCCGTCAAGATAGCAGATAACTCTATCCGCCCGGCCAGCGTCTAAGGAAGCAGGGCTCTCCCGGGAGTGGTCCGCTTGAAGCGGCGTATAATCAACGGTAGAGAACACGAGGTGCTGCGATGAAGTTACGTTTCCTTGCTCTTGTTCTAGGGTCAAGTCTGGCCCTGGTCACGCTGGCGACGGCCCAGAGCGGCGCGAAGCCGGCTGACCCGAAGCCCGCTGATCCTCAGCAAACTACCGACAAAGCGGAGGCTGCGCCTGCCAAGCTGCCCGATGTGGTTCCACAGAAAGAAACCGTGGACGTGAAGAAGGGAAGCCGCGACGACGTGGAAGCGATCGGCAACCGCGATGTCGGGGGCCGCGGCATGGGCGACTGGTACTCGCTTGAGGGCGAGATTCGCATGGGTAAGGAGTACTCGCAGTACGTCGAGACCGGCGTCAAGCTGGTGCAGGACCCGATGGTGACCGAATACGTGAACCGCATTGGCCAGAACCTGGTGCGGAACTCCGATGCCAAAGTGCCGTTCACGATCAAGGTGGTGGACGCGGATGACATCAATGCCTTCGCCTTACCGGGCGGATTTTTCTACGTAAATTCCGGGTTGGTTCTCGCGGCGGATGAAGAAGCGGAGTTGGCGGGAGTGATGGCGCACGAGATTGCCCACGTGGCGGCACGCCATGCCATGCGGCAGCAGACCCGTAGTAACTGGGCCAATATCGCCACTTTGCCCACGATCTTTATCGGCGGCGGCATCGGCTATGCCGTACGTTCGGCAGTCGGACTAGGACTGCCCGCAACCTTCCTGGCCTTCTCGCGCGGCTTTGAAGCCGAAGCCGACTACCTCGGGCTGCAGTATATGTACCGCTCCGGGTACGACCCGCAGGCCTTCATCAGCTTCTTTGAAAAGATCCAGGCCAAGGAAAAGAAGAAACCTGGGACTCTGGCCCGGGCGTTCTCGACCCATCCGCAGACGCCGGACCGGATCGAAAAATCGCAAGAGGAAATTGCCAAGATTCTTCCCGCGCGGGCGCAGTACACCGTGACCACGTCCGAGTTTGATGAGGTGAAGGCGCGGCTGGCGGCGATCGAGAACCGCCGCAAGTTGGTCGACGATAAGGAGAGCGGCAAGCCCTCGTTGCGGCGGACCGCTTCGTCGGACAAGTCCAGCAGCAAGGACGACAAGAGCAAGGATGATGACCGTCCTACGTTGAAGCGCCGCGACGACCAGAACTAAGTCTTCAGAAGTTCACCACAGAGAGTTGCGCCCAGGGTGAGCGCAACTCTTTTTTTATGCTTTACCGCGGCCCTGGGCTTTGGCTTGGTCGAGGCGCGTCAGCAACAACTTAAGCAGTTCACCTTCGTTCGTCCCATCCTGCGGATAGGTAACCGCCGCCCACGAAGCGCTCAGACTCCGCGGCCCGGACGGAAAGCGCACCTCGATGCGTTGCAAGGCGCCGTGCAGCTTGCTCAATACGGTGGTCACTCCCTCGGCATCCACTTCCGGCAGCAACATGACAAAGCGGTCGGCCACGTAGCGGGCCAGGGTGTCGTGGCTGCGCAGCCGGGTACGCATGCTGTGCGCCACTTGCTGCAGCAGGCGGTCGCCCGACTCCATGCCGACGGTCGAGTTGATTTCGCCCAGCCCGCGCAAGTCGAGCATGAGCATGCCAAATGGTTTGTGATACCGGTGGGCGCGTGACATCTCCTGCTGCAGCAGGATCTGAAAATGGCGCTGGTTGTAGCAGTTGGTGAGCGCGTCGGTACTGGTGAGGCGCTGCAGTTCGGCGGTCAGGCGAAGGTTGCGCACCGCGGTGGCGGCAATATCGGCCGCCGCCTGCGCCAGAGAGAGATCGTCTTTCTGCACCGAGCGCGCTTCCTTGTGGGCGACCAGCAATACGCCCAAGGCCCCTTGTTCACCCACCAGCGGAACATAGAGTTCGGTGCCGGACGACAGAAAGCAGGGCGGCTTGGCCGGGTTGGCAGCGCAGTCTTCCACCAGCAGAGGAGCGCGCTGGCGCAGGGCCTGTCCCAGAAGTCCGGATTGCCGTGACTGCAGCAGGCGCTCCATCGGTGGCGTCTCCGTACCGGCGCAGGCGGCGAGGCTCAAGTCACCTTGCGGCGGCGAAAGCACCAGTGCCACCTGCGCGCCTTCAAAACTGTCTCCCAAGAGTTCGGCCAAGGTGGCGTAGAGTTGGGCCGGTTCGGTGGTGGTAGCGGCGGAACGTGCCATCAGCCGCAGCAACTCGAGTTGGCGAAAGCGCACCCGCTCGGCGTTTTGCAGGCGCAGGTTTTCGAGCACGACTGCCGTCTCCGCGGCGAGCAGCGAGATGAGCGTCATCTCTTCCGGACCGAAACCCTGTTCGCTGCCAGTGCCGGTGAGCAGCGCACCCAACACGCCATCGCGTGCCGTCATCGGGGTGACCAGGTCCTGCAGACTGCCCCCCGGGGCGGTCACCATCTGCGAGACGCGGGTGCGCACCGCCAGCGCGATGCCGTGATTGTCTTTCAGCAGCAGCGGGGCGCCCGTATCCTCGGGGCGAAGTCCGTGCTGGGCGCGGCAGACCAGCTGGTCTCCACTGCCGTTGAGCATAAACACTGCGGCCCGCTGCGCGCCCGCGTGGTTGCGCAGGATCAATAACAGTTGCTGCAGGAGCACGGCCGAGTCTTTCCCCGAGCCCAGCAACTGAGCGGCCTGCTGTAACACGGTAGCGTAGTGGGCGCTGGCTTGATCCACGGGAAGTCCGGAGAATCTGGAACCTCAGCCGCATTATAGGACCGGCTGCGCAGACCTGCGATGACCATTGCCGCCGGGGGTTCCTAAAGAGAAAACCGCGGCCCGGGAAGCCGCGGTTATGGGAACAACGAGAACTTGCTTAGGCTGCGTGCTTAGCGGCAAACGACGGTGCCGCCACGGGAACCACCGCTGCCGCCGGGCCCACCACCCGCATGGTCTTCCAGTCGTAGGGCATCTCTTTACCGCAGTCCAGGCAGACCACATAGGTGCCTGTAGTGGCCGCCGCTGCTGTGCGCCGGCCCCCCGGGCGCGCCGTGATCGGGAAACTGTAGTTGCCGTGCCAACAACCAAAAATAACGTCCATCACTCGATGCAGCATATGAAATCACCTCCACCAGAACCTTCGCCAACCTGTTACTTAGATTCAGCTGGCAGCGAAAAGGTTTCGTTCAGGGATACGCAAGGCGGAGCAAGGGTGGATTCTTTTCCGGCAACTTCTTTGGATTGGCGGGGTTAAGGAACTAGACGCTTTGCGGGCCTTGCTTCTTGCGTGCCTGGCACTTGCTGAGGATGGCGGCTTGCAACTTGCCGCGCAACTCTTCGGGCAGGGCATACAGTTCGGAGTTGCGATAAATCTGGATGGTCTTCTTGGTCGTGTCACACACCACGTAGCAGTTGTGACACCAAGCCAGATGGTCCTCGAGCTCGGCGCGCGTGCGCTCGTCCAGCACGTCGTCGAGGTAGTTGGTCAGCTCTTTCAGAAACTCAGAGCACTTCACTGGTTATTGTCTCCGCTATTGGGTCGGTTAAAGTAGCGGCCCAGCCGCTCGCGCAACTGCAGCCGCGCCCGTAACAGTCGCGACTTTACCGCGGGAATGCTCAACTCCAGCGCTTCCGCGGTCTCCTCTGTCGAAAGCCCTTCCACATCGCGTAACACAAACACCGTCCGAAAACTCGTCGGCAAACCCTGAATGGTTTTCGACAGGATCTCGCGCAATTCTTCCTGCTTGAATTGCTGCTCGGGATTCGGTGACCAGTCTGCCACCTCGCGGGGCACACTGTCTTCTTCCGTCTGCACATCCTCGTCGAGCGAAACCATGCGCTCAGGGCGGCGCCGGCGCAACTTCATCAGCGCCTCGTTCACCGCAATGCGCACCAACCAAGTATAAAACTTGGACTGCTCCTGGAAGCGATCCAGATTTTCGTACGCCTTCAGGAAGGCCTCTTGCACCACGTCCTCCGCATCTTCGCGGTGGTGCGTGATGTGTTGGGCGATCCGGAAAACGTTCCGGTCGTAGCGCCGCACCAGTTCGGCGAAGGCCCCGTCGTCGCCCTTTTTGGCGGCGCGAACCAGGACCATCTCTTCGCTGGCAGCATCGCTTACGTTTTTTTGGATGGTCTCCATGTTGCGTCCGATGCAGTAATTTTGCTGGAATTCCCGCCTGCCCTAACGGCCACTCCCGGCGAGTCCGCCAAACTGTTTTCTGACCTTACCCCGAATCACCCCGGCGGGAAACGACTCTCCTCAGCTTGCTGCCGGAGGGTACGGGGTATTGTACTTGGTACCTCGGCATTTTGCCTGTCTTCTTAGACGTAGGAAACCACAGGTCGTTTCGGATAAAGTCCAAGGGTACTCCGAAGTAATCTCGCCGTCCCCGGGGGGTTCCCCTAAACTATGGGACTGAGAGGGTTTGCCAGTTTTCGCCACTCATGGCAGAACAAACGCCACTTCAGGAAGCCGTGCTGCGCGCCATCAGCCCACTGGTGGACGGGCGGCTGAATCAACTGCGCGACGAACTCGCCCGCGAAGTGGTGGCGGCCATCGAGCAGAGCGGCGCGGGCAGCGATTCCGCCACCGATTTGCTGCACAAAGCGCTCACCGCCGTGCACGCTGGCTCCGGGCAACGCGAGATACTCCGCACCTTGCTCGACCACGCCGCCGGCCTCTGCGGACGGACCGCGCTCTTCATCGTGAAGTCTGGAAGTGTCCAAGGCTGGCAGGCTCGCGGCTTTGATAATTCAGACGACATCAAGGATTTTCAACTCGACAGCTCATCGCCGCTGGTAGAGCAGAGTCTGGAACAGCGGACCGCCGCTATCGGCACTACAGCCAAGATGGACGGCAGTTTCGCCGAAAAATTTGGCGCTCCCGCGAACGGGGAATGCCTTCTCCTCCCTCTCATGCTGAAAGAAAGAGTGGCAGCGCTTCTCTACGCCGATGCTGGCACTGGAACCGCCACGCTGGTTGCCGCTCCCGCTCTGCAAGTGCTGTTGCTGGCTACGGGCAGCTGGCTGGAAGTTCTCGCGCTGCGCAAGAGCTTGTCCGCGCCGCCGGCGGCGGGAGCAGAAGTACCGCGCACGGAGCAAATGAGTGTGGCGGCAGCGGAACCGCCAGCCGCCGTCGAACCTGTCGCGGAGATGGCGGTCGCAACGCCCACGAAATCCGCTGAGCCGGAAACTCAAGTCGTAGAGGCTCCGCTGGCGGTGGCGGTCGCCGCCTCAGCTGCGGGCGCCAGCCCGGCAACACCCTCAACCCCCAGCGGGCTCTCCTCGGAAGAAGCTGAAGTCCATCGCAAGGCGCAACGCTTTGCGCGTCTGCTGGTGGATGAAATCAAGCTCTATAACCAGGCCAAAGTTGAAGAAGGCCGCAAGAACCATGACCTCTACGACCGGCTCAAGGAAGACATTGAAAAGAGCCGCTCCACCTATGAGAAACGCTACGGCGCCACGACGGCAGGTTCCGGCGAGTATTTCTTCCAGGAACTGATTCGCAGTCTGGCCCAGGACGATGTCTCCATCTTCGGCGCGAATTTCCGGCGATAATTGTAAGCAACGTGACCCTAAGACGTTTCCTGCTCCCAGTTCTTCTGGCGTTTTGTGTTGCGACCAGCGCGCTCAGTCAGCACGCGGGCGGCGCTCCTGCCACCACGCACACCGTCAAGAAACGCAAGACCCGGCGACCGGCCAGCCGGAAGCGCTTACTGCGTATTCATCAGGCGTTTGTGACGTCGGCCACGCTGCGCCCGATGGCGCAACAACTGCTGCGGGAGCGCACTCCCGCCGCTTATGCCGGCGTGGAAGCCTACGCTCGCAAACATTCCCCTGACGATGCTGGCGCACTGGCCTGGCTGGTGCTCGGTTACGCCCATACCCTCGATCGTGATCCGGCCCAAGCGCTTCCGGCATTGCAGAAGGCCCAGCCCAAAGCCGGCGACCTGGCTGACTACGTAACCTATTTTCTGGCTAGCGCGTATCAGCAAACGGGCTCACCCAAACCAGCCGAAGCGCTGCTGCGCGACTTTGACGCGAAGTTCACCGATTCCATCTTCGCTCGCGATGCGCATGTGACCCGGGCCAATGCGCTGATCGCCCTCGGCCGCGCCCCGGAGGCCGTCGCCCTGCTGGAAAAAGATCACGTGCCCGCCCGCGCGGATGTGGAGCTCGTGCTGGGCCGGGCGCATGCCGCGATTGGCGACCGCATTCGTGCTGCCGCCAGCCTACGCGCGGTTTACTACACCATGCCGTTGAGTGCGGAAACGGACGAAGCCGAAAAAGAATTGGGAGCGCTTTCCGGGCAAATTCCACCCCCGGCCTTCGCTGACCGCAAGACGCGCGCGGAGCTGTTGCTGCGCGGCAAGCGCGCTGCGGAGGCAGTGACCGAATACCGCGCGCTGGTGGGCGATGCCGGCGCGCAGGAGCGCCCGGCGCTGGAGATTGCGCTGGCCGGAGCACTGCGCGCCAACGGGCGCACGCGCGACGCCAAGCAAGTGCTGCAACTCGCGACTTCCACGACCGGCGAGGCCAATGCCCAACGCCTTTTTCTGCTCGCCGATATGGCGCGCGCCGGCGATGACGAATCCGCATTTCTCGGCAGCCTGGGGCAACTTCGTCAGGCCGCGCCCACCAGCCCGTGGCTGGAGCAGGCGCTGCTCGGCGCGGGGAACTTTTATTTACTGCGGAAGGACTACGGGCAGGCGTCAGCCTATTACCACGAAATGTCAGAGCGCTTTCCCACCGGCAGCCGCGCTTCCTATGCCCACTGGAAGGCCACCTGGCTGATGTGGCGGCAAGGGCAGGGAACGGAAGCGCGCCGCGAGTTCGAACGGCAGATTCAGCTTTTTCCTGACGGTGCGGAAACTCCGGCGGCACTCTACTGGCGCGGCCGCGCTGCTGAAGAAGATGGCGAACCCGGACGGGCGCGCGCCTATTACGAAAAGCTCTCGCAGCGCTATTTGAACTTTTACTATGCCGAACTGGCGCGCCAGCGACTCAAAGATTCGCTCCGCGGCGTGGCTCTGACCGCGGATCCGGTGCTCGACCATCTGGCGCCGCCGGTTCCACCCGCGCTGGGCACGTTTCGGGAAACGCCGCCGGACAATCTGCACGTGCAAAAAGCACGTTTGCTGGCCAACGGCGCGCTGCTTGATTTTGCCATTCGCGAATTGCAATCCGCCGTCGGCGAGGAGGGTGGCAGTTGGGAAGTCGCCGAGATGGCCCGCGTCTGCCAGGATTCCGGCCGCTACGATCGCGGCATTGATGTCGTGAAGCGCGCGTTCCCAAATTATTTCGCCCTGCCGCTCGGCGCCTTGCCGCGGGACTACTGGCAGGGCTTGTTTCCTAAGCCGTACTGGGCCGACCTGAAGAAATCCGCGCTCGAAAACGGGCTGGACCCGTTTCTGGTGGCTTCGCTCATCCGCCAGGAGTCAGCGTTCAATCCTACGGCGATCTCCCATGCCAACGCCGTCGGCCTAATGCAGTTGTTGCCCTCGACGGCCCGCACCGTGGCGCGGGAGATGAAACTCCGCCGCTTCTCCACTCCCCAACTCACCGACCCCGTCATTAACATGAAACTTGGCGCGCACCATTTCCGCGTGCTCAGTGACCAGTTCGGAGCACCCGAGTATGCCCTCGCCGCCTATAACGCCGGCGCCGACCGCGTGCAGGAGTGGATGGCCGCAGGCAAGTATCGCGACCTGCCCGAGTTTGTGGAGTCCATCCCGTTCACCGAGACGCGCGAATACGTGCAGGCGATCCTGCGCAATGCCAGCGTGTATCGGCAGCTGTACGGGGCGCCGTGACCTTGAATCAGTCGGCGTATAGTGTCTCACCCTCTTGCGCGAGCCAAACCCGTCGAGGCTTCAAGGCTAGTGATTGGCGAGAAGCAATTCACGCACTGGCTTGCTTGGGACGAGCGCGGCAGCAGGATCATTCTCAATTCCGGTGGAGACGATAGCATGCTGTTCATGCTTGATTTCGATCGGAACTCGGGCCAAATAACGATGGACAAAGATTTCCATCGCACCGGCGACACCGGACCCGGCATGAGTCTGAAAGACCGCAACTGGCTCCACGGTCTTCAAGGAAGTGGACTTCCGCATGGTGCGGTCTTCACTCAGTAGATCTCAATATTGCCGTAGTTGGCGAACAATCGTCATTTCACTGGTTGACCCTAGTTGTTGTAGTCGCCATAATAGATGAGGTTGGCTGTATCTCGGCACAAAGTGTTGAATATGAACCCCGACGCGAAGCTCATATTAATTGGAGTATTGGCGATTGTAGCTGCGTCTCCGTTCGTCATGATTGGTGTACTGGCCGTCATGGCACGTTTCTGGAAGGCTAACCTGGGTCTGGCGCTTCCGTGGCTGCGTGCGTTGCGTTGGGTCGCATGGCTCATTGGCCTTCCACTCACCTTCGCTGCAGTGGCATCCCATAGGCTTTTCTTCTGTTTCCCAATCGGCATGAGCATGATTGGCGCCTCCGCTGGATTGGCAATTTCTGAGCAATGGGTGAAGCGGCGATATGCTCCCGCTTCCTCATCCGCTGCATAGTTGTTGAAACATCACCATCTCACCAACAACGCGCAAGGTGGCGTTTCCGCGAAATGCGTTTTGCTGTGTGGGGTGCGCTGACGCGTTCTACTGGCGCTGGTGCGCTACGCTGCCGTCGTCGCCGGCCGAAACAGAATGTCCGCCGCCAGCAACATCGCGCCCACCACAATCGCGCTGTCCGCCACGTTGAAGGCGGGCCACTGATATTGCTGATGGTAGAACAGCAAAAAATCCGTGACATAGCCGCGCCCCAGCCGGTCCCAGAGATTGCCAGCCGCGCCACCCAGAATCAGCGTCAGACCGAAGGTCGACATCCGAGAAGCGCCGCCTTTCCACAGCAGCCACGAAACCATCAACAACGCCGCCACGGAGAATGCGATCAGGAGGCCCGTCTTCCACGCGCTTGGGGAATCGTTGAAGATACCGAACGCCGCGCCCTGGTTCTGGACATGCACAATGCGGAAGAGGCCGGGCACCACGTTGATGCCATCGTGCAGCGACAACCGTTTCTCCACCGTCAGCTTGGTGACGCGGTCGAGAAAGAACACGGCCAGGCTGATGGCAAAACAGAGGCTGCGCCGGGCGGAAGAGTTTGGCATCACGGGTCCGATCAGCGCGCCGTCGTGGCGGCCTCGATTTCTTTGAGCACAGCACTGCAGCGTTCACACACCGTAGGGTAGGATGCGTCTTCGCCCACGCGCGTCGAGTAGTTCCAGCAGCGGTCGCATTTCTGTCCGTCGGCCTTGGCGACCTCGACCTTCACCGGCGACGCCCCGTTGGCTGCGCCCGCGTTTTCAATCTCCACCTGCGAGACGATGAACAGGTAGCGCAGCTGGGCGGCGTGCCGCGTCAGCACGGCGTGGACCGGAGCAGGCACGCTCAGCTTCACTTTTGCTTCTTCGCTGCGGCCAATCAGCTTGTTGTTGCGGGCCTCTTCCAGTGCCTTTAGTACCTCGTCACGCACTTGCAAGAGAACGGCCCATTCATCCTGCTGCGCCTGATCTTCCGCCGGCGCACCGTCGAGCAACTCAGTAGGATCAGGAAAACGCACCAGGTGCACGCTCTCCGCACGATCGGCGGACGGCGGCAGATGCTGCCAGATCTCCTCGCAGGTGAAGCTCATGATGGGCGCGAGCAGGCGCGTCAGCACTTCGCCGACGTGCCAGATGGCGGTCTGGGCCGAACGCCGCGCGGGCGCATCCGGCGCCGACGTGTAGAGCCGGTCTTTGAGCACATCAAAATAGACCGCGCTCAGGTCCACCACACAGAATTGGATCACGCGCTGGTAAATCTTGTGGAAGGCAAACTCTTCGTACCAGCGCACGCATTCCGCGGTCAGCCGCGCCGTCTGCCGCACCAGGTACTGGTCCATCGCCTCCAGCTTGGCAAAAGGCACAGCATGGCGCGCGGGACCGAAATCCTGCAGGTTGCCGAGAATGTAGCGAAACGTGTTGCGGATCTTCTTGTAGTTTTCGCCCACGCGCTGCATGAGCGCCTCGGAGCCGACCACATCGTTGCGGAAGTCCACCGAAGCAACCCAGAGGCGAACGATCTCGCCGCCGAGCCGTTCGGCGATGTCCACCGGGTCCACATCATTGCCCCGGGATTTCGACAGGGCGTGACCGTGCTCATCGAGCGTCCAGCCGGGAGTGACCACGCCGCGGTAGGGCGCCTGGCCCCGCGTGCCCACGGCACAGAGCAGGGAAGAGTGAAACCAGCCGCGGTATTGGTCCGCGCCTTCGAGATACAAGTCGGCGGGCCAGGGCAGATCGGGCTCGTGCCCGAGAACCGCCGCATGGCTCGATCCCGATTCAAACCAGACATCGAGAATGTCGGTTTCTTTTTCGAACTTGGTTCCGCCGCAACCGGGACACTTGGTGCCGGCGGGAACCAGCGCATCGGCAGCGTCGGAGTACCAGGCATCGGCCCCCAGGCGGGCGAAGAAATCCACCACGGCGCGATTCAGCTTGGGATCATTCAGCGGTTCTTCGCAGCTCGCACACAAAAACACCGCGATGGGCACACCCCAGATGCGTTGCCGCGAGATGCACCAGTCCGGGCGAGCGGCGATCATGTTGGAGATGCGCTCTTCACCCCAGGCCGGGTCCCACTTCACTTTCTTGATCTCGTCAAGCGCGCGGCTGCGCAAGGTACCGCCCGGCATGGCCGCTTCCATCGAGATGAACCACTGCTCTGTAGCGCGGAAGATGATGGGGTTGTGGCAGCGCCAGCAGTGGGGATAGGAGTGCTCGATTTTTTCCGTGTGCAAGAGAACGCCGCGTGCGCGCAGCAACTCCACGATGGGCGCGTTGGCGTCCCAAACCTTCTTGCCGTCGTATTCGGGCAGGCCATTGTGCAGGACGCCCGCGCCGTCCACGTCGCAGGTGGGATCGAGTTTGTACTTTACGCCGGTGGCGAAATCTTCAGCGCCGTGTGCGGGGGCGGTGTGCACCACGCCCGTGCCGGTATCCATGACTACGTAGTCCGCCAGCACGCCGAGAATCTTGCGCCGCTCCAACGGCAGGAACGGATGTTGGAAGGTCGAGTTTTCCAGAGCGCGTCCCGGGAAGTGGGCAACCGGCTTGGCGTCCGCGAAGCCGCACTTCTCCGCCGTCATCTTGGCTAAGCGTTCGGCGACGATGTAAATGTCGTGGCCCGTCTCGAGGGCGACGTATTCTTCGGCGGGATGAAAGGCCACCGCCATGGAAGCGGGCAGTGTCCAGGGCGTAGTCGTCCAGATGATGGTCGAAACCGGCTTGCCGGTTTTCTTGGCGGTTTCAGCCAAGCCCGCGTCCACCTTGGCCGCATCCGAATGCAGCTGGTACTTCACCCACACGGTGGTGCTGGTGTGGTTTTCGTATTCCACTTCCGCTTCGGCCAGCGCAGTTTCGTCGTGAATGCACCAGTAGGTGGAGCGCAGGCCGTTGTAGACGAAACCGTTTTCGAAAAATTTGTAGAAGGTCTCCAGCACCACCGACTCATACTGCGGCGTCATGGTGGAGTAGGGCTGGTCCCAGCGTCCGAAACAGCCGATGCGCTTGAACTGCGAACGCTGCAGGTTGAGAAATTTTTCCGCGTGCTGGCGGCACAGCTTGCGGACGTCGGCCGGCTTCATCTGGAGCTTTTTGCCGCCCAGCATCTGGTCAATCTTGATTTCGATGGGCAGGCCGTGGCAGTCCCAACCGGGAACGTAGGGCGCGTCAAAACCGGCCATGGTCTTGGATTTTACGACCAGGTCTTTGAGCGTCTTGTTCATGGCCGTACCCAGATGGATGGGCGCGTTGGCATAGGGCGGGCCATCGTGGAGAATGTACGAGGGGGCACCGGCGCGGGCAGCTCGAATGCGCTCGTAGATGCGCATCTGCTCCCAGCGCGCCAGCATCTTGGGCTCGTTTTGGGGCAAGCCGGCCTTCATGGAAAAACCGGTCTTGGGCAGGTTAAGGGTGGCTTTGAGCTCCAGGGACACGCTGAGTCAATCTCCGAAAAGTGTTGATTCTTTTCATTATAGGGACGGTGGGGAAGGGCGTCTATCGGGCTGCGCACGCGGGCATGGACGAGAGTGCTTGCGGGCACCGGAAATATCACTGTGAGACCCGCACCCGAGCGAGTAAAATAAATTGACTGTGTGTGCTGCCCGCGAGTCACCCCAGGCAGCGAAACCCCGGATTACGGAGATTCCACAGGAAACAGAGCAAGGTAAAGCAACTTTCCGGCGGTTCCGGACATCTCCTATAGGATGAGTGAGTTGGCCGTCCGTGCGGGTGGGCAGTACAGGGATGCAACCTTGATGAGCGAGCTGCACAAAGAACCCGAGTTGAACCTGCTTCTGGGCAAGGACTTCGCGCCCCCGTTGTGGCGTTCGCTGTACGACAATCTGCATGACGCGCTGTATCCACCCAAACTGCCGCCGTTAAAGCTGGAATCAAAACCGATTCCGGTGCGGGAAATCTGGGGCTTCTACGACAACCGAAAAAGCGGCGTACTGGGTTCGACCGCGGTGCACATTCTCGCGGTGGTTGCAATCGTTCTCGGCACCATCCTGGCGCGGCGCATGGTTGACGAGATCAAGAAGCAGGCGATCGTGGAAATTTTCACGCCGACGGATTTGGCTTTGCCCAGTTCGACGAAGGAAGTTGGCGGCGGTGGCGGCGGTGGCGACCTCGACAAGTTGAAAGCGCCCAAGGGTGCGCTGCCCAAGGCTGCCATGGAGCAGTTCACGCCGCCGGTGGTAGTCAATCGTAATCCGAAACCGATCCTGCCCGTGGAACCAACGGTGGTGCTGCCGCCGCAGATTAGGCTGGCTTCGGCCACCCCGAACCTGGGGGATATCACGGCGGCATCGATTCCGTTACCGCCGTCGAATGGCACCGGCTATAGCGCCGGAATTGGGACGGGCGGTGGTGGTGGTGTGGGCGGAGGTTTTGGTCCAGGCGTGGGCGATGGACGCGGCGGTGGCATTGGCGGCGGCGTGTTTCGCGTGGGCGGCGGAGTTTCCGCTCCACGGGGGGTTTTTACTCCGGACCCGGAATATTCGGAAGAAGCGCGCAAGGCAAAATATCAGGGCATCTGCGTCTTGTGGCTGGTGGTCGGCCCTGATGGACGTCCGCGCGACATCAAAATTGCGCGCACCCTGGGTCTCGGCCTGGACGAAAAGGCGATCGAAGCGGTGCGCAACTGGAAATTTGAGCCCGCCATGAAAGACGGCAAGCCAGTGGCAGTAGCCATCAACGTGGAAGTGAGCTTCCGGCTGTACTGACGAATCTTGTAGATTTCGCGTCCCAGGCGGCTGCATCAAGCAGCCGCCTTTTGATTTTGGTCCGGACTGGCTACGCCTCTACTCTTTCAAGTCCACATGCTCGACGTCGCCGATGGGGTGGCCGAGGAAGCGTTCGCCGAGGCGGCGGAATTTCTCAACCGAGTCGGTGGCGAAAAACTTGATTCGGGGTAGGGAACGGGAACGGCGTTCTTCAGACGGGGCTGCCGCCAGCGGTTTCTTCCGCAACTCTTGCGCCACCACCCGTGCGGTGGATTCGGCCGAGTCCACGATGGCAACGTGCGCAGGCGCTACCCGGCGTAGCAACGGCTTCAGCAGCGGATAGTGCGTGCAACCGAGGAGCAGCACGTCGGCGCCTTCGCATCCTTCGGCGAACGCCTGGTCGAGATAGATATGCGCCACCTGCTCCGTCACCGGATGTTCCAGCCAGCCTTCTTCCACCAGCGGCACGAGCAGGGGGCAGGCCTTCTCGTGTGCGGTCTTGCCGCGGGCGGCCAGAGCTTTCTCATAGGCGTGGCTTGCAACCGTACCCTCCGTGGCGATGACGATGACCCGATCGCTCTTGGTGGCCGCCGCGGCACTCTCTGCTCCAGGTTCCACCACGCCGATGACCGGCACGTGCGCTTCCGCCTGGATGCGGTCGAAAGCCAGCGCCGTCGCCGTGTTGCAGGCGACAACAAAGAGCTGTGCACCATGCTGCTCGAGGAAGTGGAGCGCGCCCAGAGCATAGTGGGCGACGGTGGCAGCAGATTTGGAGCCGTAGGGCAGGCGAGCGCTGTCGCCAAAGTAGAGATAATCGGCTTCCGGACACGCTTCAAGTAATGCTTTAAGTACGGTGAGACCACCAAAGCCGGAATCGAACACGCCTACGACCGGGCGCCGGTTGGACATGCGCTAGGCTTCCCGTCCGGCTTGTACCAGCGAAGTCTTGGCGGCGGGCGGGCTGCCACAACAGGGGCCAAGCGGGATGGGTGCGCCGTGCGGGCAGGTGCGCGGATGGCCGAGAAAACTGCAAATCTTGTCCGTAGCTTCGGGCGAGAGGATATGTTCGAAGCGGCAGGCCTGCTCTTCGATTTCCTGTTCGTTTTCCATGGCCAGGCT
>JBGQDM010000076.1:0-15445 GCA_041495845.1 Terriglobia bacterium | reverse complement strand
GTAGGTGCCGCTCCGCAGCAGCTCGTACCTGGCGCTGATTTCCTCGCCACCCGACGCAAACACGTTTTCCATTACCACCCGGTTGCCCGGCTGGGTCACGGCCGCATACGGCTCCGCGGTCACGATCAGGCCGAAGGTTTGCAGGTCGGTAAACGTCTTCAGATGCCCTTTGCCGTGATCCACGACCGCTTCCCCCAGATTCACGGCACGACCCTGCGGGGATACGGCCCAGATCACGTAGGTCAAATACTCGAGGCCAAACTTGGTGGCGTCTTCCATTCCTTCAAACTTGGCGTCAATCGCAAGGTTGCTCTTCTTGCTTTCGACGTGCGCTTCGCCCAAGGCGCCCGGCATCAACTCCGTACCCCGAAACTCAACCTTGGACGTTGTCCCCGGCCGGTAATGCATGGCCTTGGTGGTGCGCACAACGGGCTCCGCCTTCGAAGCAACTGGGGATTGCGCAGCCGCCAGAGAAACCGCGCTGCAAAGGAATAAGGCCAGAGATTTGTTCACGTCATCCTCGCTCGGGAACTTCTGCCATCACCACAGTTTGCTAAGAGTCTAAGCCCCTTTCGCCGAGGGGCAAAGAACGGTTGGTGCGGGTAGTGTACTGCACTTTCGTTACCGGAGAGCGCGAGCGCCAGTGACTCTGGTACAGTGGGCCGCGCCCGCGTGAGTGGTCGTGTGATTCATACCCGAGGAGTAGAGGGCACGCTATGAGATCCCGCCTGCTGTTACTGGTTCTGGTTTCCTTCACTGCGCTGGCGCTGGCGCAGAAACCCGCACCCGCCACCAACGCCTTGAAGCAGACTCTGGTCCAGCTGGAAAAACAATCCTGGGACGCCTGGCAGAAACGCGATGGCAAGTTCTACGAACACTTCCTGTCCGAGGACCACGTGGAGGTTGGCGGTAGCGGCCGTTCGAGCAAAACTGAGGTAGCCAACTTTGTCGGGAGTCCGGTCTGCGTCGTAAAAAGCTATGCCGTTAACGACTTCGAATTGACCATGTTCAACGAGCAGACCGCGTTGTTGACCTACCACGCCGAGCAGGATACGACCTGCCATGGAAATCCGGTAACCAGTCCGGTGTGGATCAGTTCGCTCTACGTGAAGCGCAAAGGCCGCTGGCTCAACGCGCTTTACCAGCAGACCAACAAACCGTAGGAAACTAATGGACGGGCGCGGCTCGGGCAAGTAAGTTTTACATTTCACATTATCTTAAAGATATACAAATCAACAGGGACGTTTGAGGCGCTTCGCTGCGTCCGGAAGGATGTTGGGAGCGTCCGGGTCCCAGGCGCGCCTCCTGGAGGCCCGGAAGCACAGGAAATGGCATTCCGGGAGAAGCTCCGAACCTTCGCTGGCGCGTCGAGCCGGGGCGGAAATCGCCGCTCCGGTGCTTATCATCAAGCTAATCAAAAGCAGGAATTGGATTTATCGGCACCCCTCCCCCTCTGCTACACTCTCGCTCGCTCTATCAGGAACAGAAACGACGGAAACGAAACCCATGCGTCTCAAAGATCGCGTCGCTCTGATTACCGGGGGTACTTCGGGGATTGGCGAAGCGACCGCGCTCCTCTTCGCGAGAGAAGGCGCGAAGGTTGCCATCACGGGGAGGAGCGAAACGCGCGGCGCTGCCGTGGTGGCCACGATCCGGGCTCAGGGCCATGAGGCCATCTTTATTCGTGCCGACGTTGCCGTCGCCGCCGATTGCCGCCGGGCCGTGGACGAGACGCTGCGTACCTTCGGCTGCCTCGACATTCTCTTCAACAACGCCGGCATTTTCTACGCGCAGACCGCTCTGGAGTGTTCCGAGGAGGAGTGGGACGAGCAGATCGACGTGAATCTGAAGGGTACGTTTCTCATGTCGAAGTTCGCGCTGCCCGCGATGATTGCGCAACACCACGGCGTCATCATCAACAACAGCTCGGGCTGGGGAATTGTCGGCGGCGATCGCGCCGTCGCCTATTGTGCGTCAAAGGGTGGCGTGACGCTGATGACGAAGGCCCTGGCGATTGATCACGGCCGCGAGGGCATTCGCGTGAATTGCATCTGCCCCGGCGACGTGGACACGCCCATGCTCCCCGACGACGCCAAACGGCGTGAGCTCTCCTGGGAGAAATATCTTGAGGGCTGCAATCAGCGTCCGCTAGGACGGATTGGCACGGTGGAGGAGATTGCGAAAGCGGTGTTATTTCTCGCGTCCGATGAATCTTCGTTCATGACGGGTGCCGCGCTGGTGGTGGACGGCGGCGGAACCGCGGATTAGGGGAGCGGGAACCCAAGCCCAGCAACTTCTCAGCGCATCTTCATATTCTTGCAAGAGACTTCGTGGGTCACCCAGACCAGGCCTTCGCCCAACTTTCCAACTTTTCCACGTGTAAAATTCAACCAGAACAGAGTGGAGTCTTTCCAGTTGTCCTTCCTTGACCAATTGAACCCGCAGCAACGCGAAGCCGTGGAAGCCACGGACGGGCCGGTGCTGATCCTGGCCGGCGCGGGCAGCGGCAAGACGCGGGTCATCACCTATCGGATTGCGCACCTGATTGAGTCGCTGGGCGTGCGGCCGGAATTCATTCTGGCGGTTACCTTCACCAACAAAGCCGCGGCGGAAATGGCCGGACGAGTAGAAAAGCTGACCAGCGGCTTTTCCATTGCCCGGCCGGTGATCTCGACGTTCCATTCTTTCTGCGTGCGGTTGCTGCGGCGCGATATTGAACATTTGCGTATCACCACCGCCGCCGGCGAAGCCATCGGGCACACCAAGAATTTCGTCATCTACGACGAAAGCGATCAGCAGTCGGTGGTCAAAGCCGCCATGCGTCGCCTGGGGCTGGACGACAAGCAGCTGACTCCGCGCACCGTGCTCTCGCGCATCTCCTGGGCCAAGAACCACATGCTCGATCCGCAGGAACTTTACCTCGACTCGAACGATCCCAAGAGCGAGCGCGTGGCGCAGATTTACCAGGTCTACCGGAAGGAGCTGGCCAAGGCGAATGCACTGGATTTCGATGACCTGTTGCTGGAAGCAGTGCGCCTCTTGAAGGCCATTCCGGCGGTACGCGAACACTATAACCGGCGTTTTGCCTACGTGCACGTGGACGAGTATCAGGACACCAATCGCCCGCAGTACGAACTGATGCGATTGCTGGCGCAGGAACATCACAACGTATGCGCGGTCGGCGACGAAGACCAGTCCATCTATTCCTGGCGTGGAGCCGACATTCGCAACATTCTGGAGTTCGAGCAGGACTTTCCGGAAGCGAAGATCGTCCGCCTGGAACAGAACTACCGTTCTACCCAGAACATTTTGGAAGCGGCGTCGGCGGTGGTGGCCCACAATGTCCGGCGCAAGGGCAAGAACCTGTGGACTGACCGCCAGGGTGGCGCCAATCTCGGCTACTACGAAGCGCCCGACGCGGAGAACGAAGCGTTGTTTGTAGCGGACTACCTGGCGCGTTATCTGCGCGAAGCGGCCGAACGAGGGGAGCAGCGCCATGCCGCCGTACTCTACCGGCTCAATTCGCAGTCGCGGCTGTTCGAGGAAGCGCTGCGGCGCTATCAGCTCAAGTACCACGTTGTCGGGGGATTCTCGTTCTACGAGCGCACCGAGATCAAAGACATGATCTCGTATTTGAAACTGATCCAGAACCCCGACGACTCCATTGCACTCTTGCGCGTGATCAATACACCGGTACGTGGGATCGGCAAGAGCACCATGGAAACGCTGGAACGCGTCGCGCTGGAAACGGGGCGGTCACTATGGGGCGCGATGGGCGAGACGATTGAGCGCCAGCTTTTGCCCGCGCGCGCGGTGGCGGCACTGCGGAGTTTTCGCGATTTGATCGAAGATGCGCGCGCCATGCTGGCAGGAAATTATGCTGACCGACTGGCGGCGAGCAGCGCGGAGTTGGAGACAACCGGGCTGCCGCGATCCAGCCCGAGCGATACCGGCGCCGAAGACCGCCACGCCAACGACGCCACGGCTTTCGATCCCACCAACTTCAGTTTTGGCTTTGAGATGGATGATTCCGGCGAATCCGGTGAATCCCGCGCCGACGCGCTTGCCGCTAGCGATTTGTCGCCAAGTCCGGAGCAGGGAGAGACAGCAGCGGACGCTCCCACCATCAGCACTGCCGAAATTCTCAAATTCCTGATTGACCGCACCGGTTACATCAAACAGCTCGAAGCGGAAGACACACCGGAAGCGTTGGGGCGCGTCGACAACCTGCGCGAACTGGTCAACGCGGCCATGGATTCGAAAGACCGCGGCGAAACGCTGGAGCAGTTTCTGGACCACGCGGCGCTGGTGAGCGATGCTGACCAGTACGACGAGCGGGCCCAGATCACGCTGATGACCCTGCACGCCGCCAAAGGGTTAGAGTTTCCGTTGGTCTTCTTATGCGGACTGGAGGAAGGCCTATTTCCCCACTCGCGCACGTTGCTGGCGCCGGAAGACATGGAAGAAGAGCGCCGCCTCTGCTACGTGGGTATGACGCGCGCCATGGATGCGCTCGTCTTAACTCGCGCCTGTTACCGCCGCCGCTGGGGCACGGACCTGCCGGACGCCAGTGTGCCGTCACGATTTCTGGAAGAAGTTCCGGCCGGGCTGGTGGAGGAACTGGGCGGGCGCAATCGGGGGCGCGCAGGAGGGCGAGCCGCTGGTCAATCGGCGGGACGGAGACCGGCGCCCAACGATGCCACCGGTGCACACTACGCCTACGAGGATGAAGACCAGAGCGCAACGCATGCTGTTCCTGATCAGAAACGAACTGGCTATTCCGTCCCGGCCTACAACTCAATTGAAAACATTGCCGAGTTCTTCGCTTCTCGAGGACGCAAGTTCACCCTGCCCAAAATGCCGCCGGAAAAGCCCAGCGGCCGTCGCGGCTTCAACCCCGGCCAGAAAGTGCGCCATCCCAAGTACGGCGAGGGCACGGTCTTCCGCCGCGAAGGAGAAGGTGAAGAAGCCAAGATTACGGTACAATTCGATGGCTTTGGATTGAAGAAGCTGGTGGAGAAGTACGCTCAGCTGGAGCGAGTGTGATTCGTCGTGCCCTGTGCATGGCGACAATTGACGAAGGGAAATCACAAGTATTCATGGCAAATACCAAGAGTCTGAGCAAGGACGAACGCAAGAAACTACGGCGTGCGTCGCGCAAGAAGCGTAAAGCGGAGAAGCCGTTGCAGGCCCGAGACTACCCGCGCGGTTCGAAAAAAGGCAAAGTGAAAAAGCTGGTACGCGGCCAGAGCAAGCGGTAGTTGCAGCCCGTGCAGGCCCGGGTCCAGGACCCGGGCTTGCCTTGGCGCAGTCGAACTCAACCCGAGGACACTCCACTGGCCAACCAACTGTTTGCGCGGAAGTCCATTGACAAGCTGATCGCGGAAGCGGACGCGCCGGGACAGCGGTTGCAGAAGTCTCTGGGACCGTGGTCGCTGACGGCGCTGGGTATCGGCGCCATTATTGGTTCCGGGATTTTTGTGCTGACCGGCACCGCCGCAGCTGGTGAATATTTCCAGGTCCCCTCGATTCTGCATGCGCAGGTACTGGATCTGGTCGTAAATTTTCTGCGCGGCGGGGGCTCGGCTGACGTGCTGATGCACGGTCGCCCAGCCGCCGGCCCATCCATTGCGCTCTCGTTCTTCCTGGTGGCCCTTGCCTGCAGCTTTGCCGGCCTGTGTTACGCGGAGCTAGCTTCGATGATTCCGATCGCGGGTAGCGCGTACACGTATTCCTACGCCACCCTGGGCGAGATTTTTGCCTGGATTATCGGTTGGGACCTGATCCTGGAGTATGTGGTCAGCAATGTAGTGGTCGCGATCGGATTCAGCGCCTACACCAAGGCGCAACTCGCTTCGTTCGGCCTGAACCTTCCCGACCGTTGGTCCACGCCGGTGTGGGAGACGGGACACTGGACGGGAGCGTACTTCAACTTCCCCGCATTTTTCATCGTCTTCATATTGACTGTGCTGCTGGTGCGCGGCGTGCGCGAATCAGCCAAAGCCAACAATGTCATGGTGGCGGTGAAGATCGGGGCCATTCTGGTTTTCCTGGTGGTCGGTGGGGCGCTGGTGAACCCAAGCAACTGGCGGCCTTTCGCGCCATCCGGTTTTGCCGGCGTCGTGACGGGGGGGGCCATCGTATTTTTCACCTACATTGGCTTCGATTCGGTTTCGACAGCGGCGGAGGAATCCAAGAACCCGCAGCGCGATCTGCCCATTGGCATCATCGGTTCGCTGATTGTGTGCACCCTGCTCTACGTCGGCGTTTCCATTGTCCTGCTGGGCATGATGAAGTACACGACCTTCCTCTCCGGCGAAGCGTCGCAAGCACCGGTGGCTTACGCGCTGCAACATCTGGGGGCAAGCCGGCTCTCCCGCAGCGTCATCGTGATCGGCGCGCTCACCGGCATGGTTTCGTCGCTGCTTGTGTTTCAGTATGGCCAGGCGCGCATCTGGTATGCCATGTCGCGCGACGGCTTGTTTCCCAAGATATTCTCCAAGGTGCATCCGAAGTTCAAGACACCGCACTGGTCCACCTGGATTGCGGGCTTCGCAGTCGGAATTCCCGCCGGAATTTTCGCCATCAGCGACGCCGCCGACCTTTCCAACATTGGCACGCTGTTTGCCTTTGTGCTGGTTTCCCTGGGCGTGATTCTGTTGCGGCGTACCGATCCCGACCGCCCACGCGTTTTCAAGGTCCCCCTCGCACCGTGGTTCCCGTTGATTTCGATCATCCTCTGCGGCGGGCTGATGACGGGGCTTACCGTAATTACCTGGGTGCGGTTTATCGGCTGGCTCGTACTCGGCCTGGCGGTCTATTTTTTCTACAGCCGCCATCGCAGCGAATTTGCCGGCCGGCGCGGTTAGACACGCATCAAGAACTCAGTTTTCAAGATTGCTTCATTGAAAATTCGACGCTACTCCTGCAATCTGCACTCTGAGATCTGAAATCCTAATGACCGCTGCGCCTACCGTGTTTCTCCGACGCCTGCCCAAGGCGGATTTGCATCTCCATCTGGAAGGCACAATTGCGCCGGCCACGCTGGTGGAACTGCGCCGGCGTCATGGCCTCGCGGGTGCGGACCTGGCCGCCGCCGAGGCCCTCTACCGCTACCAGGATTTCGCCGGCTTCCTGCTTGCTTTTCGGGACGCTACGGAACCGCTGCGCGACGCTGACGATTACGAGCTGATCGCTCATCGCATGATGGAGCAGTTGCATGCGGACAACACGGTGCACGCTGAAGTCTTTGTTTCCGTGGGCGTGTGCCTGTGGCGGAACCTTGACTTCGCCGCGATTTTCGAAGGTCTGGAGCGCGCGCGGGAACGCGGAGAGCGCGATTTCGGCGTTTCTGTACTCTGGATTTTCGACGCCGTGCGTCACTTCGGGCCGGAGCAGGCACGCCGGGTGGCGGATTTGGCAGTTCAGTTCCGCGAGCGCGGCGTGGCCGGGCTCGGCATTGGCGGTGACGAACGCCGGGCCGCTCCGGAATTATTCCGCGAGGTCTACGCCTACGCCCGTGACCAGGGCTTGCATCTGACTGCCCACGCCGGGGAGAGCGCCGGCCCGGACTCCGTCTGGGGCGCGTTGAATATTGGCGCGGAGCGCATCGGACATGGGCTAACGGCCGTACACGACGCGGAATTGGTGGAAGAACTCGCGCGGCGTCAGGTGCCCGTGGAGGTCTGTCTGAGTTCGAACCTGAGCACCGGATGTTGCCCGCGGATTGAAGATCATCCTTTACGCCAGTATTTTGAGCAGGGGTTGATGGTCACACTCAACACCGACGATCCGGCCATGTTTCGCACCAGCCTGAGCGCCGAATATGCGCTGGCGCAGCAGACCTTTGCCTTCACCGAGGAGCAGTTGCGAGAAATTGCCCGTAACGCTTTTGAAGCCTCGTTCCTCGCCCCGGGGAAAAAACTGGCGTTCATGAAAATGTTTGACGCCGCCGCGCCCCGCCCTTAGGCTGAGTCACGGTCTTCGGCCCATGCGTGCCCGCGCTCAACGTTTCCTACTCCTTTTTGTCGCGCTCGTTTTCCCCGCCCTGGCAACCCGCAAGTTGCCGGAAAAGCTGCTGGTCCTGACCAACGTCAATCTGGTGGATGTGGTTTCAGGCAGCATTGATCGCCATGTCAACGTGGTCATCAAAGGCGACAAAGTGCAGACCATCGCCAAAGTGGCCTTGATCGGGAACCTGGGCCACAACCGCACCATCGTCATCAACGCCAACGGAAAATATCTGATTCCCGGCCTCTGGGACATGCATGCGCACAGCGCTGGCGGACCGGCGGCGCCGTGGAATGAAAACGTGATCTACCCGCTTTATGTAGCCAACGGAATCACCGGCATTCGCGATATGGGCGGGGACCTGAAGCTACTGCAAGATCGCCGCCAGAAGATCCAGCACGGCGAGCTGGTAGGGCCGGAGATTGTCTTTGCCGGGCCATTTCTCGTGGCCGGCCCCGCGGATGCGAGTTCGCGAGGCGTTCATTCCACTGACGAGGCGCGACAGGTAGTCGGCGAACTGAAAACCACCGGCGTGGATTTCATCAAAGTGCTTTCCGACCTGCCGCGTGAAACCTACCTCGCGCTGGCAACGGAGTGTCGCCAGCAGAAGATTGCCTTGGCTGGACATGTGCCGGACTCGCTCAGCGCGGAAGAGGCCGCTAACGCCGGACAAAAGAGCATCGAACACCTGAGCGGCATTGCGCTGGCCTGCTCCGCGCGGGAAGATGAGCTGCGCCGCAAGAAGATGGACGCGCTGGCCAGAAACGATGGCGCCGCCTACTCTGCGGCTAGCCGCGAGGCGGAAAGCACCTACGACGCGACGAAGGCGGCGCGCCTGTTTGCGCAATTCCGCGAGACGGGTACGTGGCAGGTACCTACACTCGTCTGGTGGCAGACCCAGACTGCGCTCGACAATCCGGCGCTGACGAAGAGCAACGTGCTTCGGTATGCACCGGCCTGGGCGCGCCAGCAATGGGAAGCACAAGCGCCCACGCCCCCGGCCGTTATCGCCGGGTTCAAGACGTCGTTCCAGCATGACCTCGCGCTTGTGCATGTCATGCGAGAGGCAGGGGTGCAGTTTCTATCCGGCACGGACAGTCCTGACCCGTTCCTGTTACCGGGCTGGTCTTTGCACAGCGAATTGGAATTGCTGGTGCGCGCCGGGTTTACCCCGCTGGATGCGTTACGCACAGCGACGGTGAATGTGGGAACGTTTCTCGGCCGCCAAGATGCTGGAACGATTGATGCCAAGCAGCCTGCCAACCTGGTGCTGCTGGAGGCCAATCCGCTCGACGACATCCGCAACACGCGGAAGATCGCGGCGGTGATTCTGCGCGGGCACTACTACAGCCGCAGTGATCTGGACAAGATGCTGGCGGGAGTGGAAGCCATCGCCAAGGCGGAGGAAAAATCCAAGTGAACATGCTGGGGCAGGTTTTAGTCGGCGGCATCATTGGGCTGCTCGTTGGGTCCTGTCCGTGCCGGTGTTGCGCAAGTGTTTGGGGGTGGTGCTGGTCGTCATGGGAGCGCGCTTTTTGCTGCAAACCTGAAGCGCGAGCGAGTCGCGTCGCATCGAATTGATTCGGGAGTCTTCTCATGCCACAACACATCGGCATTGTCGCTTGCAGTGCGGAAGGCGCGGCGCTGTGCTATCGCACCATCTGCCTGGAGGGCACGGAGCGCATGGGCCGTCACAACCATCCGGAAGTTTCGCTGCACGGCCATGCGCTGGCGGAGTACATGCACTTTTTTTATGCCAGCGACATGAGCGGTGTGGCCCAGTTGATGCTGTCGTCGGCGGAGAAACTGGCCCGCGCCGGTGCTGATTTTCTCATCTGCCCGGACAACACCTGTCATCAGGCTTTTGATCTGGTGGCGCACCGCTCGCCGCGGCCGTGGCTGCACATTGCGCAGGAAGTCGCGGTGGAAGCGCGGCGGCTCGGCTATCGGCGCATCGGCGTGTTGGGAACAAAATATCTGATGGAAGGGCCGGTGTATCAGGAAAAGCTGCAGGCGGCGGGCCTGGAGTCTCGCGTTCCCGGAGCCAGCGAGCGCGAGCGCATCAACCAGATTATTTTCGACGAGCTGGTTTACTCCAAATTCCTGCCGCCGGCGCTGGCCTATTTCGTGGAAGTGATCCGCCGCCTCAAGGATGACGGCTGTGACGCAGTGGTGTTGGGCTGCACGGAAATTCCGCTGCTGGTCACGGCGGATGCGTCCCCGTTGCCCACCCTCGATTCCACCCGTCTGCTGGCACGAGCGGCACTGCGCAAGGCGATCGAGGATTAGCGATGGCAGGCCAGAGCCCGCTGCGGCTGAGGTTCCACCGACTGCCCGGAGACTATGCGGTCTGCCGGCTCGCGCCGGAGGCGGCCATTCCACCCTGGGCAACGCGAGGAGAGTTTTTCTCCGTCACGCGGACCGCCGATGAGTTTTCGATCGTCTGTTCCTTGGCCAACGTACCGCCCGGCATCAAGGCCGAGAGTCCCTGGGTCTGCCTCCAGCTGGAAGGCCCGTTTGCGTTTGAACAGGTGGGCATCCTTGCGTCCTTCATCAGCCCTCTGGCCGCACGCGGAGTTTCCATCTTCGCCATTTCCACTTTCGATACGGACTGCGTGCTGGTGAAGAAAGAGTCCTTGCCGCAGGCGTTGGACGCGGTGCGGGAAGCGGGACACGCGCTCGTATCCGAGTGAGCCTGTTTCCGGAGTGGCCGTCTTTACTGGCTGATATACTGACTATTCCGCGTAGCCATGGGTTTTTGATCGACCCCGCGTGGCCGCCGTTCAGCCCGGAGAAATCTCCAACCAGCGGTTTCCTGGAGGCGGCGCGTCTGGAATTGTGTTCTCTTGGAAACTAAGCTCATGCCCTCCAGCCTGGTTCGTCTTCGACGCCAACTGAAAGCGGCCCATCGCAATGTGCGCGGGCTGCGGGCCGTGCTGCGCGCTGCGTTTTCCAATGAGCACCCTTTGCTGGCCCACATTATTCCCATCCGCCGCTGCAATCTGGCCTGCACCTACTGCAACGAATTTGATGACGTTTCCAAACCCGTGCCGACGGAAGACATGTTCCGCCGCGTGGATCGGCTCGGCGAACTGCGCACTGCCGTGGTCACGATCAGCGGCGGCGAACCCATGCTGCATCCCGACCTGGATCCGATCATTCAGCGTTTGCGCCAGAACGGCATCATTACCGGGCTGATCACCAACGGCTACCTGCTTACCGCGGACCGTATCCAGCGCCTCAACCGCGCCGGGCTGGAATGGCTGCAGATTTCCATCGACAACGTGCAGCCCGATGAAGTTTCCAAGAAGAGCCTCAAAGTCCTGGACAAGAAATTGCAACTGCTGGCGGAACATGCGGACTTTCACGTGAACATCAACTCCGTGGTCGGCGGCGGCGTGCATCATCCCGAAGATGCGCTGGTCATCGGCCGGCGGGCCCTGGAACTCGGCTTCACTTCGACGGTGGGCATCATTCATGACGGCGAGGGCCAGTTGCAGCCGTTGGCGGACAATGAGCGCCGCATTTACCACGAGATGAAGACGCTCGAAAAGCGCAGCTTCACCCGCGTCAATTCCTTCCAGGACAATATCTCGCAGGGCCGGCCCAACCAGTGGCGCTGCCGCGCCGGAGCGCGCTACCTCTACATCTGTGAGGACGGGCTGGTGCACTACTGCTCGCAACAGCGCGGCTATCCCGGTGTGCCGCTGGAAAAATACACCCGCGAACGGATGCGGCGCGAATATTTCACGGAAAAAAGCTGTGCGCCCCACTGCACCGTTTCCTGTGTGCATCAGGTGTCGATCTTTGATGCCTGGCGCGACGCGCAACAACCGCCGGAAAACCTGGCGGCCACAGCGCCCAGTACGCTGGTGCAGATCGAGTAGGCCGACCGCTACAATGGCAGGTTCTTCGGGATTTCTCATGCCTTCCCATTCACTCGGCGATTTTGAACTTTCCGTTTTCTCCGACGGCACCTACTTTCTCGATGGTGGTGCGCTTTTTGGCGTTGTACCCAAGCCCATGTGGGAGCGGCGCCGGCCCCCCGACGAGAAGAACCGCCTGGCCGTCGGGCTGAACTCTCTCCTCATTCGCACCGGAAGCAAGACCGTGCTGGTGGAAACCGGTATTGGCAACAAGCTTGCGGAAAAGATGGTGAAGATTTATGCGCCGCAAGCGCGCCTGCTGGGAAATCTGACGGCAGCAGGGGTCGCGCCGGAAGATGTCGACATTGTCATTAACACCCATTTGCATTTTGATCACTGCGGTTGGAACACGGTGGCACGCGGTGGGCAGATCGTGCCGACATTTCCGCGCGCACAGTATTACGTGCAGGCCGGCGAGTACGAACACGGCTGCCGCCAACTGGAACGCGACCGCATCAGCTACCTCGACGAAAACTACGGCCCGCTCATTCGCAGCGGGCAGATGACGCTGCTCCAGGGCGACGCGGAGATTGTGCCGGGCATCCGCGTGCGGGTACTCCCGGGCCACACCGCCCACATGCAGGCGGTGATGATCGAAAGCGGCGGCCGTAAGGCCTGTTACATCTCCGACTTAGTGCCCACCACCGCGCATCTCGATCCCACCTGGGTGATGGCGTTCGATCTCTTTCCGCTGGAGACTATCGAAAATCGCAAACGAATTTATGTGGAAGCGATTCCGGAGAAGTGGCTCATGGTGTTCACGCACGACCACGAGCATCCGTGGGGATGGATTGAAAAAGCGGCTGACGGAAAGCTGGCAGTGCGGCCAGCCTGAGCGCGCCGCCTATTTTTTCGCAGTCGGCGGCAGCAGCCCATTGAGGCGCAAGTACATGGCGGCCGCACCGTAGTGGTCGGCCCAGTCATTCGTAAGTGCAATCACCGCCCAAGCCCGCGGCGCCTGGCGCCCGCCGTGAGCTTCAATCGTATCGCCGAGCTTGGAGTCGTCAGTTTTCGCCAGAGCTTGTCCGCAAAACTCAAACGACGCCTTCAGTGCGGCGACGAGCTTCTCTTTCGCATCGGTTTCCTTCAGATCTTGCGGTTTCACCGGCGGGAGGTCCGCCACTAGAGCACACAGGTGGTTGTTCGATTCGACGATGTGCAACACCAGGTGGGCAAAGCTCATCTGCGCCAGCGTGGGTTTGAAGCCAAATTTGTCCGCTGGCATCTCTTCCACCGCGGCCACCAGGTTTTTCTGCTGACGAGGCAGAATTTCCCGCGCCACGGTCAGCACCGGATCCTTGGTCTGGGCAAAGCTGGGTTGAACCAAGACTGAAGCAGAGAAAAAGCACAGGCACAAAAGTCGTTTCATGATGGCACCCCGAGGAATTCTTGCCGGCGCGGCACAGGTCTTCAAATCGCTCATCCTACTCGCCTCCAGTTTTCTTTTTCTTGTTGGGTGCGGGGATGGGGGCTGCGGGCTCCGTCTTCATTGCCATAGCGTGTTCGCGCCGCATCTGGGCCGCCAGTTCCTTGATCTCGGTCATGTCGCGTTGCATCTCGCTCCAGCCGTACCACAGCGCGTAGTCCGGGCTGGCATGGAACGTGCCCTGGAACGTGCGCATGCGATGTTCCAGATACATGACGAAGAGTTTCTGCTCGATCACCGTCGGCGCATCGTGGAAAGTCAGTAGGTTGGGGAAGGGGTAAGCGTAGTTCTTGGGTTTTTCCAGAATCCCATCGCGGTAGAGTCCGGCGATGATGCGAATGGCGTGGGCCATCACCCGGTCGGCTTCGCGGATCATGTCATCGCCGGCCTGCAACTGCTGCTTGGCGAAATTTGCGGAGTGGCACTGGTTGCAGGTCTTGAGCATCTTGTCGCGTTCGCGCTGCCAGTCTTCCTGGGTCAGGCGGGCGAGGTCGGCTGCTTTCACGGTTTCGAGGAGGGGCGTGGGTTTGCCGTCGGGGTCGAGCACGCCCAGCGCTTGCAGGATCGTGGCCCGGTCTTGCGCCCACTGCTTGTCCTCCGGCATGGGCAGACGCACGCCGAGAAATCCCCAGGCCGTACGGACTTCGTGATCGCCGTCCTGCATGTGGCAGGTCTGGCAGGTGGGCGCGGAGGCCGTCTCCGGCAGAATCTTCATCTGTTTCAAACTGCTGCGCACGCCGTGTTTCGAGGAGGAGTACATCTCCCACTGCGCATGATCAAAACCCATGTGGCAGGTCTGGCAGGCCTGCGGCGACTTCGCTTCTTCAGTAGAGAAGGCGTGGCGGGTGTGGCAGGAATCGCAACCCGCGGCGCCAAACTCCGTCCCGTTCTCCCGCAGTTCGATGATCTCGAGCGGCGATTTCAATCCGATCTTGTGGCAGCCGCCGCAGCCTTTTTCTCCCGTCGTCATGGCCATGGGTTGCCAGTGAATGGTCGGCATGGCTTTCATGGAAGCCCAGCCCAGCGCGTGCTTGCCGCGCTTGTACTGCGCCACCTGCGTCTGGTGACAGGTGGCACAAGTCTCCGGCGTGGGGATCTTGACCTTGCTGACGTCCTCCGCCGACATATGCCCATCGCCGTGGCACACCGTGCAGTCAATCGAGTTCTGACTGTGCTTGCTCAGTCTCCAGTCGGCTACGATATTGGGCGTGATCTTGCTATGGCACTCGATGCACGCCGCTCCGGATGCCTGCGCCAGCGCGGGTGGCGCTTGCCAAAGGAGAAAACCGGAAAGACAAACCAGGACCACAACGACCGGGCGCTGTTTCATGACGTGCCTCCGGATACACAATCATTGTCGGGAACAGTCACGCTATCGTCTGTAACGTGTATCACAAACTGTTTTCGCGAGCTAGACCACCAACTCCGGCGTGGCCGCCAGCAGTTGTTGCGTGTATTCCTGCTGCGGCTGCATTGTAATTTCTTCGGCCGTTCCCAGCTCGACAATTTTTCCCCGCCGCATGACCGCAATCCGCGTCGCCAGGTAGCGCACCACCGGCATGGAATGCGAAATGAACAGGTAGGTCAGTCCGAACTCGCGTTGCAGGCGGGCCAGCAGGTTGACGATCTGCGCGCCCACGCTGACGTCGAGGGCGGAGACGGGCTCGTCCGCCACCATGAACCTGGGCCGCAGGGCCAGCGCGCGAGCAATCCCGATGCGTTGCCGCTGCCCGCCGCTGAATTCGTGCGGATAGCGCCGGAGTGCAGACTCATCCAAACCCACCGCGCCCAGCAGTTCCCGCACTCGTTCCCGGCGCAGCGTCGCACTCAAGCGCTCGTGGATGAGTAAGGGTTCGGCCACAATGTCTTCCACGCGAAAGCGCGGATCCAGCGAACCGAAGGGGTCCTGGAAAATAATCTGCATGTCGCGGCGCAGGCGGCGTAGTTCGCCGTGCCCGGCGGCAACCAGATCGCGCCCGTCAAAACGCACGCTGCCCGCGGTGGGCTCAATCAGCCGCAGCACCAGCCGCCCCAGCGTGCTCTTGCCCGAGCCCGACTCACCCACCAGTCCGAGCGTCTCTCC
>JBGQDM010000075.1:0-15593 GCA_041495845.1 Terriglobia bacterium | reverse complement strand
CTTGGAATTCCGTGGCTCCATGGCGGCGCCGACCATCCGGGTGGATGGGCTGACCGTAGCGGGCGAGTAGAGCGGAACCCCGACGTTGTAGAATCGGCGTATGGGCGGTCTGCTGCAACAGCCGACGGTACAAGAAGAGCCGAGTTCGCTCTGGCGCGTGGTGGTGGCTGGAACTGCGTTGGTGGTCGTAGTTGTTGGGATTATCGCGGTTCTCAACCGCGCGAAGCCAACGCTGGGGCCGGCGGTACCGGACGCGTATGCCGCCCAACTGCAAATTGCCAATCTGAAGATGAGTCAGGCGCGGAATTTCGTCGGCGCCGCGGTCACCTACATTGATGGCACCATCACCAACCAGGGCACACAGACCGTGACCGGCGCTACCGTAGAAGTGACCTTCAAGAACTCGCTGGATGAAGTCGTACAACGCGAGCAGTTGCCGCTGCGGGTCTTGCAGACGGGCGGGCCCTATCCCGACGCAGTGGACCTGAAAGTTGCGCCGCTGACGCCGGGGAAGACCGACTTGTTCCGGCTGACCTTCGAACACGTCTCCTCAGATTGGAACCAGGCCTATCCGGACGTGCGAGTGTTGCAAGTGAGCACGAAGTAGTTTTGCCAGGGATTAACACCGAGAACAGAGTGGGGTGGCAGCGGGCTTCGCTCTTCCTGGGCGAGAGAGCAGGCACGACAAGCGGTGGAAGTACGGGGGTCCTTCGCTGCGCTCAGGATGACAGAGTCTGCTTCGCCCCGCTTGTGACGCACCAATACCCTGTCACCCTGCGCGGAGCGAAGGGCCTATGCAACTGGCTCGTGGCGGTGCCTCAGATCGGTGTCTCCGCCAGCAACATCCTGCCTTGCATCGGCGATCATCTACAATCAAACGCATGTCGGATGCGCACAAAGTCCGCTTGACGGAGATGGTCAAAGCGGCGGGTTGAGCGTCCAAGCTGAGTCCGGCGGTGCTGGACACGGTGCTTGGGAAATTAGCCCGGCAACATGACCCGAATGTGCTAGTCGGCTTTGATCACGCCGACGACGCCGGAGTGTATCAAATCGTGCCCGACATGGCGTTGGTGCAGACGGTGGATTTCTTCACGCCCATCGTGGACGATCCTTACACCTTCGGCCAGATCGCAGCCACCAACGCGCTAAGCGATGTCTACGCCATGGGCGGGCGCCCGCTGACGGCGCTGGCGCTGGTCTGCTTTCCCGACAAAGCGGAGACGGAAATTCTGGAGCGCATTCTTTCCGGCGGGCTGTCAAAGATGGTGGAAGCCGGATGCACGGTGGTGGGTGGGCACAGCATTCGTGACGACGAGTTGAAGTTTGGGTATGCGGTGACCGGACTCATTCATCCGCAGCGGGTGCTGGCGAATGCTGGTGCGCGCGCGGGAGACCGGTTGCTGTTTACCAAGGCTTTGGGTACGGGTGTGATTGGGACGGCGATCAAGAAGGGTAAAGCCGAGGCGGCGTGGATTGAAGCCGCGGTGGGTTCGATGACTACGCTGAACAAGGCGGCGGCAGAGGTGGTGTGTGGCGCGGGCGCTGCGGTCCATGCCATGACCGACGTGACCGGGTTTGGACTGATTGGCCACGCCCGTGAGATGGCGCTGGCTTCCGGCGTCAGCTTGCGAATTCACGCGGGGCGAGTGCCGCTGCTGCCGGGAGCGGTTGAGTGTGTGCGCGCCGGGTTTATCCCGGGAGGCTTGAAAGCGAACCGTGAATTTGCCGAGTGCGTGGTGGGTTATGAGGTTGGGGTGGCGGAAGAAATAAGAACGCTGCTGTTTGATCCGCAGACCGCGGGCGGGTTGTTGGTCTCGGTAGCGGCGGAACACGCGGCAGAGTTGGTGCAGGCATTGCGGGCGGCGGGTGTGGGTGCGGTGGAAATTGGCGAGGTGCTGGCGTCTCAGAAGCCGATGATTCAGTTGGTGGAGTGAGGCATTTTTCGCCTGTTCGTAGGTTGGTGGGTGACTGCGGTTTACAATCTTGGGTATCGTGACGAATATGTCAATCGCGATGCGACGTAAGCTGCGCTTCCGACTCTGGCCAGTTCTGGTCGCTGTATTGGGGTCCGGCATCTGCAATGCGGGGAGCCGGAATGAACCACTCGTGGTTGTGCAGAACGGCAAATATGGCTACATCGACCATGTGGGCAAGGTGATCATTCGACCTCAGTTTATCTGGGCGGACGATTTTTGGCGCGGCTTAGGGACTGTATATGTTTGTGGCCGCTATGTATCGATTGATTCCTCGGGAGCCGTGCTCCCGCTCCGAACCGCGATCGAAGGCCACTTAGAACCCCAGAAGGAGGGCAAGAGGTTCGGATTCGTCGATGCCTCTGGACAGTTCAGAATCCCGCCGACCTTCGATGATGTGCTTCCGTTTTCGGAGGGTTTCGCTGCCGTGCGCAGTGGCGAGAAGTGGGGGTTCCTCAACACTTCTGGCCACATAGTGATCCACCCACAGTTCGAAGCTGCGTACTATTTCCGCGAGGGCGTGGCAGTAGCGGAGTCGGATTCGGGTGACGTGCTTATCGATACATCGGGCAAGGTGCTTGCGCAGGGATTTCGTGCCGTGGACCTGATTGCGGATGGGCGTGTACCTGCTTCTCGCGGCGATAAGGCGGGTTATCTGGATCTGCGTGGGCAAGTGGCTATTCCGTTCGTCTATGACGCAGTCGCGGCGTTTTCCGGCGGCCTGGCCGCGATCAAGAAAGGAGAAAAGTGGGGATATGTAAACCGCGATGGGGATGTCGTCATTTCGCCCAAGTTTGACAAGGCTGGCCCGTTTGCAAGTGGACTCGCACCCGGAAAGCTCGGCAGCACTACTGGGTTCATCGACAGATCAGGCACGTTCTCATTTTACCTGCCGTTCCGCTACGCTCCCGGCTTTCTAACCGGCGATGAAGAGGCTGATTTGTTCATCGCAGAAACAGATGTTTCTCGTTTTTGGACAGATGACGATCGATTCGGGTACGTCAATACTTCAGGTCATGTGATCTGGGGGCCGATGGTCGGTAGTCCCGACCACAAGCCACTTCTCGGCTGGTCTGAGGAGGACAAGACCGCGAGCTGCGAAGGCGTCTCAACACCGACGAGAAGCGCAGTTGCAGGGTTTCCTGATCGTTGATCGCAGGTCATTTCTGCGATGGGCCTTTGCACTGTTTCCAGCTGGCACGGGTTATGGAGAAATTGAGCACGGCAGGTCTGTGTCGACAGTTGACGTTATCAGTCGATCACGCCGGGCCACCAATCGGCCACCTGTGAGATCGCGTCTCTGCAAACAAAAACGGGCGGCCGGAGCCACCCGTCCCACGTGCAGAAACAGTAAGTTGTTACGCCGTCGCTGGCCGCTCCCCTGTCTTGACGGGAGCCGTACCGCGGTCGGGCTTGATGACCTGCTGCACGCCGTCATCCTTCGGCGGCAGCGGTTTGGCGGGCAGGTCTTTGCCTTCGATGAGTAACTGGACTTCGGCGCCGTCCAGCACTTCACGATCGATCAGCGCTTTGGCAATCCGCACCAGCGAGTCGCGATCGTTCTCCAGGATGCGTTTGGCCTTATCGTAGCCCTGGCCGATGAGTTTCTTGACTTCCTCGTCAATGCGGATGGCGGTGGCTTCGCTGTAGTCGCGATGCTGGGAAATCTCGCGACCAAGGAAGATCTGCTCTTCTTTCTTGCCGAAGGTAAGCGGGCCCATGTCGCTCATGCCCCATTCGCAGACCATCTTGCGGGCCAGTTCGGTGGCGCGTTCAATGTCGTTGCCGGCGCCGGTGCTCATCTGGTTGAGAAAGATCTCTTCCGCCAGACGTCCGCCCATGAGGATGGCAATGCGCGTTTCCAGATAGCTCTTGTGATAGTTGTGGCGGTCGTCGATGGGCAACTGCTGCGTGATACCGAGCGCCATCCCGCGCGGAATGATGGTGACTTTATGGACGGGATCGGAATCGGGCAGCTTGGCCGCGACCAGCGCGTGTCCCCCTTCGTGATAGGCGGTGACTTTCTTTTCCTCGTCGGAGAGGAGCAAGGATTTGCGCTCCACGCCCATCAGGACTTTGTCTTTGGCCACTTCGAAGTCGAACATCAAGACCGATTTGCGATTGTGGCGAGCGGCGGCCAGAGCCGACTCGTTGACCATGTTGGCCAGGTCAGCGCCGGAGAACCCCGGAGTGCCGCGGGCGAGGACGGAGAGATCTACGTCCTCGGACATGGGAATTTTGCGGGTGTGAACGCGGAGAATTTCTTCGCGGCCGCGAACGTCGGGCAGTCCCACCACCACGCGGCGATCAAAGCGGCCGGGGCGGAGGAGCGCGGGATCGAGCACGTCAGGACGGTTGGTGGCAGCCATCAGAATCACGCCGTCGTTGGACTCGAAACCGTCCATCTCGACCAGCAACTGATTCAAAGTCTGCTCGCGCTCGTCGTGGCCCCCGCCCAGACCAGCGCCGCGATGACGTCCGACCGCGTCAATTTCGTCAATGAAGATGATGCAGGGAGCGTTTTTCTTGCCCTGTTCGAAAAGGTCGCGCACCCGGCTGGCGCCCACGCCGACAAACATTTCGACAAAGTCGGAACCGGAGATGGAAAAGAAGGGCACGTTGGCTTCGCCGGCGACCGCACGGGCGAGCAGCGTCTTGCCGGTGCCAGGATTGCCCACCAGAAGCACGCCCTTGGGAATGCGTCCGCCCAGCTTTTGGAACTTTTGTGCTTCGCGCAGGAACTCGATAATCTCGCGCAGCTCTTGTTTGGCTTCATCCACGCCAGCTACATCTTTGAAGGTGATCTTCTTCTGCTGCATGGAGAGCAGGCGGGCGCGGCTCTTGCCAAAGGAAAGCGCTTTGTTCCCGCCGGTCTGCATCTGGCGGATCATGAAAAACCAGAGCGCGCCCAGCAGCAGTACCGGGGCAAAATTGAAAATCCAGTTGGGCCAGCTCCCGCCCGACATATCGCGAAAGGTGGTGTTCACGCCCTTGTCGCGCAGGGTCTTGATCATGTCCGGATAGGTGAGGGGCACGGTGGTGGAGAAAACGGTCTTGTCGCGAAACTTGCCGCGGGCTTCCATGCCGTTGATGGTCACTTCGGCAATGTTGCCCGAATCCACCTGCGTCATGAACTCGCTGAAGTTGATTTGCCGCTCTTTTTGTCCGGGCGCGCCGGTCTTGATCACCGTCCAGAGAAGCACGGCGGAGAGAACAATTACCGCCCAGAACAACACCGTTTTGGCTGTCGAATTCACGAAAAAGACTCCTCCACACCACGGGCCCGAAGGCGGGCCGAAACTACCACTAGGGCAATTAGATGCGGCAGGAAGGGTTTAGGATTTGCCGACCGCCGACGACTTTATTGTACGCGCTTTACTGTGGAAATGGACCGCCTCGGGGGACGTAACTTCGGTCACGCATCCGGGCCAGCGGACGTTCACGTGGTGGCGGCGATGTGCGGTAGATTGCGGCCAAATTGTTCCGGCGAAGCCAGACCGTAGCCTACGAAATAGTGGTCATCCACGAGAAAACCGAAGTAGTCGGGCTGGAGCTGGACGCGGCGGGCGGACTGGCGATCGAGCAAGGTGACCAGGCGGACCGAAGCGGCGCCGCGATGGCGCAAATCGCTGATGAGGAATTCGGTGGTCACGCCGGAATGGACCAGGCCTTCGACGAGAAGCACGTTCTGGCCCTTGATGCTGAGCTCGTGGCTGAAAAAGATTTCCAGCACTGGGGCTTGACCTTGCTGCGTCTCGCGGTAAATGGGCTTGAGAAACTGGCAGACGACAGGAATGTCGAGGGCGCGGATGAGGTCGGCGGCGAACATGAACCCGTTTTCCAGCACTACCAGCACATGCAGGGTTTTCCCCTGGGTGTCATCGGCGATGTGGCGCGCCATCTCGCGGACGCGCTTCTGGATTTGTTCCGCACTCAGCAGGGTGCGTAGCTTGCCGGGGCCCGGGATTACTTCGGAAGTCACGTCCATGGGCAAACTCCTATTCGGGCTCGATCGTACTCGCGGGAAATAGTTCCTGAATCAGCCAGGCATCAGGATCGGCGGGTGCGGGCCGCAAGTGCGCGGGCGCAGGGAATCCCCGCACCCAGACCACTTCGTCGTCGCGCACCACCACGGGCCAGAGTCTGCGCTCCGCCAGAGGGATCTTGCGTTCCTGCAGCAAGTCCTTGACTTTCTTCAGCGCTTTGCTGTGGGCCGGCCAGAAACGGTCGCCGGGCCGCCAGTTGCGGACCACTAACTCCTTCGCGAGTGACGGGACAGAGTACAAGTGGTCGGGATTATACACAGCAGGCGGTGCGGTGGCGACGCGGCTGACCTGCAGCAAAGAGTTGAGGGCGGCGAGGTGGACTCGCCCCGGGGCGGCCAGCCGCTCTTCGTAATTCAGCGGCGGGGCGGTTTGCGCGCGGACCAGGCGCAGGTCATCGCCGACACGCCGTGCTTCCCAGCCGGCAGGCAGAGCGCAGGCGTGTGCCGAGTCGCGCCCGGCGGCCACAGCCAGGGCTGCTTCCACATGTTTGAACTCGAGCTGCAGGCCGAGTTGCTCCGCGGCTGCCCGGATTAGGCGTCGGCGCAGGGCTAAGGGTTGCGCGAGCAGGAGGTTCCGCGCCAACGAACTGGGAACGCTGCGTTGCACTTGCGCCAGCAGCGGTTCAACCTGCGCGAGCCAGTATTCTTCCTCGGCGCGCGCGATTTCCGCCGTCTCGGCCAGGGCTTCGCGAATGTTGGGGTTCAGATGCTCTTCGAGGCGGGGGAGCAAGCCGTGGCGCACGCGGTTGCGGGCGAAACGGAGATCGCGGTTGCTCGCGTCCTCGCGCCAGGGCTGGCCGATGGAGTTGAGCCAAGCTTCGAGCTCGGCGCGGCGGATGCGCAACAGCGGACGGACGATGGCCGCCTGCGGATGTTCGCGAACCATCCGAGGATGAGTCAGCCGAGGATAAATTCCGGCAAGTCCTTTGCTGCCGGCGCCGCGGGCGAGACGCAAGAGCACGGTCTCCGCCTGGTCGTCGAGGGTGTGGGCGGTGGCGATCTTGTTGAGGCGGGTGGGAGTTTGATCCAGCAGGCGCCAGAAGAATTCGTAACGAGCGGCGCGGGCCGCGGCCTCGATCCCGTGGGTCTTTGCCTCGGGCCGAGCCGCCACATCGTCCGCAGCACGCAGGAATTCAAGGCCGTGGTCGCGGGCGAGTTCGGCCACGAACTGCTCATCGGCGTCAGAGTCGGCGCCACGCAGCCGGTGATTCAGGTGGACAACGGCGAGCACGAGCCCGAGTTCGGAACGTAGTTCGAGCAGGAGATGCAGGAGGGCCACGGAATCCGCGCCGCCGGAGACTGCGATGCCGACACGGTCGCCCGCTTGCAGCAGGCTGTGCTGTAAGAGGTGGCGCTGGACGCGTTGTGCCAGGCTGGGCACGGCTCCATGGTACATCGGGATGCGGCGGCCTAGCGCAGCACGTCGGCGATGGCCGCGCGGAGTTCTTCGTAGGGTATGTATCCCGGGTGGTAGAGGCGGACGATGCCGCTCCGGTCCACTATCACTAGCGTGGGCGTGGTGCTGGAGCCGTAGACGTTGAAATTTTCCTGACTTACCGGAGCCGGCACGTCGAGCAGTGCGGAGTAGTAACGCTGGCGTACCTGCTCGATATAGGCGAGTTCCGCCGCGGGGGTGGCGTCTTCTCCGGCGGCAGCGTAGCCGTAGCGCTGGGTTGGGGCGAGGAACGCCAAGCCGCGCGACCCGAATTCCTGTTTCAGCCGGGCCAGCACGGGCGCTTCCGCCTTACAGTCGCCGCACCAGTGGGCCCAGAAAAATAGCAGGGCGGGAGTTCCTTTGAGTTGCGCCAGCGACGGCGGAGCAGGGCCGAGATGCTCTTTGAGATTGAGCGTCGGCGCTGGTTTTCCGGTCAGGCTAATGAGGTTGAGGTTCTTTTGCAGACGGGCGCGGATAGAGGTGTTGCGATAAAGAGCGAGTTTGCGTTCGAGCAGGGTCTGCGCTTCTGAACGCTGACCGCAAGCCGCGAGCACTTGTGCCTCCACTTCTATGGCGGCACCCAGCGCCATGGGAAGGTGCGGCTCGGCATCGAGGCGTCGCGTCTCTAGCTGTTGCAGCGACAATTGCTCGGTTCGGGCAGCATAGCGCGAGGCGCGGTCCAGATCGTGGGCGGCGAGTGCGGCGCGTCCCATCCAGGAAAGAGCTTCCAGCGATTCCGGGGTGACGTGGTTCCGGGCTTCGTACGCCTTGATCTGGGCCTCAGCCTGACCGAAGTTGCCCGTCTCCAGAGAGGTGCGGACGTCATCAACCACCGAAGCGTTGGCGGCGACGGTGAGGGACAGAGCGATGGCGAGAGCGGTGGCACGCATGCGTCTCAGATGCCCGCGAGGCGGGAAGGGTTTCGGGTTCGCTTGAGGCCTAGGGCCGCAGGATATCGTGCACGATGTCAACGATCCTCTGCGTCCGCCGGTCCAAAATTACGATGTCGACGCCGATGGTGCCACGGCGGTAGATACTTGGCAACCGCGGTAAGCGACGTTCCAGATCGTCGGGAAAAGGACTGAACCGCTTTTGCAGTCCGGGGGGAAGCGTGCCATTGCGCTCCAGGTGCTTTTGCAGGCCCGGAGGCAGATTTCCGTTCCGCTTGGCCAAACCGGGAGGCAGGTTTGATCCGCGGCGATGGTAATAGTCGCGAATGATGTCCCGATCAGGGCCGCCAAAGACGATGGTGACGGTAGCCCGAGAGCCGCGATGACGATCATCACCGTCCTGGCGGTTGTCCCGGTCGTCGTCGCCTTGGGCCTGGTGCTTGTTGTGGCCGTTACCCTGGCCTTGGCCGAAGGCGGAGCCGGGGAGCAATGCGAAACCAACGATGGCTGCGAACAGCATGGGGAAGGTTCGAATCGTCATGATGTCACCTTGCCATCCATTGTGTGTTCTGGGGGCGGGGTTAGCAAGCTGCCTGCAGTGGTGCAAAGCGGTGGCCAAGTGGGCTGGAGACGGGAGGGCAGAAGGTCACTTGGCGCAGAATTTCCCATTTTGGAACAGAAACGGAGCACTGTGGCAAGATTTCCACAGATCAGGGGAGAGGACGAGCGTCAACCAGTGCGTCTATCTATATGAACAATCATTACTTACATTGAAATGGCAAAGCGCCTTCCCGAGCGTGTTCGGAAAACAGAACAAAACTCGTTTCTTATTGACCGGGAGCCCCGTGGTTTCTAGGCTCCGTGTCAGTCTAACGTTACCCCCTCCTACGCGACTGGATCATGGATTCCCTGTTCGGGGCCGTGGTCCGTCTACAGGAGGCGGCTTGTGGATTTTTTCTTGGTCTTGTATCCTATAGATGCGTTTGATCTTTGCGGTTTTTTGCAGTAACCAGTTCCACCTGCTTTCAGCGTGACCTGCCTGCAGAAGTCCCAGCGACTCAGCGCAAATCCAAAGCGATATCGAGGTTTTTAGCACCATCATGGAACAAGGAACAGTGAAGTGGTTTAACGACGCCAAAGGCTACGGATTCATCAGCCGTCCCAACGGAGAAGATGTATTCGTGCATTTTTCAGCCATCCAATCGCAGGGCTTTCGCAGCCTGCAAGAGGGCCAGCAGGTGCAGTTTGACTTGGTCAAGGGTCCGAAGGGCTGGCAGGCGGAGAACGTCCGGGCAGTCTAAAGGCAGGCCGGAGTTTTGCGAGGGCGGCGCACCAGGCCGCCCTTTACGTTTTTGGGGGATTCTTGCTCGCGCTGGTGGGAAACCCATAGACTGAACCCATGGCTCTGAAGGTGGGGGATCGCGCGCCGGATTTCGACCTGCCGGCGGTCACGGGAGAGCGTGAGCATCGGGTGCGGCTGAGTGACTTCCGCGGCCGGCAGAACGTGGTCATCGCCTTTCATCCGCTGGACTGGACCCCGACTTGATCGGCGCAGTTGCCGGCGCTCAACTCCGATCTGGAGAAGTTCGCCGCGCTCAATGCCCAGGTCCTGGACATCAGCGTAGATTCAATCCCCAGCCACATTGCCTGGCAGAAGAAAGAGATCGGCATGATGGATTTGCCGCTCTGCTCCGACTACTACCCGCACGCGGAAGTGACGCGGAAGTACGGCATTCTGCGTGACGCTCCCCCGGTGGCCGGCATCAGCGAACGGGCCGTGTTCATTGTGGATCGGGACGGGAAGATCGCATTTGCGAAAATCTGTCCGCTGGATCAGCAACCGGATAATGAAGAATTGCTGGCGGTGCTGGGCGGGCTGGGGAAACCAAAAATCTAGAACGCAGAGTTCGCCGAGGGCGGCCGTCGCCACGCGACCCGTGGCTTATTCCTTCAGCATGGAATCAATCAACTGGTAGAGCTGGTCGCGCTTTACGATCTCCACAAAGGGCGTGCCGACGGTGCGGTTGCTGACAACGTAGATGGTCGGCGTGTGCTCAATGCCGATGGTCTTGCCCAGGTCACGGTCCGCGTTGACCAGGGCCGCCAGCTTGCCCAGCGGGTCTACGGCAAAGGGAACAGTAGTCTTGTGCGCAGCCGCGAATTTTTCCGCATAGCTGCGCAGAGTCTCGGGCGTGATTTCCAACTGGTGCTCGAACACGTAGTCGCGGAAGGCGTTCCCCAACTGCTTGGAGTGCGTGTCGAAATAGCGAGCGATGACCGCGGCATCGAACGACCAGTTGTGCTTGGCAAGCGGGAAGTCGTGGCGCACCACCGGAATCTTGTAGGTACGGCCCGCTTCCTCGATCAGGGGAGCGGCGAGGCGGCAGTCAGGACATTGCAGGTCTTCAAAGACCACGATCGCGACCCTAGAGCCCTTGGGCGGCTTGAGCATCGAAGGATCACCAGCGGTGGCCAGCGACGTCAGCAGAAGTGTTGTCAGCAGTGTCAGGAGTGCTTTTTTCATTTTGCCTTCCAATTGATCCCCCTGATGGAGGGTTGAAGTCTGCTCGTTGGATGCAGCGGCGGCCTTCTGAGCATTCCCTCTATGTTAGCGGAAGGCCCGGCTTCTCACCACACCCGGCAGGCGTTCTCGCGAGCCATGGGCTGACCTTTCTTGCAGCCGAAAGCCTGGCTGAACTCGGGCTGGTTGGTGACCACGTTGTTCACGCGATAGCGCGAGAACGAGTGGGGATTGGTGAGCACGAGCACGCGCAGGATCTCTGGCCGGGCCTGGGCGCACCAGACATTGCCATAGGCTAAGTAGAAGCGCTGGCGGTTGGTCCAGCCGTCGGTACCTTTGTCATCGAGGGTCTTGCCGTCGCGTTTGAGTTTGGCTTCGAGGGCGGCGAGGGCGAGGCGGACGCCGCCGTTGTCAGCGGTGTCTTCACCCTGGGTCAAGAGTCCATTTTGCTTCACCCCAGCATCGGGAACATCCTGCGTGTACTCGTCGGCGATGCACTTGCCGCGCGCGTCGTAGGCCTTGCCGTCTTCCGGGGTCCACCAGTCGCGCAGGTTACCGTCGGCGTCGAACTTGCGGCCTTGATCGTCGAACCCGTGAATGATTTCGTGGCCAATGACCGAGCCGATGCCGGCATAGTTCACCGCGGCGTCGCGCAAACTGTCGAAGAACGGCGGCTGCAAGATGCCGGCGGGGAAGTTGATGGTATTGAGCTGGGGATCGTAGTAGGCGTTGATGGTGGGCGGCGTCATCCCCCACTCGGCGCGATCCACCGGCTTGCCGACTTTTTGTAACTGGCGGCTGAATTCAAAGCCGGACGACTGACGCACATTTTCCAGCAGGCTGGCGCGAGTAATCTTGACCGAAGAATAATCGCGCCACTGGCTTGGGTACCCAATCTTCTCTTCGATGGCGCGCAGTTTCTTCTTGGCCTGCTGTTTGGTGGCCGGGCTCATCCACTCGAGGGTGTTGATGTTGCGATCGAGCGCATTTTCGATGTCGCGTACCAATTCCAGCATGCGGCGCTTGCTCTCGGGCGGGAAAGCGCGGTCCACGTAGGCCTTGCCGAGGGCTTCTCCCAGGTCGCGATCAGCGTTGCGCACACAGCGCCGCCAGCGCGGTACCTGTTCCTTGGCGCCGGAGAGTTTGCGAGCGAAGAAATCGAAGTTTTCGTCGGCGAAGGGTTGGGCCATGAAGGCGGCCGAGTAGTGAATCACTTGCCAGCGCAGATAGGTCTGCCAGTGTTCGAGCGGATGCTGTTGCAGCAACTCTTCGAGGCTCCGGAAAAAACTGGGCGCTGAAACGAGATAATGCTTCGGCGCGGGCGCACCCACCAGCTGCAGGTAGCGCTTCCAGTCCAGCGAAGGAGTGAGCGCCTGCACTTGCTCCAGCGTCATCGGGTTGTTGACGTTCTTGGGATCGCGGCGGGCGACGTTATCCATGGCGGCTTTGGCCAGAGCGGTTTCTAGGGTGAGCACGATGACGGCGTCGCCGGCGGTCTGGCTGCTTGCCTCTCCGGCGAGCTCCAGCATTTTGCGAATGTGTTCCTGGTATTGGCCGCGGAGTTCGACGGAGCGGGCGTCGTCTTTGAGGTAGAAGTCGCGTCCGGGCAGGGTCATGCCACCCTGGTCAAAGCCGGCTACCACCAGCGAAGCATCGCCATAATCCTGCAATGCGGTGAAGCCGAAAAGCGGAGCTTGGGTCTGGTTGTTGCCTTGCTGCGCGGCGCCAGGAAGAGTCTGGTGCAGATGGGCCACGGCCTCGATCAGATCTGCCTTGCTGCGCAGCTTTGCAATCCGATCCAATTCGGTGGTCAGGTCGCGGACGCCACGAGCGTCCATGCCGGTTTCATCCATGCATGCGGCCCAGTAATCACCGATCTGGTGCTCAAGGCGGGAACGGTTGGCGGTATCGGCGGCGGCGCGCTCCAGCGTTTCCCGCAGCACATTCTCATTCCACAAGCGCAGGCCGCTGGCGGTGGTCCAGTAGACCTGATCGTTTGGAATGGGATTGGCGGAAATCCACTTGCTGCAGGAGTACTGGAAAAAGTCCTGGCAAGGATCCAGGTTGCGGTCTGCCTGCATCGGATCGAAGTGCGAAAGGTGCGGGGCAGACTGCGCTGCCGCAGGGAGCGCAAATAAGAGAACGCAGGCGAACGCTAGAGTAAGAAGACTACGCATCGCTTTCCTCGGAGGGGGCAAATTAGGATCGACCAATGGAACATTGTAGCGACTCGGCGTGGGTGACACCAACCCTTATCACGGAGCGACGACCGCACTCGGCCGACTCTCCTACTCGCTGGTGAAGTAGTCGACGGTCACAGGATTTTCAAACAGCGAGTAATCGCGCGTGACTACCGTGATCCCGCTTTCGGTCACGAAGTAGCGGGAGCGATCCGCTTCCAGATCGTAGCCAATGGAAGTGCCCTCAGGAATGTGGGCATCGCGGTCAACGATGGCGCGACGGATCTTGCAGTGACGGCCGATGTTGACGTGGGAGAAGAGAATGCTGGCGTCCACTTCGCTGTAGGAGTTGATGCGCACATTGGGCGAGAGCAGGCTGTTCTTCACCGAGCCGCCGGAAATGATGCAGCCGTGGGAAACGATGGAATCCACGGCCATGCCGGTACGGCCGGTTTCAGCAAACACGAATTTGGCGGGCGGATATTGGCGCTGATGGGTGCGGATGAGCCATTCTTCATCGTAGAGGTTGAATACCGGCGAGACCGAAACCACGTCCATATTGGCCTCGTAATAGGCTTCCAGAGTGCCTACATCGCGCCAGTAGTGCGCCTCATTCTTGTTTTCGTCGACAAAGTTGTAGGAGTAGACGCGGTATTCGTCCACCATTTTCGGCAGAATGTCTTTGCCAAAGTCGTGACTGGAGCTGGGATCTTCCGCATCCTTCAGCAGCACCGGGATGAGCACATCCGTATTGAAGAGATAGATGCCCATCGATACGGAAACTTTGCCGGGGTCAAACGGCGAGCGAAGTTCGGTTTCTTTCGGCTTCTCCTGAAACCCGACGATGCGGCTGTCGCGGTCCATTTCAACGACGCCAAAGCGCGAGCAGTCGCTGGGTTCGACCAGCAGCGTGGCCATGGTGATGTCGGCGGCGGAGTCTTGATGCTGCTGCATCATTTTGCCGTAGTCCATTTTGTAAATATGGTCGCCGGAAAGAATGAGCACATGCCGCGGTTGCTCGGAGCCGATGGAGTAAATGTTCTGATAGACGGCATCGGCGGTGCCCATGTACCAGTTCTCGCTCACCCGCTTCATGGGGGGAAGTATCTCGATGAACTCGCCCAATTCGCGGGCCACGATGTTCCAGCCTTCGCGGATATGACGGTTCAGTGAAAGCGCCTTGTACTGGGTGAGGATGTAGATACGGCGGAGGTCGGAGTTAATGCAGTTGGAAAGCGTGATGTCGATGATGCGGTAAATGCCGCCGAAGGTGACGGCCGGTTTGGCCCGGTCGCGCGTCAGAGGGTAGAGGCGCTCGCCCGCGCCCCCCGCCAGCAGGACTCCGAGAGTGTCCTTCATCGCGTGCCCGCTCCGCCCGGCGCCGCCCGCGCACCGGGGAAGGAGATGGTACCACAGCTAGGAAGTGCCGGAGTCGTTGCATGCAGGCGAAGCGAGCGAGTCTGCGCAGCCAAGGAAGTGCAGAGGGCCTTCGCTTTGCTCAGGATGACACCTTGAAGGAATAACCGGAGCCTACGGGACAGCGCGCTAGCGTACTGCCTCAGCTAGCTTGCCGCTGGCGAGCAGTTCGGCCACGCGGGCGAAGTCGCCTGCAAGTACGCGGTCTTTTTCCACGAACGGGCAAACGCTGCGGATGGCGGCGTGCGCGGCTTGACCCGGCTTGGAGGTCTTGAGCGGCGCGAGGAAGTCAATCGCCTGGGCAGCAGCGATGGCTTCAATCGCCAGAACGTAGCGCGCGTTCTCCACCACGCGTTGCAGCTTGAGCGCCGCGCCCATGCCCATGGAAACAAAATCTTCTTTGTTGCCGGAAGTGGTGATCGAATCGGCGGAAGCAGGGTGGGCCAGGATTTTGTCTTCGCTGACGAGAGCAGCCGCGGTCACCTGGGCCATCATGAATCCGGAGTTGAGTCCGGCGCCGGGCGCAAGAAATGCGGGCAGACCTTCGCTGAGCGCGGGATTTACCATGCGCTCCAGGCGGCGCTCGGAAATTCCCGCCAGCGCGGTGAGGGCGATCGCGAGAAAATCGAGAGCGAAAGCCAAGGGCTCGCCATGGAAATTCCCGCCCGAGATAATCTCGCCTTCGCCGTCTTGCAGCTTGGGGTTCTTCAGGAAAACCAGGGGATTGTCGACGGCGGAATTCAGCTCGGTTTCGAAGACGCTGCGACAGTGGGCGAGCGTGTCGCGCACGGCGCCGTGGACCTGCGGAATGCAGCGCAGGGAGTAGGCGTCCTGCACGCGCCCGCAGTCGCGGTGCGACTCGCGAATCTGACTGCCAGCGAGCAAGCGGCGAAGATTTTCGGCCGTGTGTAATTGTCCGGGATGCGGGCGGGCGCGATGAATGCGTTCGTCAAAGGCGGCATCGGTACCCTGGAGAGCGTCGAGCGAAAGCGCGCCGATGACGTCGGCGGAATCCACCAGCGTTTCCGCCGCCAACTGCGCCAGTGAACCCACTGCCAGCATGGCCTGGGTGCCGTTGATCAGCGAAATCGCTTCTTTGGCTTCGAGTACGACGGGCTTGATCTGGGCGCGTT
>JBGQDM010000074.1:0-15658 GCA_041495845.1 Terriglobia bacterium | reverse complement strand
GGACCAGTTGGCGGCGCAGGTGCCGGATGCTTGGCCCAACCTGTTTCGCCAGTCGCGTTTTCTTTCCGCCGTGGATTTTGTCCAGGCCGACCGCCTGCGACGCAAGGTGGCGAAGGAAATGTCGCGGGTCTTCTCTGAGGTGGATCTGCTGCTGGTGCCGTCCCTGCGCGATGAAATGCTGACCATCACCAACTTCACCGGCCATCCATCGCTGACACTGCGTGCGGGCTTTGTGGAGGTGGCAAAGGCCCGCAGTGACTGGGCGCCCGATCCGAAGAACCCGCTGCCGACGTTCAATCCGCCGCGCCGTGTCCCCCACGGTGTAACGCTGATCGGTCGGCTGTTCGACGAAGGGACGCTGGGAAGTGTCGGTATCGCGCTGGAGCGGGCGTTTGGGGTGGTGGGGGAACGGCCGCCAGGGTTTTGAGGGGGCGGCGCTTAGCGGAACGGATTAACGACCCGTACCCCATCGATGTCCCGCGTGTCTTGCAGGTCTTCTGACAGCAGCACGCTGCAGCCTGACTGTTTGGCCGAACGCAACACCAGCGCGTCCCAGAATGAAAAGCCATGCAAACGATGAAGGTCGATGGCAGCGAGGATGTCCGCGACTTCCGGGGCGGCGACGTCGAACTCGGCCAGCAGCTCGACCTTACGGCGGGCAGTGCGCGGGTCCACGTGCAGTTTTCGCGTGACGGTGACGAAATACTCTTGCAAGACCTGTAGCGAAACCACGCCGGTGCCCGCTCGCCGGTGCTCGGCCACGAGATCGAGAGCGCGGCGTTGTTTGGTGGGCGTGTCTTTATCGTCCGCGTAGACGAGCACGTTGGTGTCGAAGAAGCTACGAACGCTCATGAATCTCGTCGCGATTGAAGCGCCAGCCGCGGGAATGGCCGCTACCGGAGAGCCGCGTGAACTCTTTGATGCTCCGCTCCGGATCGTCCTCGCCGGTCAGCCGCTGCAAATAGTCGCGGACCAACTGATTGAGGCTTTTGCCGAGCGCTTCCGCCTTCTTCCGGGCGCGCGCGACCACCTGCTCGTCCACGGATAGGGTGATATTCATGAACACAGTATATGTGCGAACTGGTTATGTGTCAATTGGCGTCCGCAGCGGAACTGATGGGCTTGTTTACTCCAGATCCAGCGCCATCGTCAGCGCCTGCCCGAGCTCGTCGAGTTTTGATCGGGAGAGGGAACCGACGTAGTGGGTAAGGTCCGCTTTGCGCAGGCTCACCAGGTTGTCACACATAATCCAGCTCGGGTGTTTTAGGCCTTCTTCGGGTCCGACCGGAATCTGAGTGGAGAGGCCCTCGCCGTTGGTGAACACCGGAGCGCAAACCACGGTAGAGAATTTGGAATCGATCAGCACCTGGCGGCTGACCACAACAAAGGCCCTGTACTGCTTGGGGTCGCCACCAGGCCGATGCACGCGATAGAGTTCTCCCCGTCTCACAGTCGTTTCCTTGGTTGGCTAGTCGAATGGCTCATCGGTTAGCTCATCACGGGCGCGCTCATTCCTCGGGCGCCTGATAGCCGAGCACGTCCTCGGCCTCGGAGTTCAATGCTTCCGCCGCCTGGTTGATGCGCACGAGATCGCGGGCGTGGACGGCCGCGCGGGCCCGCTCGCGCAAGTGTTCGCGCAGGATGTGCTCGATGAAGGCCGAGCGGGAATGTTTGGTGCCGGCCAGGCGGTCAATCTTGGCCAGTACATCTTTTGACAGTGTGAGTGATGTCTTCTCTTTCATACTACCAATATACTACTATTATCCTACCTCCTGTTCAAGACCTTCGGGCAAGGGACCTGCCGCAAGCATAGATTGCATAGCTGAGCAATGCATGCTATTATAGTTTCCCGGTTGGAGGTGACTCGATGAAACAAGCGAATTCTGATTCTGATCGTGCTCGGCAGTATGCCAACGAAGCTTACCTGAGGCCTGCCAAGCGCCGGGGGGAACGAACTTTCTCTGTGAATGTTGGCAGCGTTCACCGGTCTCTCGATTTGCACAATCGCGTGCCTCTGGTGTGTGCCGCCCTGAAGTCGCGGAAGTTTTTGAAGGAGAACGGCCTCAAGCTGATCACGCAAACCGGCCCGCCTTCGGGCCAGAGTACGACCGTCACCTACACGTACGAGATCCTTGGGGACGGCGGCAAGGTGGCGTCCCTGCCCGATCCTCTGTCCCGGCTTCGCGGTGCAGCCAGGGAGGTGTTCAGAGCGCTGGGCGGCGGAGAAGCGTTCATTCGGGAAGAGAGGAAAAACTTCTCAACCCATGGCGACGAGCCCGGCGGAAGCGCCAGCGAGCAATGAGCCGAGTTTACTGGGACACGATGCTGTTTGTGTACTGGCTGGAGGACAATCCCAGCTATGCGCCGCGCGTGCAGCAGATCCTGTCGCGGATGAGAACGCGGCAGGACCAGCTGTGCACCAGTGCATTCGCCGTGGGAGAAATTCTGGTCGGACCCTACAAGCGGGGTGCGGCGGATGTCGCCGCCCAGATTCGGGAAGTCTTCGAGCCGCCGTTCGTGGAAGTGATCTCCTACACACCAGCCACCGCGGACCTCTACGCCAGGATTCGCGCACAATCGGGCGTGAACCCGGCGGATGCCATCCACCTGGCGTGCGCGGCGCAGGCCCGCACCGACGTGTTCCTGACCAACGATGCGGCGCTGGTGGGCAAAGTGATTCCCGGAATCCAGTTCATCGCCGGGCTGGACTGCAGCTTGTTCTGAAGAAATTTCGCGAACGCTAAGATCCAAAGGTATTCCTCTTGGCCTTGCTTCTCTCGCAACCCTCCGGGAACTGCGCTTGCGAATTTTTGCAGACGATATCACAGGCGGCCTTTGAGAATCCGTTCCACGTCCCGACGGCCGTGAAGAATGGAAACAACTTCTAAAGGTTTCTTCTCTGGACGGTAGACGATGAGGTAGGAATAAACCGGGAAGAACCTTACTGCTTCATCCGTCAGATCCTTGCGCCCATGTCCGGCGCCGGGCGTTCGCGCCAAGAAGACAATTCTTTCCCGAATGACCGATTCGACGCGGTCTGCCATGGCAACGCTGGTTTGTTTCTTGATGTAGCGCCAGATTTGGACAAGATCAAGCGCGGCCTACGGCGCTAGGACGTAGCGCACGCTCATTCAGGCTTGGCTTTCAGTTTCGCTAGGTAGGCGTCCAGCCGATCATCGGGGATTCCCTCTCCCCGGTTGAGCTGCTCAATCCCGCGCCGAATTTTCGCATTGTTGGGTTCCTGGTTTTCCAGAAGCCAGCGATCCTGCTCCTCCTGCGTCTCAAGCAGGCGGACCAAAACCTCCTCCACGCTACTGGAACAGGTCGCCTGCAGCTGCCGCTGAATTCTGGCCTGAAGCGCGGCGTCGCGGATCTCGATATTCATCGTTCTTTCCTTACTACTTCCTGCAATTCAGAGATCGTGGTGGAGGCGGCGGGAGTTGAACCCGCGTCCGAAAATGTTACTGGCCAGGAGACTACATGCGTAGTCCGTTCATGCCCCAGGCATTACCCTGGGACGTTCGCGGCGGACGCTCAGAATGGACAAGAAACGCCAACCGCTAGCCTGAGATCTTAGCCTGCCGGCCCAGACGTAGCCGGCAAGAGCAGCCCGCTGTGCGACGTCCTTCCACGGCCCACGGGCGAAACCGCGGAGGACGGCTACTTAACTAATTAAGCAGCGTATGCCAGTTCTTGATTGGCAATTATCATTTTGCACGCGATTACGGGTGTGTGCACCCCGGCATGCCTCCTAACCGCAAGCATCTCCGTCGAAGCCGTGACGCCCCCACGTGAGGTGGTTCCGGTACTACCTTCATTCTGGGCCTGCTGGAGCGCGCCGTCAATGGGGCGTGGGTAACCGCTTGCCGTGGCCCCCGGGCGCCTAAGTCTCCGCCCGCAAGGGAACTGAATCCAGCTTTGCTTGTGTAACATCTGTAGTAGTCTCGCGTCTCAATGAGCATGCTTTTGCGCAGAAAATCCGGGCGATGTTGGGGGTGCGGCCAGTGAACGCAACCTGCCTGCCGTTTACCCAGATCCCGCATACGACACAGCTTTTTTCTGACTTCCTTTACGACTTCCCAAAAGTCCGGCAGTTTTTCACCCGTCCACCACAGTTTTCCGGCTGGATGGCGGAAGAAGCGGGGCGCGTCCGGGTGGACGAACCCACGCGGCGGGCGGTGGCCGAGGTCCTAGACCGGCAGAATCGGGCCTGGGGTGCGGGGCCGGCGGCGTTGGCGAATATCGAGCGGCTACGCGCAGGCGCTCTGACGATAATCACCGGGCAGCAGGTGGGACTGTTCGGGGGCCCACTGCTCTCCATGCTGAAGGCGGTAACCGCAGTGAAGCTGGCGGCCGAGGCGACCGCGGCAGGGATCCCCACCGTGCCGATTTTCTGGCTGGCGGCGGAAGACCATGACTTCGCCGAAGTGAGCAGAGCCACTTTGCTGGCGGCCGGCAGTGAGCTCAAGAAGCTGGAACTCATAGCGACCCCGAGCGGCGCTACGCCGGTGCACGCGATTGTGCTGGGCGATGAAATCCGCGGGCTGGTCGATGAAGCGGAACAGATTCTGGGTCCAGGTGATCTGCTAGACACTTTGCGAGAGAGCTACCAGCCGGGCGGAACGCTGGTGTCGGCGTTTGCCAAGCTCTACGCTAGGCTGTTTGAGTCGGCTGGGCTCATCCTGCTCGATCCCTCGGATGCGGAACTGCACCGGTTGGCAGCCCCAGTCTTTGCGGCAACTGTCACGCGAGCGGCGGAGCTAAACGGCGCGCTGCTCGAGCGCGGCAAACAATTGGTTGCCGCGGGCTATCACGAACAGGTCAGGGTCACGGCGTCATCGGTGCCGCTGTTCTGGGTTCGCGATGGGCAGCGGCTGGTGGTGCAGATCGCGCACCGGAATGGGGATGTGGGTTTCGAAATTGGGCGGGAGAAGGTTTCGTCGCAGGACCTGCTGCAGCGAGTGGCGGAGCATCCGGAGCAGGCCAGCGCCAGCGCTCTGCTGCGCCCGCTAATGCAGGACCACCTGCTACCGGTGTTGGCGTATGTGGGGGGGCCGGCGGAGGTGGCGTATTTTGCGCAGACGGCGGTGCTCTATGAACGGTTGCTGGGGCGGATCACGCCGGTGCTGCCACGCATTTCGGCTACGCTGCTGGAGCCGAAGGTGGCGGCCAAGCTCGCCCGCTATCGGCTGACGCTGCCGGATTTCTTCCATGGCGAAGTGGCGTTGGCGGAAAAATTGGGCGCGCAAGCGGTATCGGATGACTTGCAGGCGGCATTTTCGGCGGCGACGCGTGGGCTGGCGGGCACCCTGGAGAAAGTCCGGCACGGTCTGGCAAAGCTGGATCCGACACTGGTGGAGGCGGCGCAGCAGGCGGAGGCGAAAATGCAGTATCAGCTCAATCGTCTGCACAGCCGGGCGGCGCAGGCTGAGTTACGGCGAGACGACGTGCTGCGGGGGCACGCGGTGGGGTTGAGTCATGCTTTGTTTCCGGAGAAAGAACTCCAGGAGCGCACTCTGGCCGGGGTGACTTGGGTAGCGCGCCATGGTTTTGATCTGGTGCCGCGCCTGCTCGAAGCGGTGCGCACCGACTGCGTGGATCATCAACTGGTATCGCTCTAGGTCGGTTTCCGGCATTCGGTCAACGGCGACGCCCGGTTAGTAAGCGTGCGGGTTCCCGTCCCTTGCCTTGGACAGCGCTTTCCTCGTAGGCTTGGCAGCAGATTTCCCCATGGGCCCGTGTCTAAAATTTCTGGCAGCAGCGCAGGCGGGTGGCGTGGCGGCGGTGCGTGGGAGCGCCCTCTTGCAGCCAGCCGCTGTCATCCTGGCCCTGGCCGGGTTGCAAGGCCGCGCCAAGCAGAGCGAACTCTATAACATCCTGTGGATGCTCGTATTCGGTTTTGCCACCTTAAACATCCTTGCCCTGGTGACCAAGCACCTGGAGCCGGAGAAGAACCGGATGGGCTTCGGCGAGGTGCTGGCGATTCTGGTCGTGTTGCTCTCACTCGCGCTGCTGGGATGGGAGATGCTCAACCTGTTTCACGTTCTGCCCCTCAAGCTGCATCCGCGCTGAGGGCGGCGAGCCAAGGTGTATCATGCGCTCATGGCGAAGCCGCAAGAGGCGTTTGACGTGACCTGCCCGTGTTGCGGGGCGCTGCTCAAGGTGGATGCCGGCGCCAAGGCTGTGATCGCGCATACTCCGCCGGCCACACCCAAGACATTCGCCGATTTTGAAGCGGCCGCGCGCGCCATGCGCGAGCAAGACAGTCGCAAGGAATCGGTGTTCCGCCAGGCGGTGGAGGCACAAAAAAACAGTGCCGAGCTGCTGGAAAAGAAATTTCAGGAAGCGGTGAAGCGGGCCAAGGAATCGCCCGATACCGGCAGGCCGATCCGCGATTTCGATCTCGATTGATTTCCCTTCATGACTGCCACGCCCTTGCTGCTGGGACATCGCGGCGCCCGCTATTCTCCGGCCATCGCTGAAAACACTTTCGAGGCGTTCGATTGTTGCCTGGCCGATGGGTGCGACGGATTCGAGTTCGACGTGCGCCAATCAGCGGATGGGCAACTGCTGCTCTGCCACGATGCAGACTTCGGTGGGTTGCAGGTGACGGCTTCAAGTTTGGCGGTGTTGCGTGATTGTGCCCGGGCGGCGGGTGTTTCCGGGCCGGTACTCCTGGAAGATGTGTTGACGCGCCATGGGCAACGGGCATTTCTCGATATCGAGTTGAAGGTGGCGGGGATCGAGGCGCAAGTGGTTGCTTTGCTCCGAGCGTGCGCGCCGCAGCGCGGGCTTGTCATCTCGTCGTTTCTGCCTGAGGTCTTGAAGGCTGTCCGCGGTCTTGATGATGAGTTGCCACTGGGGTTGCTCGCAGAAACTCGCGAGGCGCTTTCGGCTTGGCGGGAGCTGCCAGTGCAGTATGTTCTTCCGCGTTGCGAACTGGTGGATGCGATGCTGGTTGAGGAATTGCATCGAGCAGGGAGAAAAGTCGTGACCTGGACCGTGAACTCGCCTGAGGAAGTCTCACGGGTGCGGCGGCTGGGGATCGACGGAATGATCTCCGATGATACCCGGATGCTGGCCCAGTGCGGCCGATAGCGTGGCGAAGTTTGTCGGCAGATGCACGGGTCGTTTACAGTGTTCAGCGATGACTACGACCGGGGAGCGCTTCGAGCGGGCAGTTGCCATCATGGCGCGATTGCGCGCGCCGGGGGGGTGCCCCTGGGACCGCGAGCAAACGTTCGATTCGATCAAGCCCTACACGCTGGAGGAAACCTACGAAGTCCTGGAAGCGATTGACAACCGGGACTGGGAGGAGCTGCGTGGCGAACTGGGCGATCTGTTGTTACAGGTACTTTTTTATGCGGAGATGGCCAAGGAAGATGGCAATTTCTCCATTGATGAAGTGCTGGACCGGTTGTCGAACAAGTTGACGGACCGGCATCCGCATGTATTTGGCGACGTGAAGGCGGAGACCTCAGCCGAGGTTTTGCGCAACTGGGAGGCGCTGAAGGCGGAGGAAAGAAAAAAGCGGTTTCCGCCCAGAGGTGGTGAGTCGGGTAAGATCCAAGAACAGTCTGCGCTGGCTGGAGTGTCTAGCGGAATTCCGGCGCTGCTCGAAGCGCAGAAGCTGAGTTCGCGCGCCGCGCAGGTTGGTTTTGACTGGCCGGAGATTGAAGGCCTGTTCGACAAGCTGAATGAAGAAACGCTCGAGCTGCGCGAGGAATTGAAAAACTTTCCCGCGCCCGGACCGCGGCCGCTGGCGCGGGGCATCGCCGGTTCCGGCCAACCGATCGTTCCCGAGGAGTTGCGCCAGCGGCTGGAAGATGAAGTGGGCGATCTGTTTTTCGTCCTGGTAAACATTGCGCGCTTTCTCTCCGTGGATCCCGAGTTGGCACTGAAGCGGACCAACCGCAAGTTCAAACGGCGGTTTCAGCGAGTGGAAGAAGAGCTGCGCAAGCAAGGCAGCAAGCCGCAGCAAGCTTCCCTCGAAGAGTTGGAAGCGCAGTGGCAGTCGGCCAAGCGGGAGGAAGGCGGGCAGTGACGAAAGGCGAGGGGATTGAGATTCGGAAGTGCGCGGGCCTGCAGGAGTTTCGCCGCTGTGTGGAAATCCAGAAGGAAGTTTGGAGCTTCAGCGATGCGGAGCTCGTTCCGCTGCGGCTGTTTGTGGTGGCGGACAAGGTGGGCGGGCAGGTGGTTGGCGCGTTTGACGGGGGCGCGATGGTGGGCTTTACCTTGGCCGTGCCGGGCTTGCGGCATGGACATCCCTACTTCCATTCGCACATGGCTGGCGTGCTCGACGGATATCGCGATGCGGGCATTGGGCGGCGGATGAAATTATTTCAGCGCGAGGACGCGATCGCCCGCGGCATTGACTTGGTGGAATGGACTTTCGACCCGCTAGAGATCAAGAACTCTTTTTTCAATGTCGAACGCCTGGGCGCAATCGCGCGACGTTACACCATCAATCAGTACGGGCAGACTTCTTCCGCGTTGCACGGCGGCCTACCTACCGACCGGTTGATTGCGGAGTGGTGGTTGCGGTCGCGCCGCGTGCAAGAACTGCTGCAGGGCGGAACGCGTCGCCCGTTTGCCGCAAAACGTGAGATCGCCGTGCCCGCTGAGATTTCGCAGTGGAAGGCAAATCCGGAAACCCGCGACCAGGCTGCCGCCGTGCAGCAACGCAATCAGGCTGCTTTTTTGCAGGCATTTGGGCAGGGGCTGGCCGTGCTCGGCTATGCTCGCGACGCCACCGGGAACGGGACCTTCCAGTTGGGCCCTTGGGACGAAACGTGGGGACACACCCCGCAATGATTTCTTGCCGACTACAGAGAAGGCCAGGAGCGGAATGAAAATTGAAGGCGTGACATTACGCGAAATTCGGATGCCACTGGTCCATTTTTTTGAGACCAGCTTTGGGCGTACTTATGACCGGCGGATCCTGCTGGTTACGGTGCATTGCCAGGGTTTGGACGTGTGGGGCGAGTGTGTGGCCGGCGAAGACCCCTATTACAGCTCGGAGTGCATCGACACGGCGTGGGCAGTGCTCGAACACCACCTGATTCCGGCGTTGCTGGGAAAAACACTGAGCGTGGCGCAGGAGTGCGTGGCGCTGTTCGGGAAGATCCGCGGCCATCGCATGGCCAAGGCGGCGTTGGAAAGTGCTTTGTGGGAGGCGGAGGCGCGCGAGAAGAGTATTTCGCTGGCCAAACTTCTAGGTGGCACGCTGAAGGAGATTCCGTGTGGCGTGTCGATCGGGATTCAGGACACGGTGGAGCAGTTGCTCGAAAAGATCGCAACCGAACTGGCGGCGGGGTATCAGCGCATCAAGGTGAAAGTGAAGCCTGGTTGGGACGTGAATGTGCTCGAGAAGATCCGCAGCCGCTGGCCGGAGATTCTGCTCAGCTGCGACGCTAATTCGGCTTACCGCATGGATCAAGTTGAGCACCTGCGCAAACTCGACCAGTTCAACCTGTTAATGATCGAGCAGCCGCTCTGGAACGACGACATCTTCTATCACGCTCGCTTGCAGAAGTTATTGCGCACCAAGCTGTGCCTGGACGAATCCATTCGCCATGCGCGAGATGCCGAGGCAGCGCTGGAATTGGGCGCTTGCGGCATCATCAACATCAAAGTTGGCCGCGTCGGCGGAATGACGGAAGCGAAGGCAGTGCACGATGTGGCCCAGGCGCATCAGGTGCCGGTGTGGTGTGGGGGCATGTTGGAGTCTGGCATCGGACGCGTGCACAACATCCATCTTTCATCGCTGGAGAATTTTCGCTTGCCGGGGGATGTTTCCGCGTCCCGGCGCTACTGGAAGGAAGACATTGTCGATCCGGAAGTTACGGTTTCACCGCAAGGCACGATTCGGGTTCCCGACGTTCCAGGTACCGGTTTTGCGGTGAAGACGGACTACATCGAACGCTTGACGGTCCACAAGCAACTGGTGCGCTAGGGAAATTCTGGTGAACTCCGACCTCAGGACGCAGTGCCTGAAGGCGCGCTCTCATTAATGCGGCACTTACGGTATGCCTGAAGGCATACTCTGATACGAACCTCACGCGCACCAAAAGTTTGCTAGCTGCTTGAACAAGCGGCAGCTTATCGATTTTGAGCCGGTCCCGCTTCAGCGGCAAACACTTCTGCTTGTTTTTTCAACAGCGCAAGACCATCCGCCAAGGAAAGGCCGGCCGGGACGGGTGTGAATCCCTGTGAAACTTCCTCTGTGTTCACATTAATGCTCTTGAAGAACAGCACGCGCCCGCTGAAAACGAGGGCGAGCCGCGTGATGGCCCAAGTGTTGTCCGCCACCTCGTTCTGCTCGATGACGATGCGGCCGCCCTTGTCGAGGTGGCCAAAGAGCACCCAGCCAAAGCTGACGTCATATTGCAGCGTTCCTTCCATGCGCGCCACTCGCATGTGCTTTACATCGATCAGGGCGGTACCTTCCATGCCGGTGAGAATCTGTTCGAGGCGCGACGGTGGATCGTACTTCGGGTTCGGGCGAAGCTTGAGGCGGACAAGTTCGCTCGTACCACTGCCCACCCCGGCGTGCGAGCGCTCAAACCCGTCGTATTCATAGAGGAAGGCTTCGGGTAGAGCGCGAATCACCCGCGTGACCCGGTCGGCATCATCTTTCTCCTGCTTCTGCTTGGCCCGAAGCTCCGCCGGGTCGGTCAAAAAGCGATTGAGGCGCGCGTCTTCGTCGCTCAGATACTGTCCGCCGAGCGGGTGGTCGTTGTAAGCGAGCGTGCGTCCAATCATGGCTTGAGCCGTGGGAACATAAGCCCGCGTGGTCACGCCGTGCAGCGTTTGCTTGCGGGTACGGAAGAGGAAATTCGGCCGGGTGGCGGATGCCTTCAACTCGCGATCCACGGCCTGGCGCACCAGTTCGCCCGCGGGCAAAGCCGGGAAGTCGCGATTCTGCGCCCGGGCTGCGGACGCCAGGAGACTGCCCAGGGTGAGGGCCAGCGGCAGGAGGGTTGTCGGCTTCCGTCGCATGCTTGGATACAGGATCACTGATTCGATGAGTTCTGACAACCCCGCGTTGCTTTTCCACGCAAGCGCTGCGCGGGGGATTGGTTTAGAATCCTATTTCCGAATTCATCCGGCTGGGAGGCGACATGGCAGACGCGACGCGCGAAGTGGCGCACATTGGCAGGTCGGTGATCATCAAGGGTGAACTCTCCGGCAGCGAGGACCTTTATCTGGATGGTGAAGTGGAAGGGTCTATCGACCTGAAAGGGAACCGCTTGACGGTTGGACCGAATGGCAAAGTGCGGGCCCGCGTCAACGCGCAGGGTGTGGTGGTGGAAGGCAAAGTCGACGGCAACATTGCAGGCACGGAGAAGGTTGAGTTACGGCCTTCGGCAGTAGTCAACGGTGATATTTCGACACGGCGAATCGTAGTGCAGGAAGGCGCATTCTTAAAAGGCGCAGTGGATTCGCTGAGCGACGGCACCAAATAGCCAGTCAGTCAGCCGGTTGAGTCCAGCGACGAGTTGCGGTCCTGGTGCGATAGCGCAAATTCTCATGAAATGGTTTCGCGGTTCTTCGTCCGAATCGGAGGCAGTGTCGGGGCCGGCGGGTTCGCGCCCGACGCGCAAATCCAGCGGGCTGTCCGAACTCTACCGCCACCTGCGCAGTCAGGAAGGGTTGTGGGTACTCGACCTCGGTTCCACGTCGGCGTCGAATATCCGCAGCCTGACCGAGATGGGGCACAAGGTCTACAGCGAAGATGTGCTGATTGCCTCCACGGACCCGGTATTGCGCAGCAGTGACGCTGAGGGCAAGCCGGTGCTCGATAGCCGCCGTTTTCTGGCCGACAACCTGGTGTATGAGTCCGCCAAGTTCGATTGTGTGCTGGGCTGGAACCTGCCGGACTATCTCGATGAATCGCTGGTCAAGCCAGTCATTGAACGACTGTGGTCGGTAATGAAGCCAGGGGCAATGTTGTTGGCTTTTTTTCACACCCGCGACGCCGGTCCGGATGCGCCCTGCTACCGGTATCACATCGTGAACCACGAGACGTTGGAGATGACGCCGGTGAGTGCTCATCCGGAATTATCGAGGCGTCCCGGACGGTTCGTAGGCGGGTTCCGCCTGCAGCGCGTGTTCGCCAATCGGCACATCGAAAACCTGTTTCGCGATTTTGCTTCCATCAAGTTTTTTCTCGCTCGCGACAACATTCGCGAAGTGCTGGTAGTGCGCTAGCGCGTGCGCTGCACCAGTTGCTGCGTGAGGCCCGGAGCCCGCCGCAGGAGCGCGAGGAACGGCCAGCGCAGGGGACGCGGCAGCCGCAACAGGCGACGAATGCCCGACGAGGCGCGGAAGATGGGCAGAAGTTGGCGCTGGTAGGAGGCTAGGTACGCCGCGCCTGCCTGTTCCAGCGTGGTTTCGCCGCGCAAGAACGGGAGCAACGAATCTGCCGCCAGAGTGCCACTCCGCAGCGCCAGCGAAATTCCGTCGCCCACAAACGGATCCACAAAGCCCGCTGCATCGCCGGCGCACAACATGCCATCGTGCAAAGCCCGCGGTTCCCGGAAGACCAGCGGAGCCGTGAACACCGGCTCAGTCAACTGCGTCCACGATCGGCTTCGTTCCCGCAAGGCCGCGTTCTTCGCGAACACCCCAGGCAGATCGTTGGCCACGTCCGCGCGCACCATGGCGCAGGCATTCACCCGGTTGGAGCGGAACTTGTCTTCCGCCAGGGCGACAGGCTGTACCCCGCAATATCCCCCATCAAAGAAATAGAGGTCCGTGGTGGGTGGCGGCTCCGCCTCGTGATAGTGGGCTTTGACACCCAGCCACTTTTCTCCAGCCGGTGCGGAAGGCGCAGCCCCGGTCAGATTGGACCAGCGCCCGGTGGCATTGACGACCGCGCCACAGTCGACCACCCCGGACGAAGTCTGGATATGAAAGGGCGCGGTGCCGCGCACGCCTTGCACCGCAGTCTGGGCCACCGTTTCGACACCTGCTTCCTGAGCAGCGCTCCAAAGTTCTGCGTCGAGATCAAATCGCGCAATGCTGACAGCGGGTTGTGGCAAGGTGGCGCGAAGCACCTGGTCATCGAGAAAAATGCGTGCGCCAACAATGCGTGGGGCGCGCTGCACAATGGCTTGGGTGCGCTGCGGCCCGAGCAGTGAGCGCAGCAGATCCAGTGCTTCTGCCGAAACAAATTCGCCGCAAACTTTGTGGCGGGGCAGCCGTCCGCGTTCGTAGCAGAGGACACGGAATCCGGCGCGGGCGGCTGTAATCGCCGCGGCGGCGCCGGCAGGGCCGCCGCCCACCACCGCCACGTCGGCGCGGTTCAGCGCTTCCACGCGATCACTCCCATGCGAAATAAATACCGCCGCTCCACCTCGCACGCCACCGCTCCGGCTTGTTGCAACAGCGGCAGCAATTCCTCCGGGCGGTAGGCGGCCCGGACAGAAGCGGGCGCATCATGCCGCGTGAGCCGGCTACGATAGAGTGGCAGACCGGCGTAGACCAGTGCCAGGTGGAGAGGATGACGGATGAGATCGTTGATGACGAGCCCCAGACACGACACGCGAAGAGCTTCCCGAGCAAACATCAGCACTTGTGCCGGATCAAGATGATGGACGAACAGTCCGCAGGAAACCACATCAAAAGAGGCATCGCGGAAGGGAAGTGCAAGTGCGTCTGCCGCTACGGCGCGTGCGTCTGACGGCAGGTGCGAATGACGGCGATCGCTCAACGTGAATTTGATTTGTACGCCAGAGCGCAGCAGGCGCTGGCTCACGGCTGCGGCCACATCACCTGAACCGGCCGCAACGTCCAGGACTGAGAGCATTGTGGCCGAGGCTTTTCGCGCAACCTGCGCGAGCAACCAACAGCCGGTAGCAATGCCCCCGAAGCGGCGGTTGAAGAAACGCAAGTCCGCCAGAGAGCCGCGCACCTCTCCCGGGGTACCCTGATCGTGATCGAGAAGTTCCGGAACGACGACGCGTTTCAGAGCGGCACCAGGCACGGCCTCAGACTTCGGCCAGTTCTTCTTCCAGCAGTTGCTTATTGTAGAGATCGGTGTAGTAACCGTTACGGGCGAGGAGTTCGTCGTGCGTGCCGAGCTCAACAATCCGCCCCTGATGTAACACAGCAATGCGGTCGGCATTGCGGACGGTGGAGACCCGGTGCGAAATAAAGATGGTCGTGCGCCCCTGCATGACTTCGCGCAGATGGTTCAGGATCTTGTCTTCGGTATGAGTGTCCACGCTGGAGAGCGCGTCGTCGAGCACCAGAATGCGTGGATTGCGAATCATGGCGCGGGCGATGGCAGTGCGTTGCTTTTGCCCGCCGGAAAGCGTAATCCCACGCTCCCCGACCATTGTTTTGTACTGTTCCGGGAAAGACTCAACGTCGGCGGCAATATTGGCGCCCTCGGCCGCGGTTCGTACCTCGTCATCGGTCGCGTTTTCTTTCCCGAAGGCGATGTTCTCGCGAATCGTGTCGCTAAACAGAAATGTTTCCTGCGGCACAAACCCGATGCTCCGGCGCAGCGTTTCCAGGGGATATTGGCGGATCGGCCTGCCGTCAATCCGCACGGAGCCGGACTCCGCATCGTAAACGCGCGGAATCAGATTCACCAACGTGGTCTTGCCGGAGCCGGTGGGCCCAACGATGGCCAGGCTGCTACCCGCAGGGATCGTCAGGTTGATCCCACGCAGTACCGGCACCCCGTTGTACGAGAAATTCAGGTTCCGAAATTCGACTTCCCCGCGAATCTCGTGTGTCGCGTCGGCGCTGATCAAGGCCGGATCGTCTTTAATCTCCGGCTGTTCTGCCAGGATTTCGTTGATCCGTCCCATAGAGGCCGTGCCGCGTTGGAAAATGTTGATGACCCAGCCCAGCGCGATAATCGGCCAGGTCAGCTGCACCATGTAGGTATTGAAGGCAACGAAGTCGCCGACGGTGATGCGGCCGAGCAAAACCTCACGCCCGCCGCGCCACAGCACAATCACGATGGCCAGGCCGAGCATCACTTCGAGCGTCGGCCATAGCATCCCCATCAGGCGCACCAGCCGCAAACTGCGCCCGATGTATTCGAGGTTGGCAGTCTCGAAACCGCGGATTTCCGCGTCTTCCTGAGCGTAGGCGCGAATGACGCGTGCGCCAGAGAAATTTTCCTGCGCCCGCGCGGAAATCTCCGAGAACATGGCCTGGATTCTCTCGAAGCGCTCGTGAATCTGGCGCCCGAAATACTGGATGGTGATGCTGACAACGGGCAACGGCAGGAAGGCGAATAGCGTCAGCCGCGGACTGATGCTGAGCATGAAGGCCAGCGCACCCGCCGTGAATACCACGGTGTTGGCGCTGTACATGATGGCCGGACCCAGCAGCATGCGCACGGCATTCAGATCATTGGTCGCCTTGGCCATAATGTCGCCAGTGCGGGTCCGCTGATAGAACGAATAGGACAGCCGCTCCAGGTGCTGGAAGAGATCGTTCCGCATGTCAAATTCGATCTCGCGGGAAATGCCAATCACGATCCAGCGCGTCAGAAACTGGAAGATGCCCTTGGTCAGCGCCACCCCCAGCAGCAGCATGGCGTAGGTGGCCAGCTTGTGCCGGGTCACGCCGCTGTGGAGATCATCCACAGCACGGCGGATCACCTGCGGAAACAGGATCCAGATGCCGTTGT
>JBGQDM010000073.1:0-16254 GCA_041495845.1 Terriglobia bacterium | reverse complement strand
GCGGGCGCAGTTCCCCTGGGTCCCAGCGACGGAACCGAAGGAACCGGAGGACAGGCCGCGGCGGGGCAGGTGCCAGCGGCGGCCGCTGGCGGTGCCAACACAGGCCCGGCAGGTGGGGTTGTGGGCGGAACGGTCCCCTTGCAGGAGCAGGAGGTCATCCAGGCGATCCGCTTGCTGACTCGCTTTGGCGAAGTGGGCACCAATCCGGAGGCCAAACCGTCAGACCTGCAAGCCGACCTGGACGCTACCACACCGGCGACACGGGGGAATTTGCAGAGCTTGCTGGAGAGTCTGGCCGGCACGGTGGGATCGAACAAGCACGATGCCTCCATGCTGATGAAAGCTGCCGAACATATGGCCATTCGCTTCGCTCTGGATCGCTACACCAAGGGCGAGGTGCGGGTCAACGCCGTGCACCAGATGATGGAGCACATGAGCCGGCAGATGGACCGACTGCGGCAGATTTTGCGCCTTCAGGAAGACAAGATGTCCAAAGCAGGCATGCTCATCGAATCGCATGCGGACATCATGGATCGGATGTTCTGGGCGGAAGTACCGGAAGCGGGCAAACGTAGTGTGCTGATGTCGAACGAAGCGCCGTGCGTGCCGCCGCGCAACGTCCGCCAGTATGTGGAGTCGCTGGTTGAACGCGGGGATCGAGAATCAGTGGACCAGATCCTGTCCAACTATTTGGCTGGGCTGGCTAACAAAGACCTGGAGATCAAGAAGAAAACGGCGCTGGGACTCTCGCAGCTGGCCGACCTTTTCGCCGCCGCCGGCACCAACCTGCTGAGTGAGGCGATTCGTCAACTGGGCGAGCAGCTCAGCAAAGAACTGGAAAACGAACTGGAGAGTCTGGTGGGCGCGGCCTTCGTTCGCCTGAGCCAGGAGGCAATGAACCGGCGTCACTACGGGGCGTTGGGGAAAGTGCTGGAATCGTTGGAACGACTGAGCAACGACCGCCCCATGCTGGCCCGGGAAATCCGGCCGCGCATTGGGATTGAGAACCGGGCCAACGAGTTTATCGAAGAAGCGTTGCGCATCGGAGAAACGCCACCGGAACTGCTCAACATTCTGCGCAGGACACCTGAGTCCTCCGTGGAACAACTGGCGGAGCGCTTCTTCCGCTGCATGACGCGGGAAGAATGCGACCGAGTGGTGGAGTTCGCCGGGCATATGGGTGACGACGCGCTGGCCAACATGCGCGAAGTACTGCGTACCGGGCAGCCCAGCAGGGCTTCCGGCCTAGTCGGCCTGATCAGCCGGCTGGACGTGCCCTGCCTGCTCGAACTGCTGCCGGTGCGACTGAAGGAATTCAACCGTTTCTACCACGATGTGGTGGTACGGCAGATTGCGTATGGCGCGGCGGTGGACCGCGGGCGCACGCTGCTCGAATTACTCGAATTACTCGATCCGCTGGTGATTCCCCAGGCGGTCGACGAAATCGGCATGAGCGGCGACCGCACTGCGTCCGCGCCTCTGATTGTGATGGCGCAGGCGGGCGACACACCCGGCCGTTCGGCATTGCTGCAGGTGAAAGCGATTGAATCTCTTGGTCGCATGCGGGAAACGGAAGCGATCGGGGTGATTCGGGCGCTGCTGGAAGCGCGCAAGAGGTTCAAGTGGATCCAACACCGCGAACTGCGCGTGGTGGCGGCGCAGGCCCTGGTCAAGATTGATCCGCGCTACAGCAGTCAGGTGATGTCCGAAAGCGGGCTGGACACGGCCGAACTGGCGCTGGCACCGCTCGATCCCGCCCCGGCATGTCCGTGGGTGCGGCAGCGGCGTTATGAGCGTTTCTTGCTGGCCAAGCCGGTGAACGCGACCTTGAGCAGCTCTTGGGGGAAATGCCGCATTGTGGTCCGCGAAATGAGTCTGGGCGGCGGATTGGCGACCAAAGAAGAAAACCTGCGCGTGGGCTCCGAAGGCAACCTGGAGTTTTCCGTGGGCATGCGTCACTTCCGGTCACAAGTTTTGCTGCGCCGCGCTAAGCAGCATGAGTTCGGCTATGAAATCGTGCACACCGACCTGGACAGCCGCTACCGGCTGCGCCGCCTCCTGCTGGACAACCTGGAGAAGGCGCCGGATATTAAGGGTAAGGAGTGGGACGGCACCCGCAAGACCTGAGCGCGAGCCGACTGAAATATGAAAAGGCCCCTGCATTCCGCAGGGGCCTTTCATTTTCCAAAAGAACAAAACACCCAGGAGGCGGGGCGCCTCCGCACTCCTACTTCACCTTCGCGAAGATGATCACCAGGGTGTAAAGCGCCAGCGACTCAATCAGCGCGAGACCGAGAATGAGGGCAAACTGGATGCCGGGGCGGGCAGCAGGATTGCGAGCCAGGGCCTCAGCAGCGGAGCCCGTGGCACGTCCCTGACCGAGGCCGCACAGGCCGGAGGCAATGGCCATGCCGATGCAGGCGGCTGCCACGGCCCAGTTGGTTCCGGAAGCGGCTTGGCCTCCCTGCGCGAAAGCGGGCATCGCAAAAACCAGCGACGCGAGAAGGAACAGCATTGTCGTCTTGCTCATCGTGTTTCTCCTTTTAGGAATTGCCGCCAGTGGGTGGTTGACGTTCACCGTGCTGACGCCCTCACGCTAAACGGCGAAAACTCTCTAGTGCTCTTCGGCCACTGCTCCGGCCAGGTAAACCATGGTCAACAACAAAAAAATGTAAGTCTGCAGGAACGAGACACCGATGTGCAGTCCGAGAAAGATCACCGGGACGCCAAGCGGCACCAGCGAGAAAAAGACCAGAGTGACCATGTCGCCGGCAAACATGTTGGCAAACAAGCGGATGGTGAGCGACATCATGCGCGCAAGGTGGCTGATCAACTCGATCGGCAGCATCAGCCAGGCCAGCCACCACACGGGACCGAGAAAGTGCAGCAAGTACTTGGGCCCGGCATGGCGGAAGCCCTGCGTCTGGTAGTAAAACCAAGCCACCAGGGCACAGCCCAAAGGCACGGCAGGCTCGGCGGTCGGCGACTCAAAACCGGGAATCAGCCCAATCAAATTGCAGGAGAGAATAAAAAATCCGAGCGCAGTTAAGAAAGACACGAAGCGCTCGCTGCCGTGGCCGATCATCTCGTGCGCCTGTTGGCCGACAAATCCCTCAGCACCCTCGAAGAGGTGTTGCAGCGCGCCCGGCCGATCGACCGACAGGCGCGAACGGACCAGCAAGAAGGTCAGGACGAGAAGGACAACGATAAGCAACTCAAGCGCCACGCCGTTCGTGATGGGAGCCTGTGGATTGCGCGGCGCAATGCCAGCGAGATGCAACAACGAAGCGGCCGCGCCGCCCAGGACGCGGTTGCAGAGTTCAGTGAGCCAGAGTTGTTCAGGCATGCGACAAAGTCTCAGTTGTCCGTTCGATCAGAGGTTGCGGCGCAAGGCCGCGTACGCCTCATACACAGCCTCGCAGGCGATTGCTGGAACGGGCAACAGCAGGCCCACCAGAAGCCCGCCCAAGCTGGCAGGATAACTTTTGAATATAGCATAGGCGCCGAGGGCGATCAAAAAGTAGCGGCCCAGGAAACGGGCCACCACCCAAGGCCGCGATGCACGTGGCGTTGCCGCCGTAAGTGCGTCGGCAAAAGCGGAGACCACACGTTCCAGCCAGATGAAATTGAGATACGCGATGGCGCCACCGACGGCAAAACCCAGAGCGGCGGGCAAGCCAAACCAGCGCCACGCTGCGGCCCCGAACAGCACGCCTAACACCGGCATCAAGCCCTGGATTCGACGTAGCGCACCGCCGTAAAATTTCTCGGCAGCCGGGTCGGGCGGGATGGTAACGGGGCTGGATGCTTCGGAATCCATGCGTCGTTAGCGACCCTTTCCCGGTTCGTCCTTCTTCGGCTCGCTGCCGCCTTGCTCCTCGTTGGAAACAGACAGCGCAGTGCGAATCAACTCGACAAAGCCAGCGACGATCCCGAGCAGGAGCCCAACGAAGTAAAGCCAGGTCGTATGAAAGAAATGATCGGCAAGCAGGCCAAGCAGGTAGCCGGCAACGGTGGCGGCTGGCAGCGCCAGTCCGACTTGGCTGTAGCGTGCCAGACTGCGAAGGAAGCTGCGTTCCTGCTCTTTGGCGGAGTTGTCCATGGACAGGAATTCATCATCGCGCTTTGGAACAAGATTGTCGAGGCTCTACGAAGACCATACAACGCAGAGTACGCGGAGAACTTCCGCAGAGGGCGCAGAGGAAACCTTCCCTAGCGCAGCCAGCTGATCAAGGGGCCGGTGCGGTCGAGATTCAGCACCCAATTGACGAAGCGGATGGAAGCGTTGGGAAAAATGCCGATCCAGAGCGTCGCCAGCGCGGTCAGGCCCAGCGCAGCGGCGTTCCCAAAACCGAGTCGCACGGGTTCGCGTTCGGCGGGCTCGCGCACCAGCATGGCGTTGGCGATGCGCATGTAGTAGTAAAGGCCGACGACCGAGTAGAGCACGGCCGCTCCTGCCAGCCAGTAATGCCCAGTCTGAATCAGGCTGAGAAAAATAAAGTACTTCCCCCAGAAGCCGGCGAGCGGCGGAATCCCGGCCAGCGAAAGCAGGAACAACAGCATGAGTGTGGCTTCGATGGGCGCGCGCGACATGAGACCGGCGATATCGTCGATTTCATCGCCAATAATCTCGCGACGACGGAGCGAAGCGACCACGCCGAAGGCACCGAGATTCATGAAGGTGTACACCAACAGGTAGATGAGGATGCCCTTGATTCCTTCCGCACTCTGGAACTGCGGCGTGCCGGCGACGAGTCCGAGCAGCATGTAGCCGACATGCGCGATGGAGGAATACGCCAGCAGGCGTTTGAGGTTCGATTGGGTGATGGCGGCCAGGTTGGCGCCGGTCATGGTGGCCAGCGAGGCGAAGATGATGACGGGCACATACAGCGGGCGAAGCGGCGTCATGCCGCCGAGCAGCAAACGCAGTAACATGGCCCAGGCCGCGGCCTTCACGGCAACTGACATGAAGGCGGTAATGCTGGTGGGTGCGCCTTCGTAAGCGTCTGGCGCCCACTGGTGAAAGGGGACGGCGGCAATCTTGAACAACAGTCCCACCATCACGGTGAGCAGGGCAACGATGGTGACCGCGTCGGGATGCCCGGAACTGTAGAGCATCTGTTGCGTCAGATGGCGCCGAATGTCCAGCAGGTTGGTGCTGCCGGTCACGCCGTAAAACAGCGAAAGTCCATAGGCGAAGATGCCGGAAGAAAACGCTCCGAGGAGAAGGTATTTGAGTGCAGCTTCGTTGGAACGGCGGTCGCGGCGCAAGAAGCCGACGAGCACGTAAGTGGAGATGGCCATGAGTTCAAGGCCGATGAAAATGAGAACAATGTCGGCACCAGCAGCCATGCACATCATGCCCACCACGGAAAGCAGGAGCAGCGCGTAGTACTCCCCGCGATGCTCGCGTTCGGTCTCAAGATAGCGAACCGACATGAGAATGGCGATGGCAGCGCCACCTAGAAACAGGTAGAAGAAATAAATTGCCGGGCGATCTACGAAGAGGGCGTTGCGCAAGCCGGGCTGCCCGGGAAAATTCGGCCCCACCTGGACAAAAGTTCGCTGGATCTGGAAAACCGAGTAGGCTGAAAATCCGATGCCCGCGAGGGCAGTCACGGCGTTGGTCCATTTCCAGTCGTCCGGAACGATGAGATCAATCAACAGAATGCCCAACGCAAAGAGCGTGAGCATGATCATGGGCAGGGCCACGAAGTAGTCCGTGGGCGTAAACATCTGGGAGAGAGTCAGGGGCATCAGTTCCCTGTCCTCCCCGGTGCGGCAGATGGGACTGCCGTTTGCGCATGCACCTGCCCGTTGACTTGTCCTGGGCGTACCGTCTGTACCAACTGATTGACTGGCTGTTCGAGAATCTGGAACAGCGGCTTGGGATAGAGGCCGATGGCGAAGGCCAACACGACCAGGGGCGCAAAACAGAGCACTTCGCGCGGCGACAGGTCATGCAGCTTTTCGTTTTTCGGATTATTGACCACGCCGAAGAAAACGCGCTGGTAGAGCCACAGCAGATAGGCGGCCGCCAGAATCACGCCGATCACGCTGAGGCCGGCCCACAGCCTGCTCTCGATCCACGCGCCCTGCAGGATGGTGAACTCACCGATGAAACCGTTGAGCAGCGGCAGACCCATAGACGAGAGAAACATGATCATGGTGATGGTGGCGTAGACGGGCATGACGCTGGAGATGCCACCGTATTCGGCGATTTCGCGGGTGTGGCGCCGCTCGTAGAGGATGCCCACGATAAGGAAGAGCGCTCCCGTCGAGATGCCATGATTGACCTGCTGAATCACCGAGCCGGTGATGCCCAGCGAATTCACCGCGAAGATCCCCAGCGTGCAGAAGCCGAGGTGGCTGACCGAAGAATAGGCCACCAGCTTTTTCATGTCCTTCTGCATGAGCGAGACGAGCGCGCCGTAAATAATGCCGACAATGGAAAGGCCAACCATCCACGCGCGGACCTTGGGATGCATGACCACGCCGGGGAAAAGGGGCAGCGAGAAGCGGAGGAAGCCGTACGTCCCCATTTTCAGCAGAACACCCGCCAGAATTACGGAACCGGCAGTCGGAGCTTCCACATGCGCATCCGGCAGCCAGGTGTGAAAGGGGAACATTGGCACCTTGATGGCGAAAGCGACGAAGAAAGCAAGAAAAAGCCAGATCGCGCTCTGGAATTCGATATTGGGGGCGGTCTTGTACAGTTCCGGGATGCTGAACGTGTAGACGCCGGTGGCGCGGAAATGATGGAAGTAGAGAAACAGAATCCCGAGCAGCATCAGGACCGAGCCGAGCAGCGTGTAGAGGAAAAACTTGATGGCAGCGTACAGTTTGCGTGGGCCTCCCCAGATGCCGATGAGGAGATACATGGGCACGAGCATGGCTTCCCAGAACACAAAAAAGAGGAAGAAATCGAGCGCCATGAATACGCCGAGCATGCCCGTCTGCAGGATGAGAAACCAGATGTAGTATTCCTTGACCCGCTCCTGGATGGCGTTCCAGGAGGAAAGGATGGAAATCCAGCCGAGCAGCGTGGTCAGCATGATGAGCAGGAAAGAAATGCCGTCGATGCCGAGCATGTAACCAGCGCCGATGGTGGGAATCCAGGTGCCGGGCACGCCTTCGACGAACTTGAAGCCGGGTTGGAAGCGCTGCACCCAGAACCAGGGCACCAGCGGCAGCGAGACGAGGAATCCCGCCAGCGCAAAGGCGTTGGCCAGCACGCGAATGACGTGCTTGTTATCGCGCGGAACAAACAGCAGCAGGGCCGCGCCCGCCAACGGCAAAAAGAGAATGATCGATAGTATGTGTTCGCGCATGTCCCGTCCGTAGCGCGGGCCGCAGCCCACGCATCCTCACTTCATCGAAACTTCATCGAAATGCGTAGTACCAGATGAATCCGGTCAGTCCCACCACCATCACCAGCGCATACCACTGCACCAGGCCCCATTGCACCAAACGCGCCGGATACGACAAAGCGCGCACCAGCAGGGCCGGCCCATTCACACCAACGCCATCAATAATCCACTTGTCCCACCACTTGGAGAGGGATGCGGTGGCTCGCGTCATCCAGCCGGCGGCGTTCACCGCGCCGTCAATCACGTTGGTGTCCACCCACGACGAGGCTTCTCCCGCACCCATGGCGCCGAAGCGCAGCGGGCCCAGCTTGCGGCGGCCAGTAAAAATGTAGTCGTAGCCTTCATCCACAAAATATTTGTTGTAGAGCACCTGGTAAACCGGCGGAGCGGCGGCGGCGATCGGCTCGGCGTAACCCTTGTCGGCTTGCCCGTAGGCGCGGCGGGCGAGGCCAAATCCGGCGGCGGCGGCGGCCACGGAGAGCGCCATCAGGCCCCACTCCAGCGAACGCGAGGTTTCTTCGGGAGCTTCCGCAACGGCTGCGTTCGCGAACACGGGCGAGAGATAGCGCTCAAAGGCGTTCGAACCACCCAGACTGTGCGGCCATCCTAGGAACCCGGCCGTCACCGAAAAGAATGCCAGCACAATGAGTGGGAGGGTCATGGAGCGTGGCGATTCGTGGACGTGGTCTTCGACTTCAGGGCTCATGCGCGGCTGCCCGTAAAACGTCAGACAGATGAGCCGGAACATGTAGAAGGCGGTCATCAGGGCAGTGAAGAAGGCGAGCAGCCAGAGACTGCGAAAAGCGCCGCCGTGCGCCGACCACGCCTGCCAGAGAATTTCGTCCTTGGAAACAAACCCAGCCAGCGGAGGAATGCCGGCGATGGCCAGAGTGGCGATGAGCATGGTGCGGTAGGTAACGGGAATCACTTTGGCGAGCCCGCCCATGCGGCGAAAATCCTGTTCCCCGCTGAGCGCGTGAATCACCGAACCCGCCCCGAGAAACAGCAACGCTTTGAAGAACGCATGAGTGAAGACGTGAAACACGCCGGCGGCAAATGCTCCCACGCCGAGCGCCATGAACATGTAGCCAAGTTGAGAAATAGTGGAGTAGGCCAGCACGCGCTTGATGTCGTTCTGCACCAAGCCGATGGAAGCCGCAAAAATGGCGGTCAGCGCGCCCACAATGGCGACCACCTTCATGGAAGCAGGCGCGAGGACAAAGAGCGCATTGGAGCGCGCCACCATGTAAACGCCCGCCGTGACCATGGTGGCGGCGTGGATGAGCGCGGAAACGGGGGTCGGGCCCTCCATCGCATCCGGCAACCAAACGTACAACGGAAGCTGCGCCGACTTGCCGCAAGCGCCGATGAAGAGGCAGATAGTCGCCAGCGTAATGACCGCGTCGCCACTATGATACTGGCCGCTACGCGCCAGCGCGGTCACCGCCGTGAACTGGATGGAACCGAAATGCCCCGCGATGGCGAACAAGCCGAGCAGGAAACCGGCATCGCCGATGCGGTTGGTGATGAACGCTTTGTTGGCCGCGTCACTGGCCGACTTGCGCTGGAAATAGAAACCAATCAGCAGGTAAGAACAAAGTCCCACGCCCTCCCAACCCACAAACATGAGCGCGTAGTTGTTCCCCAGAATCAGTACCAACATGGAAAACATGAACAGATTGAGGTAGCCGAAGAAGCGGTAGTAGCCGCCTTCGTGCGCCATGTACCCCATCGAGTAGATGTGGATCAGCATGCCCACGCCGGTGACGAAAAGCAGCCAGATGGCGGAGAGCGGATCGAGCAGGAAGCCGACGTCGGCTTTGAATTCGGATTGTCCGCGGTTGGCGTTGCTGTAAGTGAGGCGCCCGGTGTCGCTACCCAGCCAGGTGTAGAGCGTCTTTTCGAAACCCGTGCCCGGGTGCTGCACGGACCACTCATTCAGCTGCAGAACGGCACCACAGGAAAACAAGAACGCCAGGACCACCGCGCCGACGCAAATGACGTTAACGGTGCGTTTGGTTGCACCGCGGCCAAAAAAGAACATGCAGGCTGCGCCGAGGGCCGGGAGCAGCGGAACCATCCAGATGTGATCAAGAAAGAACATTCAGTTTTCAGCTCTCAACGCCAACGCTGTCCTTACCATTTCAGCAAATCAATTTCGTCCACGTTTACAGTCTCTTTGTTGCGGAAGAACGCGATCAGAATGCCGAAAGCCACGGCGGCTTCCGCGGCAGCGTCGGCAATCACAAAAATGGAAAACACCTGCCCTTGCAGGCCGTAGAGCCGGGAGAACGCGACCAGATTCAGGTTCACGGCGTTCAAGATCAGCTCAATGGACATGAGGATGATGATGACGTTGCGGCGAGTGAGCACACCGATCACGCCGAGCACGAAGAGCGCCGCGGCCAGCACCAGGTAATGCAGCGTGGTAATCGGCGTCATGGCGTGGTCGTCCTTTTCTTGGCCATGACCACCGCACCAATCATCGCCACCAGCAGCAACAGCGAGGCAATTTCAAACGCCAGCATGTAATCGCTGTAGAGCAAAACCGCGATCTGCTGGGTGTTGTGCTCTTCCGGCAGCACGAGCAACTGCGTGGGCAACACCGAGCGGCCCTTGAAAAAGACGCTGACAAACAACACGCCAAGCGCTGCCGCCGCTAGAATTCCCACCGGCCACTGCTTGCTAAACCGCTCTTCGCGGCTGGCCTGCTCGATGTTGATTAGCATGATGACGAAGAGGAAGAGCACCATGATGCCGCCAACGTAAAGAATGATCTGCACGCCAGCAACAAACGGCGCGTAGAGCATGAGGTAAAGGCCTGCAATCGAGAGCAAGGTCATGATCAGAGACAGGGCGGAATGTACGGGATTGCGGCGGGTAATCACCAGCACACCGCCCAGCAGGGCTGCACCCGAGAGCAGATAGAAGAAGAATGTTGTGGCCACGGGAGTCATCTCAGTGCCAGCCTCCGAGGGTCACGCCAGTTACGGCGGTCGCGATCAACACGCCCAGACTCACCGGCAGAAGAATCTTCCAGCCGACTTTCATGAGTTGATCGAAGCGGTACCGAGGAAAAGTGGAGCGGTACCAGATGTAGAGGTACATGGACACCGAGACCTTGGCCACGAACCAGAAGATGTCCTGAGCCCGGTTGCGCACAGGCGGCACGAGAAGCAGCAGTCCCACCAGGGCCAGCACGGCGCCAAAACCGCCGAGGCCCATGGTTTGCACCTTGAACGATGGATGCCGCGGCATGCGCACCATGGCTCGAAAGCTCAAGCCCGCGAGCGCCAGAAACGTCAGCGCGGGGGCGAAGGAGAATAGAAGATCGACCAAGCCCGCCTGCGGCGCTGCTTGCACCCAGAAACCAGGAAGGTTGATCTGGGGCCCATGAATGTTTGGAAATGGACGCAGCCACCCGCCCAGCCAGAGCGTAACTGCGACCGAAGACACGGCGATCATGGCGGCGTATTCGGCAAGAAAGAAGAGCGACCAGCGAAACCCGCTGTACTCGGTATGGAAGCCGGCTGTGAGTTCGGACTCGGCCTCGGGCAAGTCAAACGGTGCGCGGTTGGTCTCGGCAATCATGGCGATGGCAAAAATCACAAACGCGATCAGCCCCAACGGAAAAAACTTGAAGACAAACCAGACCTGCTGGTCAGCCTGCGCATCGACGATGCCAATCATGCTAAGCGTGCCCGTGCCTGAAGTGTTGGCGCCCCCGACGCCGTACGGTCCCATCCCGTGCAGGCTGGTCATCACTACCGCGGTCAGCACGGCCATTCCCATGGCCACTTCATAGGAAATCATCTGCGCACTGGAACGCAGCGCTCCGATCAGCGGGTAGTGCGAGTTCGACGACCAACCGGCCATCACAATGCCGAGCACCGACATGGAAGAAACTCCCAGCATGAATAGCAGACCAATATTCATGTCGGTAACGGCATGCGTGGGGCCGAACGGGATCACGATGAAGGTGGTGAAAGCGACGATGACGATCAGCAGTGGAGCCAGCCGGTAGGTGAGCGCATCGGCATTCTCCGGCATGAGATCTTCTTTCAGCAGGAGCTTGAGTGCGTCGGCAATAGGCTGCAGCAAGCCGTGCGGGCCAACCCGCATCGGCCCCAGCCGCACTTGCATGTGGGCCATGATCTTGCGCTCCAGCCAGTTCATGGCAATGACGGCAACCGACACACCCGCGAAGATCACCAGGATGTAGACGGTGATCCAGAAGACGTTGCCGGCCTGGCCCGGAGTGACCTGACTGCCCAAATAATTGGTGATGTAGTCGAGCATCAGCGGTCAATCTCTCCCAGAACGATGTCCAGCGTGCCGATGACTGCGACCACGTCGGCCACCAACTGTCCTTTCACCATCAACTCCAGCGCCTGCAGATTCACGAACGACGGCGGCCGCACGCGCAACCGATACGGCTGGGTGGTGCCGTCGCTCACAATGAAGTATCCGAGTTCGCCCTTCGGCGCTTCAATGGAGTGATAGACCTCGCCCACCGGCGGCTTGATGACCTTGGGAATCTTGGCCATGATGGGGCCTTCGGGAATGCGCTCCACCGCCTGCCGGATGATGCGGATGGACTGCCGCATCTCCGCCATCCGCACCAGGTACCGGTCGTAAGTATCACCTCGCTGGCCGGTAGGGATATCGAACTCGAAGTCAGGATAGGCGGAGTAGGGCTGGGCTTTGCGCAAATCCCATTGCACTCCGCTCGCGCGCAGCACTGGGCCGGTCACGCCCAGCGCAATGCAGTCTTTGCCGGAGATGACGCCGACGCCACGCGTGCGCTCCACCCAAATGCGGTTCGTGGTCAGCAACTCTTCGTATTCGTCAATCTTCGGATCCACGAAGTCGCAGAACTTGCGTACCTCTTTTTCGAAACCGTCGTAGGTCTCGTACAGGCAGCCGCCGATGCGGAAGGCATGCGTGGTCAGGCGCGCGCCACAATATTTCTCGAAGATTTTCAGGACCTCTTCCCGGTCGCGGAAGGTGTAGAAGAGCGGCGTGACCGCGCCAATGTCGAGGGCGTGCGTTCCCAGCCAGAGCTGGTGGCTGGCGATCCGATTGAGTTCGGTCAGGATCACGCGAATGTATTTCGCCCGCGGCGGTGCTTCGGCATGCATCAGCTTCTCCACCGCCTCGCAGTAGCCCAGACCGTTGGAGACCGCCGCGACGTAATCCATGCGGTCCACGTAAGGGTTGAACATGGCGTAGGTGCGGTTCTCGGCGATCTTCTCCACGCCACGATGCAGATAACCGATGACACATTCGAGGCCGAGGACTTTTTCTCCGTCCAGTCGCAGAATCACGCGCAGGACGCCGTGCGTGGCCGGATGCTGCGGCCCCATGTTGATGATGAGCTCGTTGGAATCAAGAAACGTATTCGGAGCAGCGGTTTCCGGCGGCAAGGGAGCGAGCACTCTGGCGGTCTTTTCGTCGTTCATTGGCCGCTTTCGATCCCCAGGTTGATCTGCACCCACTCGTTGTCCTGTTGCAGGATGCTGTGGTCCTTCCGCAGCGGATGGCCCTTCCAGCCGTCGGGCAGCAGAATCCGCTTCAGGTCGGGATGGCCGTCAAAGCGGATGCCGAACATATCGTAAACCTCACGCTCCAGCCAGTTGGCGGTGGGCCACAAATCGGTCACGGTTGGCGCGGACTCGCCGTCGCGAATCCAGGTCTTCACTCGGACGCGCGTGTTGTGGGCAAAGGAATACAGAATGTAGACCAGCGCAAACGGCTGCTCGCGCTTGGGATCGTGTACTGCGGTGACATCCACGCAGTAATCGTAGCCATCCTGATCGCGCAAGATTTCCAGAAGATCGTGCAGGATGGGCTTTTCCACCACCAGATAGTGCTGGCCAGCGTACGTGCTGGCTTCTGCGACGGCCGACCCGTACTGCAGCTTCAGGCGAGTGACCAGTTCTGATTCCCAGGGCACGGGAGCGGGGCCAGGTGGCTTCGCTGGCGCCGCGGGCTTCGGTGGAGCGGGCGGTGCGGCCGCGGCCGGAGTCTCCCCCGATTGGCCAGCGCCAGGCGGCGAAGGCGGTGCGACGGGTTTGTCTTCTTCCGGCATGACGCAAAACCTATCTTTCCCGAAGCTCCAAGCCAACCTGGAACGCTTCTTTAAGTACCAGCCGCAATGCGCGAGTGTCAACGCGGGGTTGAGCACTCGCGGCCGTGATGCTCATCACCACCCCTTCAAACCCACTCGAGCGCGCCATTTTTCCAAATCCAGACGTAACCGGCCACCAGAATCGCGAGGAAAATCAGCGTCTCCAGCAAACCAAACCAGCCCAGCGCCTTGAACTGCACCGCCCAGGGAAACAGGAAAATCGTTTCCACATCGAACACCACGAAAAGAATCGCGATCAGGTAGTAGCGGACGGTGTAGCGGCCGCGCGAATCGCCCACCGGATCAATGCCGCACTCGTACGGCATGAGCTTGGCGGGGGTGGGATGGTCAGGACGGACCAACTTGAACAGCAGCAAGGTGAGCGGGATCAGAACCGCGATGATGGCGACGAAGATAAAGATGGGTACGTAGTTTTGTGGCATCGCGAGTGGACTCGCCCTCTCCCGCTGAATCTCTGGAGCGCACCATCCTAGCGCGAGCCAGCGCGCCCAGCAACCGGCAAACGTCACCCGGAGCTGTGATCCGCAAACTGGACAACGGTAGTTGGTTATAATCACTGGCTTGGCACTCGACGAAAAAATCTACGAGCTGCGGCTGGCGAAACTCCGCCAGTTGGAAGCGCTGGGCCAGCGCCCCTATCCCACGCGCTATGAATCCACACACCAGGTGCCGCAGATTCTCGCGGATTACAGCGGGAAGTTGGCGGAGGAGCTTGAGGCCCAACGTATCCCGGTGCGGCTGGCTGGTCGCATTGTCGCCATCCGGTTGATGGGCAAGGCCGGCTTCGCGCACCTGCAACAAGGTGGACAGCGCCTGCAGATCTACGTCAAGAAAGATGCGGTCGGGGAGCAGGGCTTCGACCTCTACAAGCTGCTCGACCTCGGTGATCATGTCGGCGTCGCCGGATATTTGTTTCGCACGCGCACGGGCGAGTTGAGCGTGCACGTGGATGCGTTGACCTTCCTGGCCAAAGATTTGCTGCCCCTGCCGGAGAAGTGGCACGGGCTCACCGATGTGGAACTCCGCTATCGGCAGCGCTATCTCGATCTCATCATGAATCCCGAGGTGCGGGAGGTCTTCGTCAAGCGCAGCCGGCTGGTGCAGTCGTTGCGGCGGTCGCTGGATGGACGCGGCTTTCTGGAAGTGGAAACGCCGATGATGCAGGCGATCCCGGGCGGAGCGGTAGCGCGACCGTTTGTCACGCACCACAACGCGCTCGATATGGACTTGTATCTGCGCATTGCGCCGGAGTTGTATCTGAAGCGGCTGACGGTGGGCGGATTCGACCGTGTCTATGAAATCAATCGCAGCTTCCGGAACGAAGGTCTGGGCTGGCGCTGGAACCCTGAGTTCACCATGCTGGAGTTTTATCAGGCCTACGCTGACTTTCGCGACGTAATGCAATTGACCATGGAGTTGATCGAGCAAGCCGCGCGCGACGTAAACGGCAGCACCCGCGCCAAGTGGGGCGATCAGGAAATTGACTTCGCGTTGGCGAACTGGAAGCGGATGACCATGCGCGAGGCCATCATTCAGTTCTGGCCGGAAGCCGCGGGGGCCAAGCCGGAGATGGCTGATTTCGGCTCGCACGAGGCTGTGGGCAAGCTGATTTCGCGTTTTAACAGCGCCCATGCGCATATGCCCTACAACCCGAACGAGCCCGCGGGAAAGAGCATTGCCAACCTTTTTGAGGCGGTGGCCGAAGAGCATCTCCTGCAGCCGACCGTGATCTACGAACTCCCTCTGGCGATCTCGCCGCTCTCCAAGCAGAAAGCGGACGAGCCCGATTGGGTCGAGCGTTTTGAGATTTTTGCCGGGCAAATGGAGATTTCTAACGGCTTCAGTGAGCTCAACGATCCTGAAGACCAGCGGCGGCGGTTTGAAATGCAGTTGCAGGAACGCGCCCGCGGTGACGAAGAAGCGCATCAGATGGACGAAGATTACATTCGCGCGCTGGCTTACGGGTTGCCGCCTACCGGGGGCGTTGGCGTGGGTGTGGACCGCCTGTGTATGCTGCTAACCGACTCGCACACCATCCGCGATGTGATTTTGTTTCCTTTGCTTCGTCCGGAAGCGAAAGAGGAAGCGCTGCCGGAAGAACCGGCGAGCTAGTCCAACCCCAACTCTTTCCACTTCTTGTCCACCAGCGCTTTGGTGGCGGCGTCCATCTTGATTTCGTCGGGCCAAGGGCGTGTGAAGCCCTCACTCGACCATTTGCGCGTGGCATCAATGCCCATCTTGGAGCCGTAGTTGGGCTGGCGGGAGGCGTGATCGAGCGAATCGATGGGGCCCAGCGTGAACTGGATGTCACGTTCCGGATCGATGTGGTTGGCCACCCGCAGCGTCACGTCAGCGATGTTCTGCACGTCCACGTCTTCATCCACCACGATAATGCACTTGGTAAACATTGCCTGGCCGAGCGACCAAATGGCGTTCATCACCTTGCGCGCCTGCCCCGGATAGGACTTCTTGATCGAAACGATCATCAGGTTATGGAAAACACCTTCAATGGGAAGGTTGATGTCGACAATCTCAGGGATGGTAAGCCTCATGAGCGGAAGAAAGATGCGCTCGACCGCCTTACCCATCCACCCATCTTCCATCGGCGGCTTGCCCACGATCGTGGTGGAGTAGATCGGGTCTTTGCGATGCGTGATGCAACTAAGGTGAAAAACGGGATAAAGATCCTCCAACGAGTAGAAGCCTGTGTGATCTCCGAAAGGGCCTTCGGTT
>JBGQDM010000072.1:0-16647 GCA_041495845.1 Terriglobia bacterium | reverse complement strand
TCGTATTTGAACATCGAGAACATTCTCGCCGTCGCGAAACACGCGGGCGCCGATGCCATCCATCCTGGATACGGCTTTCTCTCTGAAAATCCGAAGTTTGCCCGCGCCTGCCGCGAAGCAGGTGTGAAGTTCATTGGGCCCACGCCAGAAGCGATGGAGATGATGGGCTCGAAGACCGGCGCGCGCCGGGCGATGGAGAAGGCGGGCGTGCCCTTTGTGCCGGGCTCGTTGTGCGGCTTGAAATCCGCCGAAGAAGCCGAGCAGGTGGCGCGGCAGATTGGCTATCCGGTAATGCTGAAGGCGGCAGCGGGCGGAGGCGGCAAGGGTATGCGCCTGGTGCACGAGCCGTCGGAGCTACGCTCGGCGCTGGAGTCGGCAAAGAGCGAGGCGGCACGCGCGTTTGCCGATGATGAGGTCTACATCGAGAAGGCCATTGTGAACCCGCGGCACATCGAGATGCAGGTGCTGGCGGATGAGCACGGCAACACGGTGTATCTCGGCGAACGCGAGTGCTCCATCCAGCGACGGCACCAGAAGGTGCTGGAGGAGGCGCCTTCGCCGCTGGTGGACCTGGAGATGCGCCGCCGCATGGGCGAAGTCGCCGTGCGCGTGGCCCGGGCTGCGGGTTACACTAACGCGGGTACGGTTGAGTTCCTGGTAGACCAGCAGAAGAACTTTTACTTCCTGGAGATGAACACACGTCTACAGGTGGAGCATCCGGTGACCGAGCTGATCACCGGCCTCGACCTGGTGCATTTGCAATTGCACATCGCGGCCGGGGAAACGCTGCCGTTCAAGCAAGAGGATGTGAGTCTGCGCGGGCATGCCATCGAGTGCCGCATTTACGCCGAGGACCCAGACAACAATTTTTTCCCCAGCCCGGGGAAGATTACGCTGCTGGTGCCGCCGGCCGGGCCGGGAATTCGCCACGACAGCGGCAGCTACGAAGGCTGGGTGGTGCCGATTGATTACGATCCGCTGATGGCGAAGCTGGTGGGCTACGGCAGCGACCGGCGGCAGGCGACGATGCGCTTGCGGCGCGCGCTCGAGGAATACTTTGTGGCGGGAATTAAGACGAACATCTCGCTCTTCCGGCGGATTCTCAGCGACCCGGATTTTGAGGCCGGCAAACTGGACACTGGTTACCTGGATCGCTTGCTGGCGCAGAAGAAGCCGCACGCGGCAGGCCATGAGCAGGGCGCGGAAATTGCTGCGATCGCCGCGGGCTTGTTTGCGGCGCTGGAGTCGGCGGGTAACGACGTCAGCGGCAAGGCTGGAAACGGAACTTCACTATCGAACTGGAAGCGCATCGGAAGGGCGGAAGGATTGAGGCAGTCGTAGACAAATTGCAGAGCTCCTTCGCTTCGCTCAGGATGACAGATTCTAAGGAAGGCAGTAGAAGCTAGCAGCTAAGAGCTAGAAGCTGAAAGCTGAGCGCTGTTTCATGACCTACGACGTCACCATTGACGGGAAGGCGCACCGGGTGGAGTTGGTGCGGTTGGCGGGCGGCTGGGACTGCCGGCTGGACGGGCGCGAGGTTCGCCTGGATGCGGTGCTGACGCGGCACAACGTCCTGTCGCTGCTGATTGACGGCATCTCGTACGAGGTGAAGCGCGAGCTCACGGCGAGCGATCTGCACCTGTGGGTCAGGGGCGCACGCTACGGCGTGGAACTGCACGATCCGCGTTCCCTGCGCAGCCGCCAGCGCAGTGGCGATGACGCCCAAGGCTCAAAGAAGCTGGTGGCGCCGATGCCGGGAAAGGTGGTTCGGCTGCTCGTGCGCGAACAGAGCGCAGTACAGGCGGGTCAAGGCGTGATTGTGGTGGAAGCGATGAAGATGCAGAACGAATTGAAAGCGCCGAAGACGGGAACGGTGCAGAGGATCCTGGTTGCGGAAGGCGCGAACGTGAATGCAGGCGAGACGCTGGTGATTGTGGAGTGATCGCTCTCAGCTTCTCGCTCTTAGCTTCGACTGCCACACTTCCTTAGGAGCTGCCATTCTGAAGGCAGCAAGAAATTCCTGTGCTCCCCTCAGCTACTTCGATCCATTACTCTCCAGCACCTGTTGGGCGAGGTAGTTCTCAATCCGGGCCTGGTCGCGGACGACTTCGTAGTAGGCCGCTTTCAGAAGCTGTTCGCGGCGGTCGCGAAGCTGTTCGCGGATGGTCTGCTGCACGCGCGGGTCTTTGAGGTCGCGCTGGCCAGCCGGCTCCTTGGCCAGCAGGCGCACGATGCGGAAGGCAAACACCTGTTTGTTGGCGGGATTGGTGACGGTGATGACCGGGCTATACGCGCCGGGTTTGAGTTTCATCACGATGTCGCGCGTGGCGGGGTCGGTATTGCGCAGCGCAGATTCCGGGGTGAAGCCGAGATCGCCGCCATTGCCGGCGGTTTCCGGGTCTTCGGAATAGTTCATCGCCAGGGAAGCAAAGTCCTCGCCGCTGTCCAGGCGGTTCATGATCATCTGGATTTTCTTGCGTGCCTCGGCCTCATTCTGCGCTTTGTCATTCTTCAGATTGCGCACCTGGGGATTGGGAACGCCGGTGACGAAGATCTGTCCCAGCCGGTATTGCGGCTCGATGACGTTGAACTCGGCTTTGTGCGCGGTGTAGTAGGAAGTAATGTCCTGGTCGGTAACGCTGATCTTGGAAGTGATTTCCTTATTCAGGACTTTCTCCACGGTAAGCGAGCGGCGCAGGTCACGCTTGAAGTCATCGAGCGAGATTTTCTTGTCTTTCAGCCGCTGGGTGAACTGCTCTTCGGTGTAGGGCGACTTGATTTCGCTCAGCTTGCGGTCCACGTCTTCATCGGTGGCGAGCAGGCCGAGTTTTTCGGCGCGATGCATGAGGATTTCGTTGTCAATGAGCTCGCGCAAAATGCTCAGGCGCAGGCTGGTGGCCTGCTCCCCGGCGGGTTGTTGCTCGGAGCCGGCCGTCTGATTCTGGTAATACTTTTCGACGTCCGTGCGAAGGATCTTGCGGCCGTCCACTTTGGCCATCACATCGCCGCCTCCGGGGCCGCTGCTGCAAGCGGCGAGCACGCCCAGGGTGAGGGAAAGGGCCAATACACTAAAACGGCGAAGCCAGATTTGCGGTCGAGCAGTGGTCAAGGAAGCCTCCTGAATCCTGAGCATAGACATTTCTTATCGTGCGGCTGGCGCGGCGGTCGCGGGACTGGCTGGATGCTTCGGCGGTTGTACGCCGGCATCCACCAGGGCCCGGTCCAGTATGCTGCGCAACTCCTCAATGGGAAGCGCGCCATCCACTTTGAAACCGTTCACAAACATGGCCGGAGTGGCATTCACACCCAAAGCGTCGCCCTCCCGGATCGAAGCCTTTACCTGGCCGTCGTCCTGGGCTTTGATACAGGACTGGAGTCTGGCCAGATCGAGGTTCCGCTTCTGTGCTTCCAGCAGCGTGGCCTGGTCTACTTTAGCCAGCTGGGCATCGCGGCCTTTCTCGGAGTTTAATTCGTGCTGGTTGCCGTGCATGAAGTCGGCAAATCCCCAATAGGCGTCGTTGGATTGTCCAGCCAGACAGTTGGCGTCAATCGCCGCCCGCGTTGCCCAGGGGTGGATCTCTTCCAGCGGATAGTCTTTATAGACGAAGAGCACACGATCGCCGTATTCGTTCAAGATCTGCGGGAAAAGCGTCTGGTGCAGGCGCGAGCAGTAGGGACACTGGAAGTCGTCGAAGTTGACGGCCACCACCTTGGCGTCTTTGTTCCCGCGCGTGGGCCGACCCTGCCAACTGAGCTTCTTCATGACCTCGGCGTAGGGGTCGGTGGAGAGATCGAGTTTGGTCATGCGGGCGAGAGTCTTGCCATCCTTGGAGACGAGGAAATCATAGTTCTGGCTCTTGGCGCCATTGGTGATGGTGACCACCACGGCGTCATAACCCGTGAATTCACTGGGCTGCAGGGGCGCAACCAGTACCTGTACATCGGCGGGCAGGCTGTAGTAGGCGCGGACATGACGCTCAATGCGGCGGGTTAGCTCGGGAGACGCGGACTGCGCCGAACAGCCGAGGCAAATCAGCAGCAAAAATAGCAGGGAACGTCGAAGAAGGGTCACTCGCAGCCGCCTGAGCATGAAGAAATCCCTCTGATTATCTCACAGCGAAGCGGGGGAGAGGGGTGGACTCCTGATTCTATGCGGCCCTGATGGCCCTGCGAGGCCCGGTGGGATTCAGGGCCGGGAGGCGGGCGCAGTCAGGTGGTCGAGGGGGAGAACGGCGTTCATGGAACCGGAGCGAAAGCCTTCCAGGTCGAGTGTCACATAAGTGAAGCCCAGACTCTTGAAGATGGTAGTGAACCTGGCGGCCATCTCCGGGGTGAGCGCGCGCGGCATCTCGTCGCGACTGATCTCAATGCGGGCAATGGCGCCGTGATGACGGACGCGGAACTGGCGGAAGCCAAGCGCGCGAATGGCATCTTCTCCCTGCTCGACCGCACGCAGGGTTTCGGGCGTAACCGGGCGCCCGTATTCGATGCGGGAGGCGAGGCAGGCGGAGGCAGGCTTGTCCCAAATGCGCAGCCCGGCGGTGCGGGCAAGGTCGCGAATTTGCTGTTTGGTGAGACCGGCGTCCAGCAACGGAGCGGCGACGTGGTGATTGCGGGCAGCGAACTGGCCAGGTCGGAAATCGCCCTGATCGTCGGCGTTGACGCCGTAAGCAATCGAATCGAAGCCACGAGCGCGGCGAAACTCTTCCATCACGGTGAAGAGCTCATCCTTGCAGTGGAAGCAGCGCTGAGCGTCGTTACGGGCATACTCGGGACGCTCGAGTTCGGCGGTAGGCAGGATTTCCAGAGGGATGCGCTGCTCTTGGGCGAAGGCGATGGCGTCAGCAAGTTGAGTGCGGGCCAGGCTGGGAGAGTCGGCGATGACCGCCAGCAGGTTCGAGCCAAGGATCTGGTGGGCTGCCCACGCGAGATAGGCGGAGTCGGCGCCGCCGGAGTAGGCGACCAGCAAGCGTCCGAGGGAGCGCAAATGCTGTTCGAGCGCGGAGGGAATGACGACCAGCATGGGGGACATCTTAGCAGGGGGGGCTATCAGCTCACAGCTTTCAGCTCTCAGCTTGAAACGGGTTGACATCCGGAGAAGCCCTAAAACGCAGAGAGCGCGGAGAGAAACGTTGCGGAGCTTGCGCTCCGGCTGACGGCCGAGGGTGGCCGTCGCTACGTGGGCATTCGCAAAGTTAGTTTCTCAGAACAGGCGTTCCTGGCGGCGGAGGTTGCCGAAAGTGCCGACGTTGGCGAGGTTGAAGGAGAAGCGATACTGGTTTTCGTTGCGCACCGAGCCCAGGGCGAAGCGGCGATATTCGAAGTTGATGCCACAGCAATCCCAGTTGTAGGCCACCTGGGAGGCGGCGTATTGCAGAAAGCCGCGGTTGGAATCGAAGCCGAAGTTGGTGGCGGCGCTCACGCCCCGCTTGCTGGGGTTGCCATAGCCGAGCAGCACCCGGAACTGGTGGAAGGTGGGTGGGCTGGGAAGGGGCGTAGAGAGGAGGATTTCGCCGGGGACGCGAAGGTAGTTATCGCTGCCGCCCACCGTGACCCGGCCCAGGTGGTAGCCGACGATGACCGAACTGGAGTTGATCCGTCCGGAGCGGAAGTCGTAGTCGAAAGCCCATTCCGCTTCGGAGCGGGCGCTGGTCTGGAGCTTGAGCCGGGAAATGAGGGGCGAAAGATGACGCGGTGACGTGAGAAAAGCGATGCCGGTGAGGCTGGCGGTGGCGGTGAGCACGTTGCGGCGACCGTTCATCAGCGCACCGCCAAAGTCAGGGTCAAGGAAAAACTTCTGAGCTAATTCCCAGCGAATGATCTCGCGTGCCGGCGGTGTCTTGGGGCAACGTTTTTCTTCCGTCTGCCAGGGGGCGCGCATTACGGATTGCTTGCCGGCAACCAGACCGTTGGCGGTGGGTATGCCTTCGTCGCCGCAGTCTTCAGATGCAACCTGGTTGCGGCGGCGGGCGTAGACGCGATTGACCAGAGCGTATTCGACTTCGTGGGTGTTGCTGAGAATGTCGCGAGAGTCGAAGCGCAGAATATCGGCGAAATTGTTGATGCCGGTGACATAGCGGTAGGTCACGCGCGGCTCGATTACGTGCTTGATTTTTCGTCCGAGGACTTCGCTGGCGAAGATGCGCTCCAGAGCTGGCGGGCGCAACTCGACGGAGCCCTCGACGGCGGAGCGGTTGATGAGAGCATCGGCGGCGGAGCCGACCGAGGCTGAGGGCGTCAGCCTCTGCGTGTAGAGGGTGTCATGGAGCGCGAGTTCCGGGCGGAGCGACCAGCCCCGCCAGAGCAAAGGCAGCGCCAGGCGCGGGGAGGCGTCGAAGCGGCCGAGCAAGCTGCCCGTGCGGAACGAGGGCTCGCTGCGGGAGAGGCCCTCGGCGGCAGCATCAAACGACCACCGTAACGGCGTCGAGGCGAGCGCTTGTTCCACTCCGGTGACTTGTACGCTGGGCGCCCGCAGGATGGTGATGACGTCGCCAAGGTTGGTGGTCTGGAAGTTCTGGTAGCGTTCCGCGAGCAGGTTGTAGTAGATGCCGCGGGCAGAGCCGGAGAGGAACGCGGTGGACTTGACCTCGGAATTCACCACCTGGCTGAACACCTCGTTGAAGGCGAGGCGAAAGACGTAAGAGCTGAGGTACTCGATATTGGCGACGCCACGGAGATTACGAGGGAGCAGCGCTTCCGCGTTCAGATGTACATCCTGGCCACCCTGGTCGGAGTTGGTTCCCTGGAGGCCGCGGTCGAGCACGCCGAAGAAGTTGAGATCAAGGAAAGAAGTTTCACTGGGACGGCTACGGAAGGAGCCACGCTGGGCCCAGCCGCGCGCGGAGTAGTATTCGGCGCCGATGGTGGTGTCGAAATTGCGAGTTGGCGCCCAGTAGAAAGCCTCGCCCAACACCGTGCCCTTGCGCGAGGAGTGGCCGAAGTTCGGCACCAGAAAGCCGGACTGGCGCGGTACCCGTTCCACCGGGTGGGTGGCGAAGGGAAAGTAGAGAACGGGAACGCCAAAGACGCGGAAGACGGAGTTGTAAATGCTCGCGTTGCCATCCACGTTGACGACGGTCTTGCCGGCGGCGAATTGCCACTTGGGATGAGGCAGGTCGCAGGAGGTGACCGTGCCATTGTGCACAATGAACTGGCCCGGCCCGTTCTTCTCCACGAGCTTGCCAGTGAAGGCAAAGGGATTGGGCGAGATGAGTTGGGTGCGAGCGCTACGCAGGTGCAGGCCGCTGGTGCCGGACACATTTTCGAACCGCCCGAATTCAGTTTTGACGTTGTAGCTGGCGTGGGTGGCGACAATGTGTTCGTCATTGGAGCCGCCGTCGAGAACGACGTGACCGTCAGCGTTGGCCAGATTGCTATCGGAGTTGTACGTAATTTCGTCGGCGTAGAGCACCCAGCCGCGGTAGCGGACCTGGGCGCGGCCGCGCAGGGTGAAGAGGGCGCCGTCCTTCTCCTGCTCGACGGCGTAGACCGTGACTTCCTCGTCGCCGCTGGTGGCTGGCGTCTGCGCCCGCACCACGCAAGGCACGGCGAGCAGATGACAAAGCAGGAACGGCGTGATAAGGATTCGGAAGCGGAACTTCATCGCGCGTCAGGAGCCCCAGGGCCGGAGACTGCTTCCTGCAAAGGGACAGCGTGACGTTAGCACGGCGCTGACCCGGCAGGCAAAGTGCCGCGGTGCGCGAAGGGGCCGCTGTGAGCGGAAGGTCTTCGACGTTCCCCTATGCCTTGCTTGCGATGTGAGACCAATGATGGTGTGCGCCGGTGAATGAAGCGAACGAATTCGGTTCCGGCCGAGCCCCTGCGCGCCTCGTAGATCCTGAACCTCCCGACACCAGTGAGCAGAGTTTTGAAGCGAGTCTGAAGGGACCGGGGCCGCGGTTCGTGGTGCAGGAAGAAGCGACGGGCGAACCCATGCCCGTGTCTGTGGGAGCACCGAGCTCCACACTGGAAGATGCGGTCCAGCAACCGGATGCCGTCGGAGGAGACGTGGAGGCCACGGCTGAGGCGCCGGTGTCGGAGCCAGACCCCGATCGGTGGCGGCAGGAGGTGGCAGCGCGAGTTAACCATTACCGGGCGCGGCGCCGGGTGAAGGGACCGCGCTATCCGTCACTTCACCTGCCGTTCGAGACGCCGCCGGCGTCCACCGAGACGTGGGGAACGCAGGCGGATGCGTCCTGGGTCCACCACAATCTGGCGCTGGAGAGTGTGGTGAATGTGGCTCCGGAATCATTTGCACCGGCCTTCCACGAAGCAGCGGAGCCGGCGAGGATCATTGAGTTTCCGCGTTCTCAGTTGATGCCGCCCTTGCCGCTTGAGGAATTGGCGGAGCCGGTGCTGGGCCGGCCGCGGATTCTGGATGTGCCGGAAGTGGCGGCACGAGGGCCCGCTCTCGGTGGAATTCTTCTCGCTACCCCTCCGGCGGAAACGGCCTCGCGGCCCGCCGGCGAAGCCGAGTTGCCGACGGCGTCACGCGTGCGGCGAGCGGCAGCGGCGCTGGTGGACGGTGGCATCGTGCTGCTGGCCGTCGCGGCGTTTGGCCAGGTGGCGATGCGCCTGGCAGGTGGCCTGCCACCGTGGAAGCTGGCAGTGGTTGGGGGCCTGGTGGTCGCGGCATTTTTCTGGTTTCTTTATCAGTTTCTGATGCTGGTCTACAACGGGCGCACGCCTGGTCTGCGCGCGGCGCGGCTGGAAGTCTGCCGCTTTGACGGCACAGCGGCGTCGCGTTCGTTGCGCCGCTGGCGGGTGCTGACCTCGGTGCTTTCCGTGGCGGCGCTCGGACTGGGCTACGCCTGGTGCTGGCTGGATGAAGAGCAGCTCTGCTGGCACGACCGGATCACGCGAACGCACCTGCGCCGTCGCGCCAGCGAGTGACCCGGCCAAATTTTATTTTCCCAGCAAATCGCGAAGCGCCCCATCAAGTCGCGGAAAACGAAAGGCATAACCAGTGGCCGCCAGCCGGGTAGGGCCTACGCGCTGGCTGGCGAGCAGGGCTTGGTCGGCCATTTCGCCCAGGGCCAGACGTAGAGCGAAGGCCGGGACTGGGAAGATCGTGGGCCGGTGCAGCATGCGGCCCAGCGTGCTCGTGAATTCCGCGTTGGTTACGGGATGCGGAGCGACCAGGTTCACCGGACCACGTAAGCTTTCGTTGCGCAGAACATGTTCGACGGCGCCGACGATGTCTGCGATGTGGATCCAACTCCACCACTGGCGACCGCTGCCCACTCTGCCGCCCAAGCCCAGCTTGAAGGGCAAGAGCATTTTGTCGAGCGCGCCACCGGTGCGGCTGAGCACCACGCCCATGCGGATGGAAACCACACGGATGCCAGCGCGGGATGCAGCTTCCGTCGCTGCTTCCCACTGGTGGCAGGTTTCCGCCAGAAAGCCGGAACCGGGAGCACTTTCTTCAGTCAGCATTTCGTCGCCGCGATTGCCGTAGTAACCGATGGCCGAAGCTGCCACAAAGACGCGGGGCTGGGCCGAAGTGCGCGCCAGCGCATCTGCTAAAACCCGCGTGCCGAGAACACGGCTGTTGCGGATCCGGTCTTTCTTGGTCTTGGTCCAGCGTCCAACGATGTTCTCGCCGGCAAAATGGAGAACAGCATCGAGGCCGGAGACCAGCGCGGGGTCAAGGGCTTTATCTGGCTCCCACGGAACCTCACCCGGGCCGGGTGTTGCCTTCCGAACGGCCCGCACGATCTCGTGGCCGGAAGAGCCCAGCGATAACGCCATCGCTGATCCGAGCAGGCCGGAAGCTCCGGTGATGAGGACCCGGGAACTCATCCCCTCATTCTCTGCTCCTTTCAACGCGGATGACAAACTGCGGCTCGATGGGAAAGGAGCTTTCGCGGGTGGCACAATGTCCCGGTTTCGCTGCGCACCCCGGCTATAATCAGGCCACTGGGGGTGAGCCCCAGTGCCTGCCCGCAGCCGCTCCCCCGCGGCTGATCCGTCTATGAGTCTGCGCGAACAAATCGCGACGAATGTAATGACGCTCACCAAGTTTCGGGAACTGGTGCGCCGGATGGAGGAGAACCGGCCGGGCGAAGACAACGATCTGGTGCGCAAGGCGTACGAGTTTTCGCTCAAGCATCACGAGGGACAGATGCGCGCCTCGGGCGAACCTTACCTGATTCATCCCCTGGAAACTGCCCTGGTTCTGGCCGAAATGAAGATGGACTCGGTGGCGGTGGCGGCGGGATTGCTGCACGATTCGGTGGAGGATACGTCGGTCACGGTGGCCGACATACGGCGGGAATTCGGTGAGCAGGTGGCGCACCTGGTGGAGGGTGTCACCAAAATCAGCCGGATTGATTTCGCCACGCGCGAGGAGCAGCAGGCGGAAAATCTGCGCAAGATGGTGCTGGCCATGGTGGATGACATCCGCGTGGTGCTCATCAAACTGGCTGACCGGCTGCATAACATGCGAACGCTGGAGCATCTGGCCCCGGAGCGGCAGAAGAAAATTTCGGAAGAGACTCTGGAAATCTACGCGCCGATCGCCCACCGGCTGGGCATGGGCAAAGTGCGGGGAGAGCTGGAGGACCTGGGCTTCCGCTTCCTCGACCCGATTGGGCACGAGCAGGTGCATCGGGCGGTGGAGGCGCGGCGCAAGCAGGGCGAGCAATTTCTGGCGCAAGTGGAGCAGACGCTGCGCGACAAACTGCAGGAAGCCGGCATCACGGCGCGGGTGGAGAGCCGGACCAAACGCCTCTACAGCATTCACAAGAAGCTGGCGCGGCAGCGCATTACGGTCGACCAGGTGTACGACCTGTTTGCCATGCGCATCATCACGCAATCAGTGCAGGACTGCTACGCCGTGCTGGGAATCATTCACAATCTGTGGCGGCCGGTGCCGGGACGCATCAAGGATTTTATTGCCATGCCGCGGCCGAACTTCTACCAGTCGCTGCATACTTCCGTGATTGCCGAGAACGGAACGCCGTTTGAGTTGCAGATTCGCACAGAAGAGATGCACAAGATTGCGGAGGAAGGCATCGCCGCGCACTGGAAGTACAAAGATGGGCCAGTTTCCGCGCGCGATGAACAGCGGCTCTCGTGGTTGCGGCAGGTGGTGGAGTGGCAACGCGATGTTCCCGACCCCAATGAATTCCTCTCCACGCTGAAGATCGACCTCTACCCGGAAGAGGTGTACACCTTCACGCCCAAGGGGAAGGTGATTGTGCTGCCGCGAGATTCGAGTCCCATCGATTTTGCCTACACCATCCACACCGAGGTGGGGCACACCTGCACTGGGGCGCGGGTGAACGGACGCATGGTGCCGCTCCGGCACAAGTTGCAGTCAGGGGACATCGTGGAGGTGGTGACCCAGGCCGGACATAAACCCAGCCGGGACTGGCTGGGGATCGTGAAGTCCACGCGGGCGCGGCACAAGATCAAACACTGGCTGAATGTGCATCAGCGGGAGCGGGCGATTGAGATTGGCCGCAAGCTGATTGAGAAAGAAGCGCGCAAGTACCGCATCGCCATCAAGGACATTCGCGAAGAAGAGATGCAGAAAGTGGCATCGGATTTTGGGCTGGGGCGGCCTGACGATCTGCTGGCGGGGATTGGCTACGGCAAGTACTCCGCCCGTCAGGTGTTGGGACGCGTGATGCCGGCGGGCAGCCAGCTGCCGGCGGCGGGCGAGGAAGGAAAGCGGAGCGGCCTGGCCAGCGTGGTGAAGCGGGTGTTTGGCGGCCAGAGTGACGCCATCATCGTGAAAGGGCACGATGATCTGCTGGTCTATCGCGCGCGCTGCTGCAATCCCATCCGCGGCGAGGCGATTGTTGGTTATGTAACTCGCGGCAAGGGTGTGGCGGTCCATTCCGCCGATTGCCCTAATGTGACCAGCCTGATCTACGAAGCCGAGCGCCGCATTGATGTGGCCTGGGAGCGCGAGGCGGGTGAAACGCCGGGCTACGCGGTGAAGCTGGTGGTGTACTGCGACGACCGGTTTGGCATGTTGAAACAGATCACGGCGGTGATCAGCGATGCCCGTACCAACATCCGCCACATCGCGGCGCAAACGTCGAATGCGCAGGCCAGTATTGAGATTGTCATGGATATTGCCGACCTCAAACATTTGGAGAGCATCGTGGCCGGCCTGCGGAAGATTCCCGGAGTGCACGAAGTGCAGCGGCACCAGAAACTGTAGCCGTCAATTAGAATCGGTCTTTGTGATTCTTGATTCTGTACAAGGCGCTCCTCGAGAGAGTGTGGGTTAATTCACAGGCGCGGGGGAACATGAAAGAAGCAATTTCTACGAAGAGCGGCCCGCAGGCGATCGGGCCGTACTCGCAGGCCATCAAGGCCAACGGATTTGTATTCGTGTCAGGGCAGATTCCGCTGGATCCGGCGACGATGCAGATTGTGCCGGGTGGCATTGCGGAGCAGACAGAGCGCGTGTTGCAAAACCTGACGGGGATTCTTCAGGCTGCGGGGACCGGGCTGGAGAGGGTGGTTCGTACCACGGTATTCCTGAAGAGCATGAATGATTTCACTGCCATGAACGAAGTCTATGCGCGGCATTTTTCCAAAACGCCGCCGGCCCGCTCCACCGTGGAAGTGGCACGCCTGCCGAAGGACGTGCAGGTAGAAATCGACGTGATTGCGCTTGGGTAGGCCGGTTCGCCAGGACACAACGGCGCGTCGACTCGACCCACGCCTGGAATCGCTGGGATGTGGGGTGGTGACTCTACGCTTTGACCACTTTGCCGCTGCGTAGGCAGGAGGTACAAACGCGCATTTGCCGGCTGTTGCTACCCACCTTGGCGCGGACCGGGCGCAGGTTCACGTTCCAGCGCCGTTTGCTGACGTTGTGGGCGTGGCTGATGTTATTGCCGAATTGCGGCCCCTTGCCGCAGATATCACAAACGCGTGCCATAAGGACTCCAGATAACCTCAGAACTTGAGTGCCAAAACTATGATTTTACAGGGAATTGATGTTCTCGACAACCCCGAGGGCAGGGTGCGGCCGACGAGGACGCGAGCTGCGCTCCTGGGCGCCGGGATGGTTCTGCTGTTTCTGGCGGCGTCGGGTGTGGGCCAAACCATATGCCACGGCGCGCCGGGCGCGGTGCCCAAGTTCCAGCACGTGATCACCGTGGTGGAGGAGAACCAGAGCTACGAAGACATCGCCGACAATCCGCTAATGCCCTATTTCAACCGGCTGGCGTCGCGGGGGGTGCTGGCACGGCAGTATTACGCCAATACGCACCCTTCCATGAATAACTATTTCTACCTGACGGCGGGGAAGAGAGGGACAACGTTGCCAGGGCCGTTGGCGGACACGTTCAGCGGAACCGTCAGCGGCGAGACTGTCGCGAGCCTGCTCACCCGCCAGGGCGTGAGCTGGAAGTCCTACGCGGAAGATTTGCCGGAACCGGGTTACGTCGGCGGAAACAGGGGGCTTTACCTCAAGCGCCACAATCCCTTCGCGTATTTCAAGAGCGTGCTGGCCGATCCCAAAGAACGGCAAAAGCTGGTGCCATTTCCGGAGTTTGCCGCGGATTGGGCCAGTCACCGCCTTCCGGCGTATTCCTTCGTGGTACCAAACTTGATTCACGATGGGCATAACAATCCGCGCACCCGCAAGCGGGCAAGCTGTGGGGACCGCGAGAGCCTGCAAGGGGCGGACCGCTGGTTGGAAGAGAACATTGGGCCGGTAGTCGAGTCCGAAGAGTTTCGCCGGGACGGGCTGCTGATGGTGGTGTTCGACGAAGGTTGCGAACACAGCCGCGAAGACAACCGCCGGGGTCCGCAGCAAGAATCAGGTGGAGGGGGAAGGATTGCCGTTGTGTTCTTCGGAGCGCACCTGCCAGCCGAGGGATGCGTGACCGATGTGGTGGTGCACCACGAGAGCGCGCTGCGGCTGGCGCTTGAGGCGTTGGGGGTGCAGTCGTTTCCCAACGGTGCGGCCGGAGCGGCAGACTTGGGCGGAATTTTTGTGCAGGAACTGGTGGTGCATTAGCGCGGGTAGGTTTCGAAGTTGCGTAGGGGCGGGTGCCCTCCACGCAACCTGTGCCGGGTGCTAAAGCTTCAAGGTTTTCAGGTACTCGCGGAAGGGGCCACCGAGGTCGGGGCGTTGCAGCGCGAATTCGACGGTGGCTTTGAGAAAGCCGAGTTTGTCGCCGGCGTCATGGCGCCGGCCTTCGTAGACATAGGCCCACATTGGTTCCTTCTGCATGAGCAGGCGCAGGCCGTCGGTGAGCTGCAATTCGCCGCCGGCTCCTGGGGGCATTTTCTCTAAGGCGTCGAAGATGCCCGGCGTCAGGATGTAGCGGCCGATGATGGCCAGGTTCGAAGGGGCATCGGCCGCCTTCGGCTTCTCCACCATGTTCTTCACGCCGTAGAGGCGTCCGCCAAAGCGCGGATCGGCCTTATGCACGTCGAGCACGCCATAGGAAGAAATCGCCGGACCTTCCACCACCTGGGTGGCCAGCACGGAAGCCTGGGTTTCCTCGAAGACTTCCATCATCTGCTTGAGCACGGGCTTGGGGGAGTCAATGACGTCGTCGGCGAGGAGCACAGCGAACGGTTCATTGCCCACGAGTTCGCGCGCCATAAGCACGGCATGGCCGAGACCGAGCGCTTCCTTCTGCCGCACGTAGGCCACGTGAATCATGTCTGAAATCTGGCGGACGATCTTGAGCAAGTCGGTCTTGCCGCGTTCCTCCAGCATTTTTTCCAGTTCGTAACTGGTATCGAAGTGGTCTTCGATGGCAGACTTGCCGCGGCCGGTGATGATAATGATCTGGTCGCAGCCGGCAGCCAGGGCTTCCTCGACGCCGTATTGAATGATGGGCTTGTCCACCAGCGGCAGCATTTCCTTGGGCTGCGCCTTGGTGGCAGGAAGGAAGCGCGTACCTAATCCGGCAGCGGGAAAAACGGCCTTGCGAACTTTCATCTTCATGGTCATTTGCCTGCAAGTGGACGGGCAACGCATCCACCGGTAAAGCACGGCCAACTTCGTACGCTACCACAGCTTGCGGCCACACAAGTGGCCCGGCTTGGCGATCCAGTTACCCCGGTGTGACGGCGGGGAGCAAGGTGATTCCGACGAGCATGTCCCGCAACTGCTGCAACGCGTCCTGGGCATTGGCGGCAGGGAGTGAGAATTTCAGAGTTCCGTCGGGGGAAAATTTTGCGCCGCGGCGCGCGGCGACAAACTGCGCCAGCCGGGCTGGATCCACCGCGGCGTTTTGCCGAAAGCGCACAGTCGTCAGGTCGCGCTTGCGCTCGATCTGGGTGACGCCCACCGATTGGCAGAGCAGGCGCAGCTCGGCATATTCCAGGAGATTGCTGACGGCCGGCGGCGGCGGACCGTAGCGGTCTTCGAGTTCGGAGCGCACATCGCGGAGTTGGGCCGCGTCCTGCACGCCCGCCACCCGTTTGTACATTCGCAGGCGCTGGTTCTCCTCCGCGATGTAGTCGTTGGGAATGCGGATATTAAGACCGAGATTAAGCTGCGTCTCGGCTTCGTCCGGTGCGGCCTCGCCGCGCATCTCGCGAATGGTGCGCTCGAGCATGGAAGTGTAGAGCTCAAAGCCCACCGCTTCAATCTGGCCGCTCTGTTCGCCGCCGAGAAGATTTCCGGCGCCGCGAAGCTCGAGATCGAGGGCGGCCAGTTTGAAACCGGCTCCCAGGTCGGAAAATTCCTTGAGCGCGGCCAGCCGCCGGCGCGCCAAGGGTGTGAGTTCCGCATCCGGCGCCACCAGCAAATAGGCGTAAGCCCGGCGGTTGGAGCGGCCCACGCGGCCGCGCAACTGATACAGCTCGGAGAGTCCAAGGCGCTCGGCACGGTTGATGAGGATGGTGTTGCAGAGCGGAATGTCGAGACCGTTCTCGATGATGGTGGTGGCGACCAGCACATCGGCTTCGTGACGCACGAACTTCAGCATCACTTTTTCCAGTTGACCCTCTCCCATCTGGCCGTGGCCCACCACGATGCGCGCCTTTGGCACCAGTTCCTGCAACTTGGCAGCGATCTCCCAGATCGTATCCACCCGGTTGTGCACGAAGTAAACCTGGCCGCCGCGTTCGAGTTCCTGCTCCAGCGCCGACCGCACCAGTTTTTCATCCCACGAAGCCACCACGGTCTGAATGGCAATGCGGTCGCGCGGCGGCGTTTCGATCACGCTCATGTCGCGCAAGCCCACCATGGACATGTGCAGGGTGCGCGGGATGGGCGTGGCCGACATGACCAGCACGTCCACTTGCTTGCGCATCTGCTTGAGCCGCTCTTTGTGGCGCACGCCGAAACGTTGTTCTTCATCCACCACCAGCAGACCGAGGTCGGCGAACTTAACATCCTGGGAAAGCAGGCGGTGAGTGCCAATGAGGATGTCCACCTTACCGGACTCCACTCGCTGCAGAATTTCCTTCTGCTGCTTCGGGGAGCGGAAGCGGCTGATCATCTCGACGGTGGTGGGGAACGGGGCGAAGCGCTGCTTGAAGGTTTCGTAGTGCTGAAAGGCGAGCACGGTGGTGGGCGCGAGCACGGCCACCTGCTTGTTGTCACTGATGGCCTTGAAAGAGGCGCGCATGGCGACTTCCGTCTTGCCGTAGCCCACGTCGCCGCAGAGCAGGCGGTCCATGGGCTGACCGGATTCCATATCGCGTTTTACG
>JBGQDM010000071.1:0-17248 GCA_041495845.1 Terriglobia bacterium | reverse complement strand
GCTTGCTCAATGACGCAATGGAGACGGGCGGGTGCTGCTCGTTGAACACGCCGGTGAGGGACTTCGTGACGATTGAGAAGGCGGAAAAGTGAAGAGTTCGGCAAATTCATCAGGAGGAATCATGAAGAACGAAGCGGTAACGACGGCAGTGGAAGAGCACTATGCGGCGGTGGCACGGGGCGAGGCTTCAGCTTGTGGCGCTCCCGCCGAGGACGTAGCGCGCGCCATCGGCTACACCGAACAGGAGCTGGCGCTCGCCGGGGACGCAAATCTCGGGCTGGGCTGCGGCAATCCCCTCGCGCTGACGCAGATTGCGCCCGGTATGACCGTGCTCGATCTCGGTTCCGGCGCGGGGTTTGACGCTTTTCTGGCGTGGAGCCGCGTGGGCGCATCGGGTCGCGTGATCGGCGTGGACATGACCGACGACATGTTGACGCGGGCACGGGAGAACGCACAGAAGCGCGGCGCCACCAACGTCGAATTCCGCAAGGGCTTGATCGAGGAACTGCCGGTGGCGAGCGCCAGCGTGGATTACGTGATCAGCAACTGCGTCATCAATCTTTCGCCGGACAAGCCCGCGGTATTCGGTGAGATTGCGCGCGTGCTCAAACCGGGCGGGCGCTTTGCCGTAAGCGACATTGTTCTGCTGCAGGCGCTGCCGGCGGAGATTACGCGTGACATCAGCGCCTACGTCGGGTGCATCTCCGGGGCAAGCCTGCTGACCGACTATCTGAGCATGGCGCTGGGCGCGGGCCTGCGCGATCTCAGCATTCCCAACATTGCTTTCGGCCGCGACCTGCTGCAGATGCTGGCGCCCGAGGGGTTCGGCAAGGGCAAGGGTTCCTGTTGTGGCTCGTCCATTTCGATTTCGTCGTTGAAAAACCCGGATGAACTGGTGCGGCGTGCGGCCGAGGCGGTGGCATCCATCAAGTTGCATGGCAGAAAGTAAGTGGGCAACGCGGCCAACACGACTGGAGTCACACGACGGCTCAGCTTTCTTGATCGCTACCTGACGCTGTGGATTTTCGCAGCCATGGTGGTGGGCGTGCTCGCCGGCGGGCTCATGCCCGGCATTGTGCCCGCGCTCAACCGCATGAGTGTAGGCACGACGTCGGTGCCGATTGCCATCGGCCTGATCGTAATGATGTATCCACCGTTCACCAAGGTGCGCTACGAAAAACTGCACGAGGTGTTTCGCAACGGACGGGTGCTCGGGCTGTCGCTGGTGCAGAACTGGGTGATTGGGCCGCTGCTGATGTTTGCGCTGGCGGTGATTTTTCTGCGGGGCTATCCGGAATACATGGCTGGGCTGATCCTGATTGGGCTGGCACGCTGCATTGCCATGGTGATTGTGTGGAACGAGCTGGCGCGCGGCGACACGGAATACGCAGCCGGGCTGGTCGCGTTCAATTCCCTGTTCCAGGTTTTCTTCTATTCGCCGTATGCGTGGGTTTTCATCACGCTATTGCCGGCATGGTTGGGACTGCAAGGCGCCGTGGTGCATATCTCGATCGCAGAAATTGCGCGCAGCGTGTTTGTTTATTTGGGAATTCCCTTTCTCGGCGGATTCCTGACACGCACCTGGCTGGTGCGGGCGAAGGGCCGCGAGTGGTACGAACATCAATTCATTCCGCGCGTGAGTCCGCTCACGCTCATCGCGCTGCTGTTCACCATTCTGGTGATGTTCTCGCTCAAGGGCGAGTACATCCTGCGCCTGCCGCTGGACGTGCTGCGCATCGCGGTTCCGCTGCTGACCTATTTCGTGCTGATGTTTCTGGTGTCGTTCTTTCTTGGACGAAAGCTGGGAGCGAGCTACCCACAGACGGCAACGCTGTCGTTCACGGCGGCGTCCAATAACTTTGAGCTGGCGATTGCGGTGGCGGTGGCGGTGTTTGGCATCAACTCCGGGGCGGCGTTTGCAGCCGTGATTGGGCCGCTGGTGGAAGTGCCGGTGATGATCGGGTTGGTCAATGTGGCGCTCTACTTTGAAAAGCGGTACTACGGGGAACTGCGGCCCGCCTGAACTGCAGCAGTTCGTAAAAGGACCCAAGGCAGATGACTGACAATCCTGCAAAGAAGAAGCGAGTACTGATTGTGTGCACGGGAAATTCGGCGCGCAGCCAGATGGCCGAGGGATTGCTGCGGCATCTGGCGGGAGAGCAGGTGGAGGTTCTCAGCGCGGGCACGCGGCCAGCGGGCGTAAACCCGCACGCGGTACGTGCCATGGCGGAGCTGGGGATTGATATTTCCAGACAGCGCTCAAAATCGGTGGACGAGTTTGCCGGGCAGCAGTTCGACTGGGTAATCACCGTGTGCGACCACGCGCGCGAAGTGTGCCCGGTCTTCCCCGGTGGCGGCGAGCGAGTGCATCACAGCTTTGAAGATCCGGCGTCAGCGCCGGAGGAGCAGAAGCCGGAGGCGTTTCGCCGGGTCCGGGATGCGTTGGGGAAGTGGCTGGCGGAGTTGGCAAAGAAAATGTAGAAGCTGTCGGCGGTTCGCTGACAATCGTCAACAGGGTGTTCCGCAATTAGTGCAGCTTCTTCGGCGCCGGGAGGCCTCCCAAGAATGTTTCGAGAGCTGCCGATGGGTCCGAGGGTCCCGCAATTTCGTCGTAGATATCCCTAAACTTCAGCCGTACTCCCGCCAGCATCTCTTTGTCCGCCAGCAAGCGGTCCAGGAGCTTTTGCCAGTTCGGGACTTCGCGATGTTCGAGCACCAGCTTCAAAGCGATATTTTCCAGGAACAGGTACTCGGTCGCCCGAAGGACAGCGGACAGGCGGTTCTTCTCTTGTTTGGTCATGGAAGGGGATGGCTTTAGGGGAGTAGTCTAACGCGGGGCGGCCAGAAAGCTGGCGAGTTCGCCGCAGGAGCAACGGCGTTGGGGTCCTTCGCTTCGCTCAGGATGACAGAGCCAAAAGCCTAATCAGAGCTTCCCTACCGCTGGCTGCTATACCAGTTGCGCCAGGCGGCCCCATCATTGGGCAAGCGCTGGCCGGTGATGTCCGCGAGTGCCTGGAAGACCCAACTGCGGGTTTGAGCGTCGAGGCTGGCATCATCGGCGTAGTTGAGCAACTGCGGCACGGCGCGCCTGCGCTGCTCCTGACTTAGCATTCCCGACTGTGCCAGTGCACAAGCCGCACGTTCGCGAATCACGGGCGACGGATCGTCGTGGAAAATTTCCAGTAGCACCGGAACGGTCGCATCCGTGCCCAGATAGCCCAGGCTCTCGACCGCCCAGTAGCGGGTCCGCTGGTCGGGGTCGTGCACGAAACGCATTAGCACCTGAAACGCGCGCTCCGACTCCACGCCGCGATTGCCCAGTAGTCCGAGGACCCACATGGCGGTAATGTGGTCGCCACCGGGCTCGTCTGCCTGGAGCTCGTACTTCGCAACGCTGTCGGAAGTTTTGGGCACGTTGTAGACCACCAGATCAATTTCGATACCGGCGGCGCGCACGCGTAGATCGTTGGCGTTGATGGCGGTGGTGAAGAGCGAATCGAAATGCGGAGTGCGCTTTACGTGGCCATACCAGCCGTCCACTCGCGCGGCGATTTCGTCCGTCGCACCCTGATAGTGATTGATGGCGCGCTCGAGCAGCAACTCCGCCTGGGCCTGCGCCGGCATCGTGCTGAGTGCTTCGGTTTCGTGCGGCGACATGACCGCGGGAGACGCAGGCACGGGCTTGCCCTTCAGCCCCAGCATGGCGCCGACCTGTTCAAGAATTGAGGCGACCTGGCCTTTGGCGGTGGCGAGGCCTAGAACGCCGAACAGGGCCGCGATCTGAATGATCAGAATGGCGCGCCGGATGGTGCGAGCCAGGTCCTGAGGCGCGCGGAGCGCAGGGTCTGGGAGCTTCGAGTTCGATACATCAGAACCCGGGCCGAGCGTGCCGTAGTCCGGAGAGGGCCGCAGCCGTGGATCTTCGTTTTCGGCCATAGTGTTTAAGGATAGGACGCTACTACTCGGCCGGAAAGATTACGGAGGCACGAGGGACAGTTACCGCAGTCCCCCGGGAGGGCTAACTTTCGATTGGTGTTCTGTCCCAAGAACGTTGCTAACGAACGGGCGGCGGCCCCTCGTGCCCACGGATGCCCGCTATTCCGTCTCCGCCGGAGCAAAAAACACGAGAACCACCAGTTCCTCTTCGATGGAATGAAAGCGGTGTTCGGTGCCGGCTTCGACGAAAATGACGGTGCCGGATTTCACCAGCCGGTCTTCGGAGGTGTCGCCGTGGGAAGTTTCACCGCGAGTAATCTGCATCCGGGCACGGCCGCGCACCACGTAGTACATCTCATCCTGCTGGTGGGGCTTCTGCTCGTCGCGGCCGTTGGCGGGCAGCACATAGAGGCCGGCACTCATGGCAGGCACGTGGAGGAATTCCAGATAACGGCGGCTGGAGGCCGTCTGTTCGGCAGATAAATCTTCGAGCTGATAAAAACGCTTCACGCCAGCGCTCCCGCAAACAGAATGCTGGTGAATTGCTCGACCAAGTCTTGCTCGCGAATCGAGCCCTCCGGGTGGTACCACTGGTAAATCCAGTTAATCATGCCGAGCAGGGCAAAGGCAGCGACTTTGGGCTGCACGCGCCCAGTGCTCCCACGCTTCTTCTGCGCATCGCCAATCAGGCCTTCGACAAAATGCACGTATTCCTTCTTGCGGGCGTTGATGCGGCGGCGCAAATCCGGCGGCAGCGGATGGTTCTCATGCAACATGACGGTGATTTCGCGGTCACGGGCGCGCAGGACAACCTCAATGTGGCGCCGAATGCACTCTCGCAAGCGCTCTTCCGGGTCGGCGATCTCGAGCACCGGCTGCTTCACCCGCGCCTCGGTGATCTCCATAGCGTGTTCCATGATGTGGAACAGAATCTCGTCTTTACTTTGGAAGTGGTGATAGAGCGCGCCCTTGCTCAGTTTGAGCGCGGCGGCAAGATCGTTCATGGAGGCAGCGTCGTAACCCTGCTCGCGGAACAGGCGAGCAGCGGCGCGCAGAATTTCGTGCCGGGAATCTGTGGCCACGCGGGACATCCGAGGCCATGGTAAACAGGTGGAGCGGAGAATGCCAACCAAAGTAGCGACGGAGGCGGGGTGACTGTGCGGGCCTTCTACGCCGTTGCTCTCAGAGATCGGGCCCACGCGTGCCGCCTTGGCAGGCTGGGCATTTGCGCTCAAGAATGTCGGAGCCGTTGGCACCGTAGTTGTAACCACACCCGCTGCAGGCAAGCTGGTAGACGTATTGCAAGTGGTCCGTTCCGGGCTTCCCGGTATTGCGCACGACCACTTGCCCTCGTTTGTTTCTGAATCCAACCGCAGTCGTATCTGCCTTCAGCGAGGCCATGAGCCGAACAGCTTTGGCCTCGGCGAATTTCGCTTAGGGCGGATTGCTGCAGGCGCTGCTGCACAAGTCGCTTGACAGGTAGACACGGGGCCCGATATCGTATTCAAACATACCGACCGGTCGGTACGTCACACAGGAGACTTTCCATGCCCGCCAAACTCTTCTATCAGAATGACGTCAACCCCGCCGCCTTACAGGGAAAAACCATCACCATCCTCGGCTACGGCAGCCAGGGCCATGCCCAGGCGCAAAACCTGCGCGACAGTGGGTACACCGTCATCGTCGGGCTCGATCCCGCGCGGGCGTCGGCAAAACAGGCCCGGGCGGACGGCATGATTGTCGTCTCCCCCGCCGAGGCGGCACGCCGCGCCGACTGGATTCAGATCCTAACGCCGGATGAAACTCAAGCTGCGCTCTACACGGAGGCGATCGAGCCGCACCTCAAGCCCGGCAAGATTCTGGGCTTCTCACACGGTTTCAGCGTTCACTTCAAAACCATCATTCCGCCGAAAGACGTGGACGTGGTCATGGTGGCGCCCAAGAGTCCGGGACACCTGCTGCGGCGGGTGTACACAGAAGGGCGCGGCGTACCGGCGTTGATTGCCGTCCATCAGGATGCGAGCGGCCGGGCGCACGAGTTTGCCCTGTGCTACGCGGGCGGCATCGGCTCGACTCGCGCCGGCGTGATCGCCACGACGTTCAAAGAAGAAACGGAGACGGATCTTTTTGGCGAACAGGCTGTGCTCTGCGGCGGGTTGACAGCGCTGATCAAGAAGGGATTTGAAACGCTGGTGGAAGCTGGATATCAGCCCGAGATCGCGTATTTCGAGTGCCTGCACGAGATGAAGCTGATCGTGGACCTGATCTACGAAGGCGGGTTGAGCCGGATGCGGCATTCCATTTCAAACACGGCGGAATACGGTGACCTGACCCGCGGTGGAGTGGTGGTCAATGACACGGCGCGGGCAGCCATGAAGCAACTGCTGGCGACGATCCAGGATGGAACCTTCGCGCGCGAGTGGATTGAGGAAACCAAGCAGGGCGGCGGCCAGTTTGCGGCGCTGCGGGAAAAGGAAAAGCAGCACCCCATTGAAATCGTGGGCGCGCAGTTGCGTTCGATGATGTCCTGGCTGCCGGCGGATAACAAAAAGCCGGCCGAGCCGGCGCGCACTGACCGTGTGGCGGAACCGGCTCATGCTTAGAGGCGCGGACATCACGCTGCGCTGCCTGCGCGCGGAGGGTGTGGACCTGGTGTTCGGGTATCCAGGCGGCGCCATCATGCCGCTCTATGACGCGCTCGAAGGCAGCGGCATTCGGCACATCCTCACCCGCCACGAACAGGGAGCGGTGTTTGCGGCCGAGGGATATGCGCGTTCCACCGGAAAGGCGGGAGTGGCCTTCGCCACCAGCGGGCCCGGTGCGACCAACCTGGTCACTGGGATTGCGGACGCGAAAATGGATTCCGTGCCCCTGGTCTGCATTACGGGACAGGTGCGCTGGCCACTGATTGGAACGGATGCGTTTCAAGAAACCGACGTTTTCGGACTCACCCTGTCGTTAACGAAGTGGGGCCGGCTGGTGAAGTCGGTGGAGGAAATTCCGGAGGTAATCGCGCAGGCATTCTATTGGGCGCGCAGTGGACGGCCGGGACCGGTGGTGGTGGACATACCCGTCGACTTGCTGAAAGCGCAGGCGAAGTTTGCGGGCCCGGTGGTCTTCCATCCGCCAGCGGAAAACCGCAAGCACACTTCCGATTCCGTGTGGCCGCGGCTGCAAAGTCTGCTCGAAGGCGCGGAGCGTCCGGTGGCGCTGGTCGGCGCGGGTGTCAAGCTGGCGGGTGCACGCGAGGACGTTCTGGGCGTGCTCGACGCACTGGCGATTCCTGCGTTTGCCACGGTGCACGGTTTGGGTACTGTCCCCGACGACCGTGACTACTATCTCGGCATGGTGGGCATGCATGGCACGCGGGCGGCGAATCTCGCGCTCCACGAAACCGACCTGCTGCTGGTCTTCGGAGCGCGGCTCGACGACCGTGTCACCGGCGAACCGGCCCGCTTCGCGCCCCACGCGCGGATTGTGCATTTTGAAATTGATCCGGGGCAACTGGATCGTGTGCGGGCCTGCGAATTACCCATCGTTGGCAATCTGAACGAGACCGTGCCGGAGTTTCAGCGCACCTTGCAACACACTGCCCTGCCCGACTGGAGCACATGGCGCCAGCAGGCATGCAGCGCGGAGCCCGCTGAAGCCGATGCGCGCGGCCTGGCGCAGCCTGCGATCCGCCTTTTTGACGAACTCTTCGCGCTGCTTCCGCCCCGCGCCTTCGTGCTCGCCGACGTAGGCCAGCACCAGATGTGGGCGGCGCAGCGCTATCGCTCGACGACAGCGCAAGGGTTCATCACCTCGGGCGGCCTGGGCGCCATGGGATTTGCTCTTCCCGCTGCCATCGGCGTGCAACTCGCGCACCCCGAAGCCTGCGTGCTCTGCATCTCGGGCGATGGCGGCTTCCAGATGAACCTGCAGGAATTAGCCACGGTGCGCCGCCTGGGGCTCCCGCTCAAGATGGTGATCATCGACAACAAGTATTTGGGCATGGTGCGCCAGTGGCAGCAACTTTTCTATGCCCGCAATTACGCCGAGACGGACATGAGCGACAACCCGGATTTCGTCGCGATCGCAAAAGCCTACGGAATTCACGGCGAGCTGCTGACGGTGGCTGCGGTCGACGACGCCAATCTGTCCGCCGCCACAGCTCAAGTCCTGACTCGTTTCTTGCGCTCGAGCGAGCCGGAGTTGCTGGTGTTCGAGTGTCCCAAGGAAGCGAATGTCTACCCGATGGTGCCGGCAGGCGCGGCGCTCTCGGAAATGCTGATGGAAGAGGAGTAAGGCCATGCAAGTGTTCCAAGTACGCTACCGCAACACGCAAGGCACGCTGATGCGCATCCTGAATGCGGTATCGCGCCGCGGCCTCGATCTCCCCTACGTACAGGCCGAACCGTCGGAACACAACCATCAGGTAACGTTGCTACTGGAGGTGAACCCCAAGCAGGTAGGCCAACTCTGTCGCGACTGGCACGCCGTGGTCGATGTGCTGGAAGTGCGCCCAGCCACCGCGCTGAAAGAAGTCTGGGAGCGTGGGGTAATGGATGCGCTGCCCCCGGCGCCCGCGACCTTGCCGGCTGCAGCGCGGTCGGCGATGGCTTGATGCTTGCCAACTCTCGACCTTAAAGCGAACGACGGTAAGCGATTGACTTTAAGGCTCCAAGCGAGGTAACCAAACACCAACGTAATCCATCCAATGAACACAGGGGTCTTTCGGCACATTGACGGAACAGCAACGCTGCTTGATACTTTGGAAGCCCCGAGAAGGGCAAACCGTATGCCTGAATTGATGGCAACCCGCAACAAAAAACCCGGTCGAGACGAACGGCAAGAAGGTAGCTGGAGTTCCTTCCTGCGTCGGCTTGCATTCTGGAAAGTGGCCAAGCAAGAAAAGTTGGATGGTTTGTTCACCGAAGCGGTCAATGACCTACACCCGGAATGGGAACGAAAGCGGCTAGCGAAGAAGGCCATCCAGCACTAGACAAGAATTCCTTCCTGTTTCGCGAACTCCATGATGAGACGAATATCGGTGTGGCACTTCTGCGCCAAGTATTTCAGCACCTCTCTGTTCGTCTCTTTGGAGTGCCCGAGTGTCATTCTTATAAGCAGTTGCGCGAGAATCTCGTTCTGGTCCCCCACGTCCGCAGCCTCGATGAGATCGTAGGCAAACATTTGAAAAGCAGCATGCGGGTCGGTAGTGTAGGCAAGATCATGCGCACGCGCAATTGTGCGCAGGTAATCCAGGTTTAGAACGTCTACGGCATTTAGCCTGTCGGCCATTGGCTTGAATAGTCTGGTAAGAACCGCCACCGTAGCGTAGTCGCTGGTGCGGTACAGTGTACGCCGCTTGTCCACAACTAGGGGCATCGGTCAGAGCCGAGGTCGCGTTGCTATTGATCAACGGGACCAAAGGGAGGGAGCAGGCCAACTGTGACCTGAAACCCCCTGCGGGAACGCCCCCGATCATAGTCGGCCTATAAAAACAGGACGCTCAGCGACGCCGCGTGACACAATTGGACAATAACGGCCTCCGACACCGCATTTTTGACCCTCAGGCTCAGCCAGCAGACCATTCGCAAGGCTAAGGCCCTCGCCGCCCGTCGAGGCCGTTCCCTAGGTAGTTTTGTTGCCGAGCAGATTGAGATTCTTGTGGGCAGGGAAGAAGACTACGAGGATGCCGAAAGAAACGCGCTGGCGCTTCTCGATCAGGGCTTTCATCTGGGCGGCGAGATTCGGGCCCGCCGGGATGAACTACATGAACGATAGGGTTTTTTAGAGGATCAGCGGCATCCGCATCGAGAATCCGTTCGCCCAGCCCTCGTAAACCACGTCCGCCGCTAATCCGCACCGCATTTGCCCCCACCTGCTATCCTTCTCCCTCGGAAATCTCTCATGAACCTGAAACATCGCAGCCGTTTTCTGACTGAAGGACGCGACCGGGCGCCGGCCCGCGCCATGTTCAAAGCTATCGGCTTCACCGACGACGATCTGCACCGCCCCATCATCGGCGTGGCCAACACGTGGATTGAAACCATGCCGTGCAATTTTCATCTGCGCCGGTTGTCGGCGAAGGTGAAAGAGGGCATTCGCGCCGCTGCTGGCACGCCCATGGAATTCAACACCATCGCCATTTCCGACGGCGAGACCATGGGCACGGAAGGCATGCGCGCGTCGCTGGTAAGCCGCGAAGTGATTGCGGATTCCATTGAACTGGTTTGCCGCGGCCAGATGTTCGATGCGTTGGTCTGCATCGTAGGTTGCGACAAGACGATTCCTGCCGCCGCCATGGCGCTGGCGCGGCTGGACATTCCCGGCATCATTCTCTACGGCGGCACCATCGCAGCCGGAAGTTTTCGCGGCCGCGACGTCACCATTCAAGACGTATTCGAAGCGGTGGGCGCCAATGCCGCGGGCCGCATGAGCGATCAGGACCTGAAGACGCTGGAAGATGTAGCGTGTCCGGGCGCGGGGGCGTGCGGCGGGCAGTACACCGCCAACACCATGTCCACGGTGATGGAAGTGCTCGGCCTTTCGCCCCTCGGCTTTAATAGCGTGCCCGCCATGGATGCGCAGAAAGACGGCGTCGCCTACGAGTGCGGCAAGATGGTGATCGACCTGTTGCGTACGGGCGTAAGGCCGAGCCAGATTCTTACCCGCAAGGCTTTCGAGAATGGCATTGCAGCCGTGGCCGCAACCGGTGGATCAACTAACGCGGTTTTGCATTTGCTGGCCCTGGCGCGCGAGGCTGGCGTGCGGCTGAAGATGGACGACTTTCAGAAGATCAGCCAGCGCACTCCCCTGCTGGCCGATCTCAAACCCGGCGGACGCTTTGTGGCGGCGGACATGCACCGCGCCGGTGGCGTGCGCCTGCTGGTCAAGCGATTGCTCGACGGCCGCTGCCTGCATGGCCACGTGCCCACGGTGAGCGGACGGTCCCTGCTGCAGGAAGCGCAGTTGGCGCAGGAGACCAGCGGCCAGATCGTGATTGCGCCCCTGGCCCGGCCACTGAAAGCTACGGGCGGGCTGGTTGTCCTCAGAGGCAATCTCGCTCCAGAAGGTTGCGTGGTCAAGATGAGCGGGCATGAAAGGCTGGCCCACCGCGGACCGGCACGTGTCTTCGAATCCGAAGAAGCCGCTATGAAAGCGGTGACGGGAAAGAAAATCAGAGCGGGCGATGTGGTTGTCATTCGCAACGAAGGCCCCAAAGGCGGCCCCGGCATGCGGGAAATGTTGGGAGTGACCGCGGCGATTGTGGGCGAAGGGCTGGGCAAGTCGGTGGCGTTGGTCACCGATGGTCGCTTCAGCGGCGCAACCCGCGGTCTGATGGCTGGACACGTCTCCCCTGAAGCTGCGCGCGGCGGCCCCATTGCAGCGGTGCGTCAGGGCGATATGATTGAGTTCAATGTGAAGCGCCGCACCCTGAAGCTGGAAATCAGCGCTGCGGAATTGCGCCGCCGCCTGAAACGCTGGAAGGAACCGAAGCCACGCTACGTTACCGGCGTGTTCGCCAAGTATGCGGCGCTGGTCTCCTCGGCATCGGAAGGCGCGGTAACGCGCACACCCTGAGGCTCGGACTACCAAGCAGGCAACCTTCCTAACCGCCGGCGAGTCCAATCTATCCAAGAAAGCATTTGGGCCAGGCACAGCCCTGATTCAGGAGGTTCCCCGTGAAATCCCTGTATGTTGTCCTGTTTCTGTTAGCTAACGCAGCGCTGAGCGTGGCTGACGAACACCCCCGCATCTTTATAACTGACAGTAAGTCCTGGGAAGTCTCCGGCGGTGCGGGTGGGAGTTCCGGAGGCTTCGGCGCAGCGACCAAGGGTGGCGACCGGCCACAGACCGCGGAGATCATCAAGACCTTCAATGAGCGTTGTCCGCTGGTGATTGTGAATAACAAGCAGGACAAAGCGGACTATGTGGTGCTGCTCGATCACGAAGGCGGCAAGGACGCTGTTTCCCGCGACAACAAGGTGGTCATCTTCAACCGCGAGGGCGATGCCATCATGAGTCACTCGACACGCTCGCTGGGCAACGCGGTAAAGGATGCGTGCGAGGTGATTACCCGCAACTGGAGCGGACAGCGCGCCCGGGCCAGATACTCGGAATCCCAAGCCGCACCGCAGCCGGCGGCAGCCAACAAGAACTGAACTGCCGCCCGCTAGAAGCGCAGCTTGAGGCTTCCCCCCACGGTACGCGCGGGCGAGAACTGGATCGGAATCTCTTCACTCTCCTTGGCAATCATGTAGATGCTGTTGGAGACGTTGGTCACGTTGAATTCCATGTCCAGCCGGCGCGGCTCCGCATTCCAGAGCGTGAGCCCTGTACCCAGGTCGGTGGTGAAGTGCTGGGTCAGGCGAGCGCCGTGTTCCACAATCGTGCCGCTGCCGTAGCGCATCGCCGATCCCGCCCAGAAGTTGCGCCAGTGACGGTTGTAGAAGAGCTGCGCGGTGCCGGTGTGCGTCTGGTCGAAGGCGGGAACTATCCGTTCCCCGGCGTCCAGCGGTTCGTCGCCGGCGAACCCGCCCGTAATCGGCCCGTAGAAATACGTCTTGGCGGCGGCGTACTGGAAGCGCCCGGTGATACCCAGCCGTTCCAATTGCTTCATGTTGAGCACGACTTCCAAACCTTCCGAACGGGCGGTGCGGAAGTTGATGGGCACAAACAGGCGGGAAATGCTGATTTCGTGGTTCTCGAAGCTGTTATGGCCGGTGTGCAGGTAGGCGTTTACTTCCAGGCTCACGCGCGGCTGCAGTTCCTGCGCCCAGCCCACTTCAAAATAATTTTGGGTGTAGGCGCGGACATTGCCCACGCGCTGGCCGGGATCCACGGCATTGTTTCCGATGAAACTCGCCAGCAGCGAATACTCGATGGGTGGCGGCGAGAAGTAGCGGTTATAGGCCGCGTGCAGCACCGACTTCAGCGGCTGGATGTGATACGCCAGACCGATTCGCGGGCTTACCTGCACAAACGTATTGAGCAGATCAAAGCGGTCATAGCGCACCCCCACATCGGCGGTGAAATTACGGAAGGGCGAGAAGTGGTCTTGCACATAGACGCTCGCCTGACCGCCAGTCTTGCCGCCGCTGAAGGCGGGAAACACATCCGGATCGCCGCGGCTGTCGAAAAAGAAACTCTCTAACTCGCGCAGTCGTACTAGGTCCACACCGGCCTTAAAGAAGTGGCCGCGCCAGTAATGGGAAAGATCGCTCTTCACGCCCAGCGTAAAGCCGGCGCGCGAAGCAATGGAAATCGGAGTGATCGGGTCGGCGGTGGGCAGTATCCGATCCGATCCGGTGCGCTCGTAGATGTTTGTGGCCAGCAGCGTCTCGGGCGAGAAAGTATGTTGCCAGGTGAAGATGGCGGTCTGCTGCCGCAGATGGCGCTGCGCGTTGCGGCCTACGGCCTGATCGTCGGTGATGTTGGGCTGCTGAAAATTGGACCCGCCCCCCATCAAGAGCAGCTTGAACGCGTCCTTGGTTCCGGAGCGGAAATCAAACTGCGCCGTACCCCGCGCCCCCTTGCCGAAGTCGAAGAGTTCCTTGGGCTCGGGTGGGTCAAGATAGCGGCCGGAAGTAAATCCGTCGGCAAAAAAGTAGTAACCGATTTTATGCGCCTGGCCGCCGTATTCCGCATTCAGGTCGTAGTTCTCATAAGTCGCGCCGCGAAAATTGACCGAGCCGTGACCTCCGAGATCTGCACCGGAGCGCGTGGTGACGTCAAGCACGCCGCCAAAACGGTTGCCATACTCGGGGGTGAAACCACCCGTCATCAGATCCACGGTCTCGAAAATCTGCGGACTCACGCCCGGAGAGAATTGCGGCTGGGTGTTGTCAAGAAACGAAACGCCGTTAATGAACTCGTGCAGCGAGAACTCCGTGCCGCGCACCGCCAGGAAATTGTCGTGGCTGTCGCTGGCGCCGGGCATCAGGTTGTTGACCAAGTCGTTCGTGGTCTCGGTCAGCGGTTCGGGCAGCCGCTCCAGGTCGCGCCGGGTAAAGGTATAAGAGCTGCCTGTCTTTTCCGGGTCGATCGTCAAGTACTTGGCCTGTACCTGGACGGTCTGCTGCACGGCCGACTTGGTGGTCAGCGTGAGGGTGAGCGACAGCGGCTGCCGGGCGCGCAGCGTGAACTGGTAAGTGGCGGGATAAAATCCCGGCTGCTCGGCTTTGATGGTGTAGTCGCCGGCAGGAACGCCATTCAGCACGAAATGACCGGCGGTGTCCGTGGTTGCGCTCCGCGGCTCACCTGCCTCGGGACGCTCCAGCGAAATGCGCGCGCCGGAAACCGCGGCGCCCGAGTCGGTAACCACCGAACCTTCAATTGCCGACTGTCCCCACGCAACAGCGCTAGTGACGAGGACAAGCCAGGAAAGAAAAAAACGCCACATAGACCCTCACAAGCCGCCGATGGGACGCGGATTGGGTATTGTAACGCATGTCCGCGGCCTGAAGAACCCTCCCGTAAGACACCAAGAGCTGCAACTTCTTGCACCTCCACCAACAATGCGGCAGCGGCTGCGCGAAAAAATTCTCTTGTCCCCGTGCCGCCCTGCAAATCCCTTCATTATCATGGAAGCTTTTGGAGGGGCCCTTGAAACGCTTAGTCTTCGCCGCACTTCTGACTTCCCTGCTGGTCTCGCCGCTGGCCGCCCAGGTTTCTACTCCGGCTCGGATTCAGTAGGCAACCAAGCACAGGCCTGCGCACTGTTGGCTTGCGCACCAGATGCAATTTTCTGCAGCTTTTCCCCGCCCTCCGCCGCTAGAGTCGCAACACATAACTGAATTCGACCCTTTCGTCCCAAACGCTTTGCCACCTCTCACCAACTCTCCTATGCTGGACGGCTTTGGAGGGCCTCGTGAAACGAATCGTGTCTGCTGCAATTTTCCTCTCCCTGTTGGCCACCCCGCTGTTCGCCCAGGTCGCCCGGATTAAACAACCCGTGGACAACTCCGCCGTGGTGCGCGTGCCGCGCACCACGCATCCCTTGGCCATCGCCGCCAATGACCGCGGCCGGGTGCAGGCCAATCTGCCCATGAACCGCATGCTGCTCCTGCTGCAGCCGAGCCCGGAACAACAAGCCTCCATGCGCCAGTTGCTTGACCGGCAGCACAATCCCGATTCGCCCGCCTTCCATCGCTGGCTGACGCCGGAAGAGTTTGGCGCGCAGTTTGGCCCCCACGAGAGCGACCTGCAGCAGGTAAACGGCTGGTTGAAGCAGCAAGGCTTCAGCGTGAATGCGATCTCCCGCGGCCGGCAGTGGGTTGAGTTTTCCGGTACGGCAGCGCAGGTGGAACAAGCGTTCCACACCCCGATGCACAACTTCAGCGTAAGAGGCGAAGCTCACGTAGCCAACACCACGGACATCTCAATCCCGGCAGCGCTCTCACCGGTGGTCGCGGGCGTGGTCTCTTTGCACAATTTTGAAAAGAAGGGCAACCACGGGCTGCTGCGCGGCGTCCATCGCGACGACAAGACCGGCCGACTCGTTCCGGACCTCACCCTCTCCAACCCTCAGGGTCAGTTTGTCCATTACCTCGCTCCCGGCGACTTCACGCGCATTTACAACACCCTGCCGCTCGGCCAGAACGGGATTGACGGCAAGGGAATCTCCATCGCGGTCATCGGCCGCAGCAACCTGCTTTACTCCGACATTGAAACCTTCCGCCAGATTTTCAATCTTCCATTCAACGATCCCATCACAATTACCAACGGGCCCGACCCGGGTCTGACCGGAAGCTTCGTCGAAGCCCTACTGGATGTGGAATGGGCAGGCGCGATTGCACCGAAAGCCACCATCAAGTACGTACAATCGGCGTCCACCTTCACTTCCGACGGCACGGACCTTTCCACCGCTTACGCGGTCGACCACGTGCTTGCTCCCATCATCAGCAGCAGCTACGGACTGTGCGAAGCCTTTCTGCTGACCACGGGCAACGCCTTTCAGAATGCGGTCCATCAGCAGGCTGCCGCCGAAGGCATCAGCGTCTTCGTCTCCAGCGGCGATAACGGCGTGGCCGGCTGTGACTTCCCGGGTCAGGGATTCCCAGCGATCAACGGCGCCAACGTCAGCGGCTTGGCTTCCACGCCATACAACACGGCTGTGGGCGGAACCCAGTTCAACGAAAACGGACTGGACGGCCTCTACTGGAATTCCATCAACAACCCCGACCACTCCTCCGCCATCGGCTACATTCCCGAAGCGATCTGGAACGAGTCCTGCGACGCCTCCACCGACCCCAACCAATGCTTTGGCCAGGGCACCTCGCTTTGGTCGAGCAGCGGCGGCCGCAGCAGTTGCACCAACTCCATTTTCGACCCCAACGCCAACACCATCACCTGCATCAGCGGCTATGACAAGCCGTCCTGGCAGGCCGGTCGTGGCGTTCCCGCCGACCACGCTCGTGACATCCCCGACCTTTCCTTCACCGCCGCCGGTCACGATGGTTATCTGGTTTGCGCGGTTGGTTCCTGCCAGACTGCATTTGTCAACGGACACACGGTGCTGACCAGCGCCAGCGTGATCGGCGGAACCTCCGCTTCCACTCCCGCCATGGCCGGCGTCATGGCCTTGCTGGAACAGAAAAACGGCGCTTATCAGGGTTTAGCCAACTACCGCTTCTACCAGTTGGCCGCCGCCGACAAAGTGGGATCCTGCAACTCTTCCAACTTCACCAACCCAACGGCCAAGAGCAGCTGCGTGTTCTACGACACGACCGCTGGTAACAACTCGGTGCCGGGACAGAAGGGCTACAGCGCGCACGGCGGCTATGACCTGGCCAGCGGTCTCGGTTCCGTCAACGCGGAAAATCTGGTCAACTCCTGGTTCGCTGCCAAACGCCTGAACTCGGTGACCAAAATGTCCGCCAGCACCAACACCTTCCGCCACGGCGATCCGATTCCGCTGAGTGTCTCGGTGAAACCGGCTTCGGGCACGGGCACACCCTCGGGCGAGTTCTCGCTGGCCACCGACAAATTCGGCGCGCGGATGGGCGGCACGCTAATCAACGGCGCCTTCTCCGGCCCGGTGAATGAGCTGCCCGGCGGCCTCTACACTTTGAGTGCGCGCTATGCGGGTGACGGTATGTTTGCCCCCAGTAGCTCCACTCCGATCGCTGTCAATGTTGCCCCGGAGCCCTCGGTGGTCAACGTCCAGGGCTTCTACCTTAATCTCGCGAATGACCCTACCCCGCTCGATCAGCCAGTTTTTTACGGTCAACCGGTGGGTCTGCAGGTGGATGTGCAGGGTCATTCCGGTGTTGGTCGTGCCACCGGCAAGGTGACCATTTTCCAGGACACGAAGCCAGTCGGG
>JBGQDM010000070.1:0-17379 GCA_041495845.1 Terriglobia bacterium | reverse complement strand
GATCATCTTTTTCACGTCCACATAGCCCGCTTGCTTGATCCAGTCGGCCGCGGCCAGCACATCCTGCAAGTCGCCTCCGCCCATGTCTTTGAAGTTCGCCTCCTGAAATTCCTTGCCGTAGCCGGTGGAGCCGCGATAGTTGGGCGCGATCACCAGGTACCCCTGATTCACCATGAACTGCACAATGCGATTGAAAGAGTTGACGGTCTGCGACGCCGGCCCGCCGTGGATGTAGACAATCGCGGGATGTTGCCCGTTGCGCGGCAAGTTGCAGGGCACGTAGGCGAGTGCAGAGATAGTGAACTTGCCGTCGCGACTGGGATAGTGCACCAGCGCCGGTTCGACCATGTCCTCACTGCGCACCCCTGCCATGGCCGAGTGAGTAATCTGTTGCGATTTGCCGCTGGCGAGGTCGTAGGCCCAGAGATCGTTCGGAGCCAGCGGACCATTGTGATAGTAGAGCAGGCGGCTGCCGTCGCGCGAAAAGGCGCGCGGCCCGCCCGCGTCATTGACGCCTGGGGGCAGAGGCAAAGCGGCCGTCTTCGCCGTGGCCACGTTGTGCACGAACACATCGCTGTTGCCGTCCACGTTGGCGGTCCACGTCAGCGATTTGCCATCGGGCGAAAAGCCGCCAGCGTTGATTTCCCACTTGTCGCGTGTGAGCCAGTTGATTTTCTGCGACGCGATGTCAAGCAGAGCAACATTATCGTAGCCGTTGCCCGCGTTGGAGGTAATGAGCAAGGACTTGCCATCGGCGGAGAAATCCGCGGCGCTGTAGAGCGCCTCACCCGTGTGCGGTGTCAGCTTCGCAGCTTTTCCCGTGGCCACTTCTGCAACGAAGATGTTGGCGTCTTTTCCGGTGGCGTGGCCCTGCGTGTAGGCGATGTGCTTGCCATCGCGCGACCAGATAATGCCGGAATTGCTCAGGTCGGCCGGCGTGTTGGCAGTGAGCGGCGTGGCTTTGCGAAAGCCCATGTCGAAAACATGGATCTCCCAGTTGGGCGAAGTCTTGGGCTTGACCAGGTAGGCCAGCTTCTTGCCGTCAGGCGACCAGTGCGGGGAAGCCTCTGCAATCTCGCGCGTGTTCGTCAGATTGACGACTTCGCCGGTCTCCGGGGAAACGAGAAAAATGTCCCACTGCTCGTCGCCGTCGTAGTCGGAGACGTAGGCGATCCAGCGGCCATCAGGCGACCACTGCGGCGAAGTCTGGCGTTGATCGCTGACGGTAAGTTGTCGCGGCCATCCGCCACTGGCCGGCACCAGCCAGAGATTGTTCCGCCCGCTGAGATTTGAAATGAAGGCAATGGTTTTGCCGTCCGGAGACCACGTGCTGCCCCCGACCGCGCGCGTCATATACATGCGCTCGATCGACAGCTTTTGCACGTTGAGGTTGGAGCGGCTGGTGAGTTGCTTGGAATCGGTAACCGCAGCGGGAACGGGCAGGGTCTGAGCCAGCGAAAGTGTAGTCATGAGGGCAACAATGGATAAGGCGATTTCCGAGCGCATGTGGAGAATTGTCTCCGAATGAGGCAAGATCAGTCTACCGTGCGTCCAAGCCCCGCTTTTCTTGAGAGTGCTGGCGCCAGTAGGTGGTAACAAAGTTGCGGTTGGCCAATCCTATAGGGTGCGATGACCTCGAACCAGCATGAAGTCGCGTGCTCCACCTGCGGGAACATGGTGCCCACCCGGGTGGCCGAGCGGGCGCACGAGTTTCCTTACTGGAAGCAGCCCGGCGGTGGGTGCCCGGCGTGTGTGCAGCAACACCTACTGCGTACGCTGCTGGAGCGCGGCGAGCCGGCGTTCCACATGAGCGTGCAGGCGGCGTGGCCGCTGGATGCCGAGGCCGTGTTTGGCGTGCTGCCCACGCGCCTGCGCATGCACGCCGACCCGCGCTACAGCGGGCGCGGGATCACCCTGGCGCTACTCGACTCTGGTTTCTATCCGCACGCCGATCTGGTCAAGCCGCAGAACCGGATTCGTGCCTGGGTGGACGCGACGCGCGATCCGATGAAGGCGCTGGAGTTCGCCACCGGCGAGACCCCGGCGTGGCCAGGCTGGAATGCAGCCCACGACTCGCAGTGGCATGGAACCATGACCAGCGTGGCGGCGGCTGGAAATGGCCATCTGAGCCATGGCATTTATTCGGGGATGGCGGCAGGCGCGGATGTCGTGCTGATCCAGGTGCGCGGCGCGGACGGGCACATTTCCAGCGAGAGCATTTGCCGCGGCTTGCGCTGGCTGGAGAAGAACGCCACACGGCTAGGCGTGCGCGTGGTCAGTATGTCGGTGAGTGGCGATCCAGTGGAGCAACTGGCCGGAAATCCGGTGGACGAAGCGGTAGCGACGCTGGTGGAGCAGGGCGTGGTGGTGGTCGCGGCTGCCGGGAACGACGGCGTGCGGCGCTTGATTCCGCCGGCCACCGCGCCGTGGGCACTCACCGTGGGCGGAATCGACGACCACAACGAGTTCGAACGTGACGAAGTCGAACTCTGGCACAGCAACTACGGCGAAGCGAGCAACGGCGTGCCCAAGCCGGAACTGGTCGCGCCCAGCATCTGGGTAGCCGCGCCCATCCTGCCCGGAACCGCGGCGGCGACGGAAGCTGTCGACCTGCTCCTGCGCTATCGCGTTGGCGACACGACGGCCGAAGTAGAAGTGCACGCGCGCAAGCTGATCACGCCGCACTACCAGCACGTGGATGGCACCAGCTTTGCCGCGCCGCTGGTGGCCAGCGCCGTGGCCTGCATGCTGGAGGCGAATCCGGCGCTGACGCCGCCACTGGTGCGCGACATTCTCCGCGAGACGGCACATCCGGTGGAGGGCGCTTCGCGGGAACGGCAGGGTGCGGGAGTACTGGACGCCGGGCGCGCTGTAGCCCGCGCGTTGACGGACAAACATGGCGGCGGCGTGAAGCTGGGCGTGACCGTGTCCGCCGCAGGCGTGGCGTTTGTTCTGCACGACCACCACGCCCAGCGGGTGCAGGTGGCGGGAAGCTGGAACCAATGGCAGCATCCGTTTCTGGAAACGGCGCGCGGCGAGCACGGCTTCTGGCAGACGGCGCCGGTGCCGCTGCCGGCAGGGCGGCACGAGTACAAGTTTGTCCTCGACGGCGGGCAGTGGCTGGATGACCCCGCCAACTCGCACAAAGTGCATGACAGCCTGGGCGGATTTAACAGTGTGGTGGAAGTGCGGGCTGGCGGCGCGTGATGAGCGCAGCGTTGTCATGCTGAGCGCAGCGAAGCACCTATGCAATTGCCGGGGAGCGCATGGACCCTGCGCATCGCGACACCAGCAGAAGGCGGTGACTGGTGTAGCATGTTCCGCACTTGAGGTGGATGTCTGATGTTGCTCCGTCGTGCGCTGGCTAGTGCCGTTCTCGCGGAATGCGTCCTGCTTTCCGCCATCGCCTGGGCCGGTGACGTGCGCTGGGTGGAAGTGCGCTCACCGCGTTTTTCTGTGATTACCGACGCGGGCGAGAAGCGCGGCCGGGAAGTTGCGCTGCGCTTTGAACAGATGCGCGCGGTGTTTGGCAAGTTACTGGTCAAAGCTAAAGTGAGCCAGACGGTGCCGCTGCAAATCGTGGCGTTTCGAAACACGAAAGAAATGCGCCAGTTCGCGCCCTTGTGGCACGGTAAGCCAACCGAAGTCGCCGGTCTGTTCCAGGGCGGGAGCGACCGAAGCTATATCATGCTGGACCTCTCCGTATTCGACCCGTATGCCGTGGTCTTTCACGAATACGCTCACCAACTGCTCAATGCCAACCTCGGTTTTGGGACGCCGCTCTGGTTCGACGAAGGCTTTGCCGAATATTTTTCCAGCATCGAGATCGATGGCAAGAACGCGAACGTAGGGAAACCGGTCGAGCACGCGGCCTTCCTGCGCGACACCAAACGGATGAAGGTGGCCGACCTCTTCCAGGTGCAGCACGACTCGGGCACTTACAACGAAAGTGGCGACCATCGCAGCCTGTTCTATGCCGAATCCTGGCTGGTGGTCCACTACCTGTTCGACACCAATGCCGCCCCAAAGCTAGGGCAATATTTGGAACTGCGCGACCAGGGACGCCCGTTGGAAGAGGCGTTTTCGCAAGCGTTTGGCCTGACGCCGGCTGCGTTCGACAAGGCCCTGAGCGGCTACATCGACCGCAATCGTTATGTCTATTACAAAATGCCGCTGCCGGAGGTTCCCGATAGCTCCGCTTATACAATGGCGCCGCTCTCCGATCCACAAGCGAAGGCGGTGACCGCCGATATTCATCTGCACTCGCCCGACTATCGGGAGCGGGCGCTGCGAGAGTTCGAAGAAGTGCTGCACCTTGACCCCGACAATGTAACTGCGTTGAGCGGAGTGGGTTACTCCTATCTGCAGCGTCAGGACTACGCCAAGGCCAGCGAGTTTTTCCGGCGCGCGGCGCAGCACGACGCCAAAGATGCGCGCATTCACTACTATGCCGGGCTCCTGGTACAGCGCGAAGGGCCGGCGGCCGGGAACGATCCGGAAAAAATGCAGGAGATGAAGCGGGAACTGGAGACGGCGGTGGCATTGGATCCGGATTTTGCCGACGCCTACAACCTGCTGGCGATCGCGCGCATGACGCTGGATGACCGGGCGGGAGCGATTGCTGCGGGCACCCGGGCGTTGCAGCTGGACCCGCGGAACAGCAGCTACGCCCTCAACCTGGCGCAGATGCTGACGTTGGCGCAAAAGTGGGACGAAGCCATCGCGCTGCTGAAGACGTTGAGCCGCTCTTCCGACCCGACGGTGGCGGAGCGGGCGCAGTCGCAAGTGCAGCAAGTGGAAAACCTGAAGCAATATGCAGCGCAGGGGGCGGAACTGAAAGCCAGTGGTGGAGTGATGATGGTGCGGCAGGGAGCGACGGTGGACCTGAACCAGAGCGCTGGCGGGGAAGACGGACCGCCTGGGGCTCCCCAGCTTCCGCCCGCTGGGCCGGTGCGTTATCTCAAAGGAAAACTGACTGCGGTCGAGTGCTCCGGGCCCGGCGCTGTGCTGACCGTCGCCGCCGCCGGGCAAAACTGGAAGCTACTGGTTCGCGACCGCGAACACCTGGTCTTGATCGGGGCGGACAAGCTCTCCTGCGATTGGACGAACCAGAAAGTCGCGGTGAACCTGCGGGACACCGGGCCGCACGAAGGGCAGATTATTTCGCTGGAGGTGCAGTAGGGCATGAGCGCCGGATGGAGCGTGCTGCGGAATGTGCTGCTGTGGAGTGCGGCTCTTTGTGTGGGCGCCTCGGCCCAGGCTACGTGGCATGAGGACCACGAAGCGGGCGTCAAGGCTGCGAAAGAGCTGCACTTTGCGGACGCAGATGCGCTCCTGACGAAAGCAGTCGAGCAAGAACGACGGCTGGGGGAGGTAAATCCAAACCTGGCTCGCAGCCTGCTGGAACTCGCCGACGTGCAACGCACAGAAGGGAAGTACGGAGAGGCACAGTCGAACTACGACCAGGCGTTACAAATCTTCGAGAAGCAATTTGGTCCGGATTCGGTGGAAGTGGCGGAGGCGCTCGATCACGGGGCCGAGCTTGCCAAGACGCTCGGCGACTTCCCACGCGCCGAGCCCATGCTGCTGCGGGCGCTGAGTATCCGCCAGAAAAAGGTGCCGCCGGATGATTCCGCGCTGGCGCAACTGCAAAACGATCTGGGGGAGCTCTACACCAGATCGGGCGCGCCGGAAAAGGCGGAGCCGCTGCTACGGGCCGCGCTGGAGACGCGGCAACAAAAAGTTGGCGCAGAGAGCAAAGAAACGGCGGAGACGCTGGAAGCGCTGGGCAACCTCCTGCGCCGCATGGGAAGAGAAGCAGAAGCGGAGCCGCTGTTCCGGCAGTCCGTCAGTCTGTATGGCAAAACGCTGGGCGGCGAGCATCCGGACTACGCCAACGCGCTCGAAAGTTTGGCGCTTTTTTATTCCAACCGCCGACAGTACGATCTCGCGGAACCATTGTTGCAGCGGGTGCTGGAAATTCGCGAGAAAGTACTCGGTGCGGAACACCATGACGTGGCCGCGGCACTCGACAATCTGGCGCTGGTCAAGTTGTCCACCCGCCGCTTCGCCGAGGCGGCGCCCTTATACCAGCGCGCCGTCAGTATCTGGGAAAAAATTCTGGGGCTGGAGAGTGCCGACCTATCGCCCGACCTGAACAATCTGGCCATCTGCCTGCAATATGCCCATCGTTTTCCGGAGGCGGAGGCCACCTTCCGGCAGGCGCTGGCGTTGGATGAAAAAGCGCTGGGCGCGGAACATCCGGATGTGGCCTCTGACTTACAGAATCTGGGGACTTTTTACTTCGCAGCCAACCGGACCAAGGACGCGCTGCCGGCGCTGGAGCGCGCCCTTGCGATCCGCACCAAGGTGCTTGGCAACGACGCCGTGGAAACGATCGAAACTATGCGCGGGTATGCGATGGCCCTGGGTGTGGTACACCGAGACCTGGAGGCGCAAGTGTGGCAGCGGAAAATCAAAGAATGGGAGAAGACCCATGTGCGATGAGAACTGAACTCTCATCCCACCTACCGCGTAGGTTCATCGCACAAAAAACGGGCAGTTTTCGCTTTACCTAGCCGCAGCGAACAGCCGAGCGCGGCGGAATTCCGGCCCTCCATGGCGTCCACTAGAGTGATGAACGCAGGCCATCCTATGCTGGGTGGTGACCTGCGTAGGCTCAGTTTTCCAGGTCTGCTAAGCGGCAAATGAATCCCCATCCGCCGCCGAGTTCGCTAACCGCCAGCATCAGTTCATTGCTGCCTTTCTTCAATGGAAGGTAGACGGTGTCGTTTTCCGGGTTCATGATGCCAAGGAACCCGGGGTCGCGGAAACCCTGGGCGCTTCGGCCCCGGTAGAGAATCTTGCCATTCAGGAACACGCTGACGTCGTCGCTGTAGCCGAGGTAGAGCTTTTTCACCTGGTCGCGGTCGGAATGGATGCTGGTCCGTGCATACAGGACCTTCGTCCCCGGCTGGGGTTCCAGACGCTTCGAAAAGTCGCCCTGAAACGAGACCATCGGATGCGGGGCCTCGCGATAACGGTAGAGGACCACAAAGCCGGGCGGTTCCGCCTCCACATCCTGCCAACGGATGGCAGCGCTCTCGGAGGGCGGGAGCGGGCGTTCCAGATTACGTGCGAGCGCATCGTACGAAAGCGACAGGCTCCACTTGGTCAGAGTGTCCGGCGGCATCGGCGGCAGGTGCCGCTCCCAGGGTGCATCGGGCGTCGTCCGTATTTCGAAGTTCGAGAAATAGGTTGCGCCGGTCAGGACATAGAGGGCCACCTGGCCTTTCTGAATGCCGCTCTTCAGATCGTTCATCACGAGCGCGGGCTTATCCATGTCCTTGACATAGAGCTTTGCCTGCGCGCCCACCACCTCCAGGCGCAGGTGGAACCAGACATCTTTCGGGACATCGACCGTACCGGTGAAGCCTGGCCCATTATAGATTTGCCAGTTGCGGCCGGTGTTGAGCACCGGCGTATATTGCATGGCGTCGGGAAGCCCGGACTTGTGTTGGCGGAGATAAACCTCTTCGGCGTTGACGCCGTCCTTGTCAATTCGAAACTGAAAACCGAAAAACCCGCGCTTTGCGGGGGTTGCGACGTCCACATCAACAACGCCGTCGCGCATTTCAAAGTCGTTCAAAACCGCCGCTCCACCATCGAGGAAGAGGCACTTGCGGCCTTGATATTCAGCCGCCTTGGCTTGTCCTCGCAGGTCCCAGCGCGGGGAGTCCGCGGGAACGGAGAGCGTCCGCGGCGTGGAATCAGGCTGGAGTGCCGGGCCAGACGATTTCGTTTCCTGGCTGGAAGCAACAAGCACCGCGGCCAAGAAGAAAATGATCAGCGAGGAAAGTTGCGAAACGGTTTTGCCCATGAATCACCCTTCTCTATTTGGCCCGCGAGTATCGCGACACAAAGCTTGATCGCTTAGCGCAGCGCGGCTTCGTTGAACGCGATTTTCACCAGATAGCCAGTCATATCGTCAAACTGCTCCTGAAGATCTTTATCGTCGCCGGCGAATTTTAGCCGGAAGGGCGTCAAATCAACCGAGCCTCTTACTTCTTCCAGCGTATGGAATCCGGGATGGCCAATGTGGCGAATCCGGGCGCGCACCTGCTCCACCGCGCTTTTCAGCAGTTCAGTAACCAGACAGAGGTAGGCCTTGTCATGCAGTACGGGCCCGTGTCCAGGGACGATGATTGCCGCGTCCAGTTGCGCCATCTTCTGCAGCGTCGGAACCCATTCGGCGGGGTAGCCGTCAAAGGTGTACGGGATGGGATGAACCAGGAGGTCGCCCGCGACCAGGATTCTTTCCTGGGGCAGGTACACGATGGTATCTCCCGGAGTATTGCCCCGCCCCAGGTGCTTCACTTGCACTTCCCGGTTTCCAATATCGATATCAAGCTGATCGACAAAGGTGAGGGTGGGTGGCTGGTACACCAAAGTCTTGAATTCCGCTGCCAGCTGTTCCAAGCCGGGTAGAAGGTTCTGGACTTGTTTTTTCTCGTCTTCGGAAAGGAGCCGCCCATCCTGACCCTTTCCCAGTTTGTAGGCAGCAATTCTCGCGGCCAGCTGTTGGGGAAACCGCTCGATGTTCCCCGGCTGGATGAGATCCATGTCTTTCTTGGTCTCCTCCTGAGCGATGATGGCCAGGGCAGGGAATGCATCCACGTAAGCTCTGTTCCCGTTGTTGTGGTCGTTGTGGAAATGGGTATTGAGGAGATAACCCACAGGTTTGTCCGTCCACTGGCGGATTTGAGCAATGTCTTCCCGAGCGGCCGACGGCCGGAAGCAGGCATCCACGACGAAAACCTGCCTTTCGCCGATGATGACTGTGGTGTTACCGCTCGAGAAGCCGCCAAGAGGATCTTGGTGCTCAATTGCGTATACGCCCTCGGCCAACTTAGTGACCCGGCGTTCCGCCTGCCCCGACATTGGCATAGCTGCAGCCAAAAGCCCGATCGCAATGGCCGTGAAGAACCGCCGGAGGGAGTTGGAGGCCGCCGCGGGGCCTTTTGGCGCAATCGATAAATTGAGACCGCTCTGCGCTGCTGCAAACCAGACTCCGGCTGAGGCCGAACCCAACCGGCGAGCGGCCTGTCGTCGAGTAATCATGGCGTCGTAACCTCTTTGCCCTTTGTGCGATTTGCCCTAAGACTCGAACAGGTGGACGAGTCGACCAAAGAATTGTTAGCAGGCCGGCGCGCATGAGGCCGCGTGGAGGCATGTTGGGAAGAGAGCGACCGAAATCAGTTCTGGACAAAAGAACAGTTCACGAGTGTTTCTGTGGCGGCGATTTTCCGCCGATCCGCTTTCGAGATCAAAATGCGGAACCATGCCCGAACAACGCATGCTTCGGGCCGGATCTGACGCCGGAGAACAAAATTGCAGACTCTTGTGGCGGAGAGGGAGGGATTCGAACCCCCGATACCCGTTAAGGTATGTCCGCTTTCGAGGCGGATCGTTTCAACCGCTCACGCACCTCTCCGCGCCGGACTGGGTTTCATTTTAGCAAAGACGGTTTACCGGAAGAACCGATTGCCAGCCTGATTCACCGCGCCCTCGTCGCTTGCGTAGCGGCAGGTGCCCTCACCTGCCCAACCGAGCGCAGCTCGGATAGCTTTGTGGCGAGCTCCGGTCGCCTTTCCAGACGAGGGCGTCTGGGCCGACGTGAGCCGGGAAGGCCGCGGGCGAGGGCCCTTCGCTTCGCTCGAGGGCGGGCTGCCCGCGCAACACGGTTACAGCGGGGCCTCGGCGCGGCGTTCGCGGAAAAATGCCTGCAGCAGCTCGCCGCAGCGGGCCGCCAGAACACCCGGAGTAACTTCCACCTGGTGGTTGAGGGCGGGATGATTTAGCACCTGCATGACGGAATGCACTGCGCCGGCTTTGGGATCATCCGCACCGTAAACCAGGCGCTGCAGGCGGGCGTGAACCATGGCGCCCGCGCACATGGCGCAGGGCTCGAGAGTGACAAAGAGTTCACAATCGGTGAGGCGATAGTTGCCGACGACCGTGCCCGCTTCACGCAGGGCGATGATTTCGGCATGGGCGCTGGGGTCATGGGTGGTGAGGTTGCGATTCCAGCCGCGGGCGATCACTCTACCCGCCCGCACTACCACGGCTCCCACCGGGACTTCGCCGGCTTCAAGGGCACGTTGGGCCGCACGCAGGGCCTCTTCCATGAAGAGTTCGTCAGGCATGAACGGTCTGATTGTACGTGAGCGGGATGCTGGTGACACGAGTCACGCCAGGCAGTGGCGGGTGGTGGTAGACTGGCGGCAATATGGGAATGGCGGCGTTGGCACGGAAAATCTTTCTGGTGGATCTGCTGGCGGGGATGCGGGTGACGTTCCGCAATCAGCACCCCAAAGAGCTGGTGACGGAGCAGTATCCCCTGGAACGGCCGCAGATTGCCGAACGCTATCGCGGCGCGCCGCGGCTCAACGTCAACGCCGAGACCAATGAAACCATGTGCATCGCCTGCGACCTGTGCGCGGTGGCGTGCCCGGAAAACCTGATCGTAGTGGGCAGCGAGCGCAACGAGAAGACCCGCCGCAAGGAACTCACCTACTTCACCTACGACCTGAGCCGCTGCATGTTCTGCGGCCTCTGCGAAGACGCCTGCCCAGTGGACGCGCTCGAACTTACCCAAGACTTCGAACTCGCCAGCTATACGCGCGAAGGCATGATCTGGGACCGCGCCATGCTGGAAAACGGACCGCAGCCGACGCAGTATCGGAAGTAGCTTCTAGCTGCTAGCTACTGGCTCTTGGCTGAAACAGCCCTGTCATCCTGAACACAGAGTCTTACTCGGGCTGCTGCTGCGTCATGCAGTGCATGGCGCCGAAACCCCAGATGAAATCCCGCGAGTAGATGGGAACAATTTCGCGGGTAGGGAAGAGTTGGGCCAGGGTGTTGAGGACGATGCGGTCATTGGGATCGGCGAAGATGGGCACCAGCACCACCCGATTCGCGATGTAGAAATTGGCGTAGCTGGCGGGTAGGCGGTGTCTTTCGAAAAGAACGGGCCGCGGCATGGGGAGTTCGACAATCTGTAGCTTCTTTCCGTTTTGATCGCGGGCCGAACGCAAACGTCCGAGATTTTCCGCCAGCGCGCTGTGGTTCTCGTCGGCGAAGTCAGGTTCGACCATGGTCACCACCGTATCGGCCGCCACGAAGCGGGCGAGGTCGTCCACGTGGCCGTGGGTATCGTCGCCGACGATGCCGTCGCCCAGCCAGATGATGTTGTTCGCACCGAAGTAATCCGCAAATAGGCGCTCGTAGTCCTCGCGCAGAAAGCCCTGGTTGCGCTCCTGCACTTTGCTGAGCAAGCATTCCTCGGTGGTAAGCAGTGTGCCCACGCCATTCACGTCAATCGCTCCACCTTCGAGAACGATGCGCTGTTTGCCGTACATGGGGCGTACGGCCCTCGCTTTGGCAACCCGTGCCATCAGCGGGGCAACGGCTGCGTCTTTCGCGTAGTTGGAGTACTTGGCCCAGGCGGTAAAGCGGAAAGTAAGGGCCTGAAGCCGGCCGTCTGCACGGGAACTCTTCGTGAAGATACAGCCGGAATCGCGCGTCCACACGCGGTCGGTGGGCTGATGGTGGAAGCGTACGTTGACGCACGGCAGCCCGGCACGGTCAAGCGTCTTACGAACCTTGGTTTCGGCGGCGCCGTCATTGACCAGAATCTCCACCCGCTCGCTCCCAACGAGATGGCGGACGATCTCGACGTATACCCAGGGGATGGGCTCGAACTTGCCGGGCCAGTCGCCGCGGAAGTGGGGCCAGGCGATCCAGGTGGCGGCGTGAGGCTCCCACTCGGCGGGCATTCGCCGCGACTGAGGGCTAGTTAAAGTATTACTTGAAGACAGGGCGGCGCGCTTCATTTTCCGTCTTTCATTTTCCGTCCAGCAGGCGGCGCGTGATGCCGGCGTAGGCGTCAATGCGGCGGTCGCGAAGAAAAGGCCAGTTGCGGCGAATGTCCTCCATCTTTTTCAAGTCCACTTCGCCGACCAGAATCTCTTCCTTGTCGTGCGAAGCTTCGGCGATGACAACACCGAAAGGATCGCAGAGGAACGACCCGCCCCAGAACTCCAGGCCCTTGCCCGGAGTCGCGTCGCCGCGAATATTGCCGGTCTCATGCCCGATTCGATTGACCACGCCGACATAGACGCCGTTGGCGATGGCGTGGGAGCGTTGGATCGTCCGCCAGGCATCATGCTGTGCCGGCCCGAACTCGGCTTTCTCCGCCGGGTGCCAGCCGATGGCGGTGGGATACAAAAGCAGCGTCGCACCCTGCAATGCGGTCAGACGCGCGCCCTCGGGATACCACTGGTCCCAGCACACCAGCGTACCCAGTCGGCCCACCTGGGTATCGAACGCACGGAAACCGAGGTCGCCGGGCGTGAAATAAAATTTTTCGTAGTAGAGCGGGTCATCGGGGATGTGCATTTTGCGGTACAGGCCGAGCAAGGTACCGTTGGCGTCAAAGACTGCGGCAGTGTTGTGATAGACGCCGGCCGCGCGGCGCTCAAACAGCGACGCCACGAGAACAATGCCCAGTTCGGCGGCGAGTTGGCCCAGTCGTTGCGTGGTAGGGCCGGGAATCGCCTCCGCCAGATCAAAGAGCGCGGCATCCTCACGCTGGCAGAAATATTGCGTCTGGAAAAGCTCCGGCAGGCAAACCACCTGGGCGCCGCGGCGCGCGGCCTCGCGCACATGGGTGACGGCACGTTCCAGATTTTCTTCCGGAACGGGCGTGCATGACATCTGCACCAGGCCGACACGAAACTTTTCCAGCGGCAAGGGAATTCTCCAGGAAAATGAAGGATAGGATAGCAGACCTGCTTACAGCTATCAGCTATCAGCTTCTAGCTAGTAGCTGCTAGCTAGGCCTTTCGCCAGAACGCTTGCGGGGGATCGAGACTCTTCGCGCATGACGGTTGACTCCGGCGAGGGCACAGGATAGCTTGGAGAATTTGCTGGAGGCGCACACAGTATTCCGCAGCCTTCGTTTCTATCCGGCGGGCATAGGCCCGCACAGACAAGCGGGAGGGTGCGATCTTGAAACACGGAAACCATGGTCACGGACGTGACGGTTCGGGCATTGAAGGGCGGCATTTGCATGATCCGATTGCGGACCGGCTGACGCCGCTGGAGCCGCTGGACCTCAACCAGATTCGCTCGGTGGACGATCTGGTGCGCGCCATGTCGAAGACGGCCTTCACCGGGCGGCAACTGGGCGAAGCGGCGGACGTGCTCGAAGCCATGTTTCGCGACCAGGACTGTTTCGTGGTGATGACCCTGGCCGGCGCCATGACCGTGGCCAAGCAGGGGCTGATCATCGCCGAACTCATTGACCGCGGCCTGGTCAACGCCATTGTTTCCACCGGCGCGCTCATGGCCCATGGGCTGGTGGAAGCCACCGGCCACGCGCATTTTCGCCACAATCCCGAGGTCACAGACGAGGAACTTTATTCCCAAGGGTACAACCGCGTTTACGACACGCTGGAGCCGGAGCAAAACCTGGACGACGTGGAGCGAGTCGTGTTTCAGGTACTGGACGGCCTCGACGCCAATGAGACGGTCTGTTCCTACAAGCTGAACCATGCCATTGGTGAATTTCTGGCGCGCAATGTACAGGGCCGGGGGATTTTGAAATCGGCGTTCCAGAAACATGTTCCAGTTTTTGTGCCCGCCTTCACGGATTCGGAACTTGGCCTCGACTTCGCGTTGACCAATCGAGTGCGGGCATCGGAGGGGCGCGGCAAGCTGCGCTACGATCCCTTTGAAGACCTGGAACACTACGCGTCCACCATGCTGCGGCAGGAGCGGATCGGGCTCTTCACCATTGGTGGCGGCGTGCCGCGGAACTGGGCGCAGCAATTCGGGCCGTTTGTCGAGCTCCGCAACCGCCGTACCGGCGAAAACATTCCTCTCAAGCGCTATCACTACGGGGTACGGATTTGTCCGGAACCCGTGTATTGGGGCGGGCTGTCGGGCAGTCCCTACAGCGAGGCGATCTCCTGGGGCAAGTTTGTGCCGCCGGGCGAGGGTGGCCGCTTTGGGGAAGTGTTTGTGGATGCCACGGTGGGTTTACCCATTATCGTAGCTGCGGTGCTGGAACGGCTGGACGTAAAGCGCGCTCGCGCACCCAAGGCAAAATCCAACCAGAGCAAGAAGAAGAAGGCTGCGGCGCGGCGATAACCAGATCCCTTGATCGGCATGTTGGGCGCGGCGAAGCTGTTGTCCTTCAAGCCTGCGCGACCCGTCCAGGTCCGCAACTCTACTCGAAAATAAAAATCGTGGCGGCGATCACGGTCGTCCACAGCCCACGCTTGTCACCGACAGCCGATTGCGTGACGTTGGCGGTGCGGACGATCTTGTTCGATAAGCGATAGATTTGCTTTTTCTCGTCCCATGAGCGGTCGGGATCGAACTCGACATTGAGCGTGGTGGCCAGCATTTCCGCGGCGAGCTCTTCGGCGTAGTCGCCGGCCGCGTCGTCGGTTTCGCCAAAAGAATGATGTTCGCTCAGATAGCCGTAGGTGGTGCGGTCCGCGGGCAGAGCCACGCCGATGCTCGAAGCCACCAGGCGATGCGGTTCACGGGTGGAGTTCTCTGCCACCACCGCAAACACCACTTCGCCCGGGGAAAGATACTTGAGGCCCTGCGAGCGCGGGATCAACTTGCAGTTGGGAGGAAAAATGGACGAAACGCGCACCAGGTTCTGGGAAGCAATGCCCGCATCGCGCAGCGCCAACTCAAATGAGGTGAGCCGCTCCTTGTGCTTGCCGACGCCTTTGGTCAGGAAGATCCGTTTCGGGACCATGGTTTTACCCAAGGCTGTTGTTCCTCCGTTGTCTCTGTCTGAAAATGAAAGCTGAATTTAACACAGCGAATTGTGAACACACTATGAAAAATCTGACCCAGGCATTTAGGGTGCGGCCCGAGCGGGCTCGAAGCGCAGCGTCACGTCCACGGTCCCGCGCTTGTCGTCGGTTTCAGGATGGACGCTGATCTTCCAGGGTACCCCGACAGGCAGTAGGTTCGCATTGTCGTCGAGGAACCGCCGGGGATAGCTGCCATCAAAGACTTCGCCCTTGCGGATGTTCCAGGCGTTGGTCAGGCGGCCAACGCTGGCAGCGTCGAGACCCTCGATTTCCAGGATGCCGAAGCGGTATTGACCACCCTCGGTCACCGGAACGCGGTAAAGGACCTTCTTGCCGGGCAGGTCAATTTGCGGTTCGGACTTGAAGGTTGCTTTCAGATACCCGCGGGTCGCGTAGAGCTGCTGCATCGCGGTCAAGTCTTTCGCGAGTTGCAAGGCGTCGGCGGGATGGTCCCGCTGCAGGCGGATTTGCCTTTCCAACTCAGCAGACGGAAAAACCTGGTTGCCGGTAAATTCCACTCCGTCGTAGGCGAACTGCGCACCGGGTGCCACCGTGAGGCGGAGATCCACATTGAATTCCTGGTTCTCGCCGGCGACCGCGGTGACCTCGGCCTCGTGAAACGCCGCCTGGAGATACCCTTGCTGCAGGTAGAGGGGCAGCAGGGCCTTCTCGGCCATAGTACGAACACGGGTACGGGTGTAGTCCGCGCCCACCAGCTCGGCGCCAGCAAGGGTGAACGCACGCGTGATCTCAGCCGAAGCGCCGGCGTATTCCACCGCGCGGATCTGGACGCTGATGGCGGAGATGGAATAGACGATGGCTTCGATCGGCCCAGAAAGTCGCCCAGTACGCAGATAATCTACGTGGCCTTGAACGTTGCGGCTGGCTACGAGCGCCTGCAGCACCTCGGCGACATCGTCGGGAAGGGAGCCGGCCTGGGGCAGTTCGCCGCGGAACAGCGGGAGTCGCGCGCGCACTTCCCGGCGCAGTTCGTCGTCTGGCCACCAGATGAAATTGTCGAAACGGGCGGGGACTAGTTCGTGATTTTCCTGTACTTGGAACTCCAGGCGGATGCCGGCGCTGCTGCCGGCATAGCTGTAGACGATCTGGGGAAACATGCCCGTATCGCCCAGCCGCTTGACCGCACTCTTGACCTCGTCTTCGGTAACCGTCTGCCCAACGCTTAGCCCGCTGGCGGCGACGATGTCGGACGGGGAGATCTGTTCCGCATTCTTGACCGTGAGGGCAGAAAGTTTTCCAGGGAAAATCGCAGCCAGCGCCGGACGTCGCGCTTGCGCCGCCGCCATCGCACATAAACAAAACAGGAAGCCGCGGAGAACCCACTTCACGCTCGCACCGCCGCCAGTTGGTGGTGCGTCTGCAGTTTTTCCGCAATGGCGATGAACGCTTGCGCCGCCCGGCTCATGGCTTTGTCCTTGCGCAACACGAGCGCCAGATCGCGGCGGATCGTGACTCCAGCCAGCGGAATCGCGGCCAGCACGCGGGCCTGCACATCCTCCTCAACATTGGAACGCGCGATGAAGCCCACGCCCACATCCGCAGCGACAAAACGCTTGAGCAGTTCGCTGGAGTCAAGTTCCATGGCGATGCGCGGCTTCAGGCGTTTCTCCTGCAACAGCGTTTCAATCGCGTCGCGGGTGTGGCCCGCCTTGGGGATGATCAGAGGAAAACGGGCGATCTCCGCCAGCGTCACGGCCTTTTGTTGCGCCAGCGGATGCGAGGGCGGCGCGATGGCCACCAGTTCGTCGCGATGAATGGGGATCACGCGCAGCCGGGTGTCCTTGACTGGAAGAGACACGATGCCGAAGTCAGCCGTATTGTCCGTCACCCACTCCAGAATGCGGGCGTAGTCGGCGCGTTTCACCTGCACGGCCACCCCGGGATACTGCCGTTTGAAGCTGGCGAAGACTTCGGGAAGGATGTGCAGGCAGGTGCCTTCGTTGGCGCTGACCACGATCTCGCCGCGAGGCACGCGTTCGGTCTCCGCGATGGCGGTAAGCATGTCGCGGCGCGAGGCCAGCGTCTCTTCCGCGAACTGGCGAAAGACCTTGCCGGCAGCCGTCAGCGAGACTCTGCCCCCGGAGCGATCCAGCAGACGCCCGCCGACTTCCTCTTCGAGCGCGCGAATCTGCGACGAAATTGCGGGCTGCGTACGAAACCGTTTCTCCGCCGCCCGCGAGAAGCTGGCATGGCGCGCGACTTCGAGAAAGGTCTCAAGCTGATCGAAGTCCATGGGTGCACGGGCCGTCCACCCCGATGCCGCCAAATTGTAGCAGGCAGCAAACCGGGAGCCGCGGGCGGCGCCACGTGACTTCAACTTTGTTGGCGCGGGGCGCGATCAGCGCTTGAATGACAAAGCTTCTTCCAGCACCGGTTGCAGGTTGTACCGGATGGTAGCGGTATGCGGCGGCAGGCGTTTTTCGACGGAGCGAAGATCGGCGGAGAGCGTTTTGATTTC
>JBGQDM010000069.1:0-17832 GCA_041495845.1 Terriglobia bacterium | reverse complement strand
GTAATGTTCCGGCACCAGCTTTTCGCAATCCTCGAGCACGGCCATCATGCCCAGGCCGAGCAAGTCCACTTTGATGATGCCTAAATCGGCGCAATCTTCTTTGTCCCACTGCACCACGACGCGGCCGGGCATGGAGGCGGGTTCGAGCGGAACAACAGAATCAAGCTGCCCCTGGCAGATCACCATCCCCCCAGAATGCTGGCCCAGATGACGCGGTAAGTCCTGCAGGCGCTGGCAGAGTTCAAGATATTTTCCGATGCGCGCGTGTTGCAGTTCGAAACCGGCGTGGCGGAATTGATGGGCGAGTGAATCGGTGGGGTCGCGCCATTCCCAGGCACTGACCATGCCACTGAGGCGATCCAGAGTTTCTGCGTCAAAGCCGAGCACTTTGCCGGTTTCGCGCGCCGCCGAACGACCGCGGTAGGTGATGAGGTTGGCGGTCATGGCGGCACCAAGCCGGCCGTAACGCTGGTACACGTACTGGATGGCGCGTTCGCGCTGGTCGCCGCTGGGCAGATCAAGATCAATGTCTGGCCACTCGCCGCGTTCCTCTGAGAGGAAGCGCTCGAAAAGCAGTTCCATGCCGACCGGATCCACCGCGGTGATGCGCAGGGCGTAACACACAGCGCTGTTCGCCGCGGAACCCCGTCCCTGTACCAGGATGCCGTGATTCCGGCAAAACTGCACGATGTCCCACACGATGAGGAAATAGCCGGCGAGGTCGAGTTTTTCGATCAGCGTGAGTTCGCGCTCAATCTGGCGGCGGGCACGTTCCAACAGGTGTGCGTTTTGCTTCGGCAGATAGCGCTCGTACAGGCCTTCTTCCGCGCGCTGGCGCAGAAAAGAATTCATGCTCTCGCCCGCGGGAACGGGATAGCGCGGAAATTCATAGCCGAGATTCGCCATGGTGAAGTCGAGACGCGCGGAAAGTTCTTCGGTGGTGGCAATCGCTTCCGGTAGGTCGGCGAACAGCGCCTCCATTTCGCGCGGGGAGCGGAGATGATGCTCGTGATTACGCACGAGAAGACGCCCCGCGTTCGCCAGCGTGCAGTGATGGCGGATGCAAGTGAGCACATCCAGCAGTTCCCGCTCGCTGGGATGAGCACAGCGGGCCCCGCTGGTGGCCAGAAGCGGCAGGTGCAGACTGGCAGCCAGGCGAATGGCTGCCTGATTCCGCGCTTCTTCGGCACGATCGAAATGGCGCTGCACTTCCACGTAAATGTGGCGCGGCCCAAAGAGGTGGAGGAGTTGCTCGAGCGTGCGACGGGCTTCGTCGTATCCGCCGCGGGTCAGGGCGGAAGCGAGCAGACCTTCTTCGCCGCCGGTGAGGCAGATCAATCCTTCCGCGTGCGCCGCAAGTTCTTCCCAGGTGGCTGCGCCTTCACCTTTCGCGCGCTCGCGCAGCTTGTAGCATGTGATCAAACGGCAGAGGTTCTGGTATCCAACGCGGGACTCGGCCAGCAGAGCGATCCGCACCGGACGCTGCGGAACCTGATGCGGCCTCCAGGCTGGAGGGCGGACCTGATCGCCGGCGCCGGCCAGGGAGACTTCCGCTCCGATGTGTGCGCGCACGCCCAACTTTTTTGCCGCCAGGTGAAAGCGTGGCGCACCATAGACACCGTCGCGATCAAGCAATGCTATGGCCGGCATTCCGAGTTCGGCACAGCGTGCGGCCAGCGTTTCCGGCAAAGCAGCGCCTTCCAGAAAACTGAACGCCGAGCGGGTATGGAGTTCGATGTACATCAATCGTAGCTGCCGGCGACAAACCACGCGCCGCTCCGGAGATCGCGATACAAACGGCAGATGAGCACGCCCGCGGTGACGTGCACAGGCTGAGGCAGGGCTTCGTGCTGGCTGCGGTAGCCGAGCACCACGTCCCATTCTTCGTGGGCCCAGGCAGACTCGTTCCACCATTGTCCTGCGCTACGCCACGGGCCGGAATGGGCCAGCACTTTGCGACGCACTCCGGCAAACACTACATGCGACGGCGATTGCTGGCGGAGTTCGACGCAGGCGGCGAGCGGCGGGCGGAAAAGACGCAGCGCAGCGGAAGGATGCGCACTGAGAGACGCCGGGCTGGGATCCGGCGGCGAAAATTTTTCCAGACGAAATGAGTCCGGACGATGCGTGTCGAGCAACGCCGGCGTGCCCACGCGCTCCGCACCCACGAGTGCGGCGATGCGTGCCAGCGTCAGTTCCAGTCGCGCCGGCTCGGGCGCTTGAGGCGCAAACAATCCGTTTTGTGCTGTACGAGGACGTGCCGGTTCCGCCGTAATGCAGGCCGCCATCACCGGCGCGGGTACCGGGTGCGCTTGCAAATCAAGATGCAGCAGCTTGAGAAAAACGGCGGGATCGCACAGCGGCACAGGAAAGCGGAGCGTACGGGAAAACAGCGGACGGGCGACAGAACGCGATTCCGCTTCCAGGGTCAAGTCCAGACGCAGTTCCTGCAGAGCCAGCGAACGTGCGCGCAGGCGGGCGCACAACTGTTGTAAAAGCCGGGAGAGCACGAAGAGCAGCGGTTCCAGCAGTTCGATGGGCGCTTCGAGTTCTGTGCCTTCACTGAACGTCAGCGGCGGGTCGAGCGGCACGATTTCGCGCTGCGCCTGGCCGCATGCCAACTGCCGCAGTTGCTTGCCTTGCTGCCCCAAGCGTTCGATCAATCCGATCTCAGGAAGCGCCGCCAGCTCTCCCAGCGAACGCACCCCCCAGCGCGCCAGCGTTTGCACAATGGGTGGAGCCAGATCGAGGACTTCTACAGGAAGCGGGGCGAGCATCCGTGCTTCTTCGCCGGTGGGGACTATGGTGATGCCGGGGCGGCCCCGGGCGAGAAGCAGGGCGGCATCCGGCGTGGCGGCAACGCTTATATGCACGCGCAGTCCGAGTGCCAGCGCGCGTTGCGCGAGAGCGTTCGCGATTTTTCTTGCCGGCCCGTGGAGCCGTTCCAGTCCGCCGAGGTCGAGCAGAACAACATTTTTCCAGCGCCGGGGCGAAGTGGGGGAAGGGAGCCAGGGCAGTGGGATTTGCCCGGGCGGCTCCAGCGCAGACGTATCTTCAATGCGCGGCGAGAACGCAAACGCGCAGTCAAGCAACGCGGCATGGGCCGCTTGTTCGCGAGCTTCCGAGCGCGGACGCAACACGGCGGCTGTGTTCTGCGCTTGCAGACGGGCCATGCCGAGGGTGACTCCGGCCGCGCGGGCGTGCTGATTGAGTGAAGTCACGGTGCCCAAAGGGGGCACGCCTTCCAGAACGGCGACGGGACGCAGGCTTAACTCCGGCTCGGCGCGCAGCACCGCGCTGACGGGAAAATCGGCAACGTACATGCAGGCAAACGGCATGGGCGAGAACCATCGTCAACAGGCGGGAAGAGCGCCCGGCGGAAATGCGCTCCACCACGGGCGGGAACTCCAGTCCGCGCAAGAACTGGAGACAGGTTTCCCCCGTTGCAGATTGGCCGATGGCGCCATACGCGTACGCACCACTTCCACCTGCCAGTGCAGCGTCTCCAGCAGTGCCGGAGAAGGTGTGGAGGGGGTTGCAGTTGCGTGAAATGGTGATTGAAACGGCGAAGCTGCAAATTCCGGATGGCGCCTGGCATGTAGCCATTGTTCTTCGCGGCGCGCGCACCGCAGCACCAATGCGGCTGCAGTTTTTGCGCACGGCTCCGGCGTGAGCAAGAGCAACGCCGTGCGTGTGTCTTCCACATCACGCCGGAAACGGAACCACGACGCCAGCGGGATGCGCCCGGCGTGAGCGGCTTCCACACCGCCGAAATCCAGCACGACCGCGCCGAAGCCCCCCGCTTGCAATAGCAAGTCGGCAATGCGCAATGCCTGTTCCAGACGGCGCCAGGGCCATGGCTGGGACTGGACGCGCGCTAGCGCGTGCGCAGCAGGATGCGATTTCTCTGGCGAGGGCAGCGCCGCTGCTTCCCGAGCGAAAAAATATTCTCCGCGTCGCGTCTGGTGGCCGGCGGCCAGTTTTTCTTCCCGGCTGCAGGGGGCACAAGTCACCACCGGCACGGAAGTTGTTACCGGGAACGTGGCGCGGTGGTTGCGCTTCTGCCCCATCAGTCCAGCCAGCGCGCGGTCCAGGTGGCGGACTTCCTGCCGGGGATGATGACGACCGCAAAGCGCACCCGGCCGGCCACGCGCAGGGACAGCCGCGGATGGCGCCAGAGGTTCCACCAGGGCAGGTGGTTCGGTGCGACCCGCTTCCTGTTTTTCTCCGCAACGCACCCAGAGCAAACGGTTGAGCACCACGCCGGCAGCAGCGGCGGATTCCACATCCAGCGCGTCGCTGGCATCCACCAGCGCGCAACTCTCGCCCGCTTGCGTGAGTTGCGCCAGGAAACTCAGCAGCAGGCTGGTGCGTCCGGAAGAAGCCGAGCCGGAAATTTCCGTGAGCGCGCCGCGGGGGATGCCGCCCTCGGTGAGCGTGTCCAGAGCGGCAATGCCGGTGGCGATGCGCTCCTTTTCCGCAGGCGCGCGAAAGCCGATCACGTCCGGGAATCGGCGCGCGAGGTCAGGGTGAAACTGGGCGAAAAAGCGGGCTGGCGAGGACATGACTTTCGCTTTTTATTCGCCACAGATTATGCACTGAGAAGAGGGCCTTGTCAACCAGCGGTAAGGCCTGCCGGATCAGTAGTGAAATAGATACGAAACTTTGACAAAGAAGACCCGGCCATCATTCAGGAAGCTGTTTTGGCGCAGGATTTGGCCATTGACCACCTGCAATCGCGGATCAAGGTTTTGCAGGTCGTGATTGTAGCCCACATAAACCGCAGTCCCCTGGTTCACGCGGTAGGTCAGCAAAGCGTCTCCGTTGAATTGTTTCGCGTGAAGATTCGCCGTCAAGGTTTCGTTGGGGAGTAAGGCGTTGTACTGAGCGGTGAGGCGCACCGACCAGCGCGGGTTGAATTGCAGGAGCCAGCGCGAGCGGAAGATGTGATCCAGGAAAATGCTCTGGGAGCTGCTGGGGTCCTTAAGCTGGGCGAACAAATAGCCATTCGTAATGGTGAGTTTCCGGTGAGGACGGAGGTTCACGTTGGCGGTCCCGTTGACGGAATGAGTCAGTGCGGGCAGCTGCCCAGCGGCGGGAACAAAATTGACGGCCCGGCCGAACTGAAGGCTGGCATCGAAACTGAGGGCGTTGGAGGGTGTTGACGCCCCGCGGATCCCGGCGTCCCAGATCGGGTATCGAGTCGAGACAGGCAAGCCACTGAAGTCTTGCGGCCGCAGATAGGTGGAGCCAGCTTCGATCCACGGTGAGATGGAACTGTTTTTCCGGAAATTGAACGGCAACGACAAGTTCGTGAGGAAGTCGAGAGGGCTGCCGGCGGAATCCCAGGTGGAAGTTTGAGTGAACGAAGGCCCCCAACTGACCAGGGTGCCGCCCTCCTTCAGAAATTTATATTGGAGCGCTGTGGCCAGATTGCGAATATCAACGCGGGGCACAAAACCGCTGTCTGCGGCAAAGTGTGCGGAGTAGCTTTTGTATTCCGCCTGGCCGATTACATGAGAGCCCTCGCGAAAGATGCCAGCGTAGATCCCCGCGCCGGGATGAGTGGTGCCGCCATCGCGAGTCTCGCTCCCAATGCCCTGGAGTACGGCGCGCCAATTCGGATTGATCTTCCAGTTGGCGTCCAGACCGTAATTTGTGTTCTGGCGCGTGCCGAACTGCCGGCGGACAAAAATGGCGCCGAGATACGATTGCTTGCCCAGGTCGCGGGTCAGTCGCGCAACGGTAAATAAAGCGCGCTCCCCTGAATTCGGATCGTTCGAGGGAAGCAATTCTCCGGGGCCGCGATCGTCGGAGACAAGGACACCCAGCCCGTAGGGGCCGAGTTTTCCGGTCATGCGCACGCCGGCGTCCGGCTTTTCAATGCGCCGAGTGAAGAGAAGGTTGACCGGCGTGTTGAAGTAGCTGGCGTTCTCGATGAAGAAATGGCGTTTTTCGGGGAAGAAAAGCTCAAAGCGCTGATTGACTTCCACTTGCGGATCGTCGGACTCAACCTGACTGAAATCTGGATTAGCAGTGAAGTCAAATACAAGCTTGTCGTGCAAGACCATCTTGGCATCCAGCCCCGCCCGAACCTCCGCAGTGCGATCTTTGAAGAAGACCGAAGGAAGATTACGGTCGTCGATTCTGCGAGAATTAGCGAAAGAAACATAGGGAATGAATTGCAGGTTGCGGCCGGCAGTGATCTCCGACGGGATCTCTAACTCTCCCATCTGGTTCAGCCTTCCCTGGACCGTGGTCGAATAGCGCGGCCAAAAAGTATCTTCGGTGGTACGCGCAATGTACCGGTTAAGCAGGATGCCCCAATGTTGACTCGGGTTGTTGGGAAAGCGGAAGCTGCGCCAGGGGATTGCGAGCAGGGCGATGTAACCCTGTGGGCCGCGCCGGACTTCAGTGGTGAAAACGGCGTCAAAACTTAGGTCCCAACCGGCGCCTTCCACCCAAACCCCATCGCCCTGGATTCCTCCGGCATTCACACCGAAGGAGTACGCCCGGTGTTGATCATGGAAGGTATCGAGTTGGATGGTAATGCTGTCGTCCTCAAAAACATCATCCCGTTTGGGTAACCGGGCCCGCATCTTCCTGGGCTGCGAGTCATGGCAGAGAAAAACTGCATAGAGGTTGGCGGAGTCATACCCAAGGTATACCTGGGTCGTTTCCGAAGCCGGAAGATTATTCACCGGCAGCCGGGCGGTAAACCCTTCCGCCCGTGCCATCTGCCGGGCCACCTGACCGGTGGGTTGCATGCCTTCAAAATCGCTCAGTTGGGGGCGCGCCGAAACGCGCGGAATTGAGAGGCCGCGTCCGGAAGCCGTGCTCAGGTCGAACTGTTGTGCAGACGCTGGCAGCACGAGACCAGAAACAACGGCCACCAAGGCGAGGACCTTCTCGGGAGACAGACCAAGTCTGGTGACCTTGATGTGGCGCGTGATCATGACGTTCAAGACACCCATGGGGGTGGTTCAGCCTATGGATGCCGGCGGGCACTGATCGCTGCTGTTTTGTTTTTCCTGGTTAGCATGAACAAGAATCATGCACGGTCAGAACACGTCGTGAGGAGCTACCCGACGAGACGCCAGCGGGGCCAGCGGAGCGGTTGGAGTTCTTGGTTGACACAAAGTTGTCTGGGCGCAAGAATTCGTGCCTATGCGCGCTCGGTTCTGTTTGTTTCTGCTGCTCCTCTGTGTCCCTGGATACGCTCAAAGCAATTCCTATCTGTTCGTCTGGGCGGGCGACGACGCCAAGAAAAGCAACGATTTTCTCGCCGTCGTGGACGCGGACGCCAAATCTCCGCACTACGGCCAGATCGTGGCTTCCGCAGCGGTTCCCGGCCCAACGGGTACGCCTCATCACACCGAAGCGGAAATGCCGGCGAGCGGCTTGCTGCTGGCCAATGCGTTTGAGAGCGGGCGCACCATGGTGTTTGACTTGCGCCAGCCGCAACACCCGGCGCTCGTGACCTCGTTCGGCGATCTGGATGGATACATGCATCCGCATACCTACGTCCGGCTGGCGAACGGCCATGTGATGGCGACGTTCCAGTATCACGGTGGGCACGAACCCAAGTCGGATGGCGGCGGGCTTGTCGAGTTCGACGAACGCGGGCATCTCATTCGCAGCGGCAGCGCCATGGATCCGGTGGTGAAGAGCGAGCTGATTCGTCCCTACAGCCTGGTGGTTGTCCCGGCACTCGACCGCATTGTCAGCACCAACACCGCCATGCATTACAAGACGGAAGCGGAGACCCGCACCGTGCAAGTGTGGCGGCTTTCCGACCTGAAGCTGCTGCGAACCTTGGTGCTGCCGCCGGGGCCACGCGGATCGGAGCAACAGAATCCCGGCGAACCGTGGCTGCTCGCTGACGGGAAAACCGTGGTCATCCACACGTTTTCATGCGGATTGTACGAGTTGGAAGGCGTTCAGACCGACCGGCCTTCGGTTCGGCACTTGAAGACGTTTGAGGGAGAGATATGCGCCGTGCCATTGCGGATCAGCCATTATTGGGTTCAAACGTTGTTTTCCGCTCACGCCCTTGCGGCCTACGACATTTCAGATCCGACTCATTTGCGCGAAGTTTCACGGCTGACCTTTGATGACAAACAGATGCCGCACTGGATCGCCGCCGATGCGGATGGTCGCCGAATCGTTTTGAACTCAGGCGAATACGGGGAACACCGCCTCTTCATGGTGAACTTTGATCCGCAAACGGGTGCCCTGGCGCTCGACGGACGCTTCCGGGACACAGGCAGCGAGAAACCTGGCGTCAGCATGGATGACAAGACCTGGCCGCATGGATTTCACGGCGATGCCTATCCGCACGGGACGGTGTTCTCGCGCCCGGCAGCTGCTGATCGGAAAGTGAGCCAGTGAGAAGAATTTGGTGGCGGCAGTAGGACTCGAACCTACGACTCATGTCCGTAGGTCGTCGGCCCAGTCGGGCAAAATCCGCACCAGCCGCGCACCAATAATTCGCGAAGGATGTGAAAGCGACTTCTCCCCTCAAGGTCGTGCGGTTCCCGAGGCGGAGAGCTGCGCTTCAGAGAGGTCTTTTTTATGCTGCGCGAGGTGCCCGGATGAAGTCAGTGAAATCGGTCACGGGTCAGGGTGCGAACCCTAGCAGGTCGCGCCCGTGCGTTTGCGGTCCAGGAAATGCGCGAGCATGGTCATCAACACGGGGAACGCCGGCGCGCCGGTTCGCTCCAGCTTGCTCTTGGCTGTGGGGATCCAGTGCAAAAGATGGCGCTCAAGGAATTCAGTCTCGGCGCGTGCCAGCGCGGCCGCGGTGGCTTCGTCCGCTGTGCTCTCGCAGGTATAGCGGAGCGCGGCCAGGAATTCCAGTTGGGTGACCAGGTAGTCAGGGACGGCGCGGCCCGGGTCCGACTTGAGGCCCAGCACCTCGTAGAAATAAGTGTTCTCCAGCGCAATCTCCTGCGCGGGATGGGACTTGTCATGGGCGGACTCAAACAGTGGCACGGGAGGCTCGGGCACGCCGACATCGAAGAGCGCAATATAAGCGGACTCGTACAGCTCGTAGCTGGTAAACCATTCAAAGCCTGGAAGCTCGCCTTCACCCCCGAGGTGTTTCCAGAGGTCACCAAGCGCCAGTGGCGCGGAAGGCAGCGACAGGAAATCGAAACACTCGCGCGTAGGCGGCGAGAAAACGAAGGCAAAGAAACGGTAGAGGTCGGTCTGCTGCCAATCGACCGCACCTGCCGTATTGCGTTCTGCATTAATTGTGATCATGACTGTCCCCGAAGTCTGCTCTCTTGTCCAGCTTTCTACTGCAGCACTTGCCATACTGAAAAATATTTCCGGCCGTCGCGGTCCTTCTGGCCTCCGTTCCAGACGGCAAAGGCCATGGGCGTACCTGCGGGCAGGCTGGGCAGCTCCAGGGTTACACGCCATTGGCCATTCTGATAAGTGCCATTGGCCGGAAAACTCTGTCCCGTACGACGGGTTGTGCTGCGCCCCTGCGCTTCCATCAACATGGCGCCGCGCGTGGCATTCCAGTAGTAGATTTCGACCGGGTGTTCAGCATCCCCCATCTGCAATGACGGTGTAAGCAGCGCTGGCCCGGCCTTGGCAGGGAACATGACGGCAGCAGCATCGAAAAAGCGGTCGTCAGCTTCTGTGGGTACTTTGCGGAAGCGGGTTTCCGGTGGCGTGTTGGGAACTTCGGCGAGCGTCGTCGCGTCGTGGGTTGCATCGCGCCAGCTCAGTTGCACGAGCAGCTTTCCTCCCGCACGCGCCAGGCGGACGTCAACGCTTGAAATCTCGAGTGTGGCGGGTTCGTCGGTATCGTAGAGCGGCGGTGTGCGATTGAGCGCGACACGCTTCAGCATGGCCTGCTTCCACGCGGCGGCCCCGCCACTGACCAAGGTGGCGCTGCTGGCAGAGGATGCCGCCACCGGCAGAGACTGCCCGGCGGCCGACTTTGCTCCGGTCTGCGCAACGCACACGGCGGAGAGCAGCCAACACAAGCAAAGCATTCTCGGTTGACGAATTCGCATGACCTTCTCCTACATCTGGATCTGCACCAGCTGTGGCCGGATGCGGTAGCGCGTTTCGGCGTCCCGGCCGATAAGCAGTTGCAGCGCCTCACTGCGCCCGCCTTCCTGCGTTTTCTTGAGTTCTGTTTCTAACCGCGTGATCACGTCCTTCACATCGGGTCCGAACAAGTAAACCAGGTAGTCGAGCGGCACCCGCGGGTCTTCCTGGATGCTCTTGCCGTAGTTTTCCCGCTTCGGAGGATTGAATGGCGGCACGTAGAAGACGTTGGGCTGTGTCCCTTTCTCTGGAAAAAGCGGCAGAGCGATCTTGTGCACCAGAACTAGCTTGTGCACCGGGGATTCGGGATCGTCGAGTAGTCCGACAAAGCGTAGACGCCCGGGACACTGCGCCGCGCAGGCGTTGACCTCACCCTTCTCCAGCCGCGGATAGCAGAAGATACACTTTTCTGATTTGCCGGTGACCTCGTTGAAATAGATCTTTTTGTAAGGACAGGCCTTGATGCAGTAGCGATAGCCCTGGCAGCGGTCCTGGTCAATGACTACGATGCCGTCTTCGTCGCGCTTGTAGATGGCCTTGCGTGGACAGGCCTCTAGACATGCGGGATGGGTGCAGTGGTTGCAAATGCGAGGCAAATAGAAAAAGTAATTCTCGTCCTCATTCATACCACCCACATCTTCATCCCAGTTCACGCCGGACTTCGGCTCGGGCGAGGGCATGACCGGCTGCCTCTTGCCTTCATAGAGGCGCTGTTCGTAGTTGTATTCCCAAGCGTGGCCATAATCGTCCATGGTGGGCAGCGGGCTGGGCTGGAGTGCGCCGTCTTGCCAGCCGCCGCCGATGCGGTCCCACTGCCGCGGATAGCCAAGTCCGGGACGGGTCTCGACATTGTTCCAGTACATGTAGCCGGTGCCGTCGCGGTCTGTCCAAAGCTTCTTGCAGGCGATGGTGCAAGTCTGGCAGCCCAAGCACTTGTTCAGGTCCATCACCATTGCGTATTGGTGTTTTGACATGGCTGCTTCTCCTCAGACCTTCGCCTTCTCAACGTCCACCTTGATGTCGCGGTTGTTGCCGGTGGGCCCCCAGTAGTTCAGGCGGAAGTTGACATGGCCGTACTTGCCGATGAGCTGCGTGGGCTTGATCTTGATGTAGGTGAGCGACTGCCATCCGCCCTCCTTGAAGCCAAGGAATTTCTCCCAGCCGTGATACATAGTGACGCGGCCGGGTTTTTCGCCGGGCAGGATCTGCAAGCGGCAGACGCAGTGGCCCACCTCGTTATGAATGCGGACCCAGTCGTTGTCTTGCAGGCCGCGCTTGCGGGCATCGTCGGGATGCATGTAGACGATCGGCCCGCCGCGTTGCAGGCGCAGCATGGCCCGGTGGTCACGCCAGGTGGAGTGGATGGACCAGCGCCCGTGCGGTGTATTCCAGTAGAGCGGAAATTTTTCTTCGACCGGCTCCTTGAATGTGGGCAGTGCTTCGCCCAGCTCGATGTACCAGGGATGGTCAATGTAGAACTGCTGGCGGCCCGTCAGTGTGCGCCAAGGCCGCTTCTTTTCCAGTTGATGTTTGAAGGGCGTGTAGGCGACGCCTTCCTCAATATCGCTGTTCCACGATTCGGGATCGGTGGCGATGAAACGCTTCGGCTTCTCCAGCAACTGCTGATACGTCATGCCCTTGGTTTCTTCTGCGTTCCCGAGGATGAAGTCCACGGCCTGTTCGTCAGTCTGGATCGCTCCCCTGCCGGTCCAGTCGTGGGCCAGTTGCGTGAAGTCGCGGTTCCAGTCAAAGGCCTCGTCGTGAAATGGCTTTAGGCCCTTCTTCGTGGCGACTTCCGCCATTTTCTCAGCGAGGGCGCGGAAGATATCCCAGTCAGTCTTGCTTTCAAACAGCGGCTCGCAGGCTTTGCCGAACGGATGAATGTAGCTGTGGCAGTCGGTGGAGTTGATGTCCACTTTCTCGTAGTAGCTGGCCGCGGGCAGCACGACGTCGGAATAGAGCGCCGTGGTGTCCATGCGGTAGTTGATGTCCACGATCAGGTCGAGGTCCTTCCAGAGTGACGATTCGATAATCTCGTTGCCCTTGGCCTGGTTCAGGTAGTTGGCTCGCCACACGATGAAGGCGCGTGGCTTCTTGCCATTCTTGGGCCAGAGCGGCATCCATCCGTTTTTCACCGACTCCTGGATGTACCACTCGATGGGCTTGCCGTTGTAGAGATGCGGATCTTTGTTTGTGGAGTGGACGTAGCTCCAGAGCGTGGTGTTCTGGAAACGCTGCTTCTTCCGGGTTTCGGGGAACGCGAGCTTGAAGAAACCTTGCTCTGGCCATAGGCGTTCCTGCCCAACGTAGTGATTGAATCCACCACCGTTTTTGCCGGTGTTTCCGGTGAGGGCGACCAGCAGGATGAAGGAGCGATTGGTCAGATCGTTGTGGAACCAATGATTGGTACCGGCTCCGTGGATGATCATCGCCGGCTTGCGCGTGCCCAGTTCCTTGGCGAAGAGTTCGATTTCATGCGCGGGAAGGCCGGTGCGCGCGGCAACTTTATCGACGGTGTATCCGGCTATCTCCTTCTTGAGGAGTTCGAACACCGTGGTGACCTCGGCGGCCTTGCCGTCGGCGAGCTGAACCTGGAACGTGCCAGTCAGCGCGGGATCGGCGCCGTTGAGCTGGATGGTCTTCTGATCTGATCCCATCGAGCCGGGCGTGGGGACAGCGCGCTGCTGCTTCGTATCCCAGAAATAGAAGATGTCTTCCTGGCCACCGTGCTTGAGGTCAGACTCGCGCAAGAACCGGTTTGTACCCGAGAGCACAAGCAGAGGCATGTCGGTTTGTTCTTTTGCATACGGGGCATCGATCCAATCGTGATCAATGATCAGCTTGGCTACGCCCAGCGCCAGGATGCCGTCGGTGCCAGGATTGATGCGAAAATACAAGTCGGCGTGGATGGCACTGGAGTTGAAATCCGGAGAAATGCAAACGATCTTCGCTCCGTTGTAGCGTGCCTCGTAGGCGAAATGCGCGTCCGGGATGCGCGTCTGCGAAATGTTCGATCCCCACAGGACGATGTACTTGGCGTTGAACCAATCGGCGCATTCGCAGGACTCGGTCTGCACACCCCAGGTCAGCGGCTCACCGGGCGGGAGGTCGCAGTACCAGTCGTAGAAAGAAAGGAAGACGCCGCCAATGTAGTGGGCCAGGCGCGAACCAGCGCAGAAACTGACCGGGCTCATGGCCGGGATAACGCTGAAGAAGGAATTGGTATCCGGGCCGTAGTTGTAAACGTTGTCGAGCAGCTTTTCGGCAACCATCGTGAGCGCCTCGTCCCAGGTGGCGCGACGCCACTTCCCCTCGCCGCGCTCGCCGGTGCGAATCAGCGGATAACGCAGACGCTGCGGGCTGTACACATATTCCGTGAAGCACGCGCCTTTCTGGCAACCACGCGGGTTGTAGTCGGGCAGTTCGGCATTGATGCGCGGATAGTCGGCGGCCTGCTCTTCCCGCACCATCACGCCGTTGCGCACGTAGACCTTCCAGGAGCAGGAACCGGTGCAGTTGGCGGAGTGTGTGGAGCGAACCACTTTGTCCCAGGTCCAGATTTTGCGGTAGAAATCCTCCCAGCCGCGATAGGGATAGCTGCGCAGTGGATCGAAGTCCCCCGTCAGCGTGCTTAGCACGGGCTTCTCCGTGCGAGAGCAACCGGGCAAGACCAGCGTCGCGGCGGTCATGGCTGCGGTCTGGATGAAGTTGCGACGTGAGAATGGTTTTTGCGGTTTGCTGTTTTCGCTCATGGTCTCCCTCCCGAGGGAGTGGATGAAGGCGTGCTCTGCGGCATCGCTTTTTGACCTTTTGGCTTTCCCAGCGTCCGCAAATAACTGAGCACGTCGCTGACGTCCTGATCGCTGAACGCCGGCGCCTCAGTACGCTGGAATGCAGGCATGGCGGTTCCGATGCGGCCGTTGCGAACGGTGCGGATGATGAATTCGTCGGTGGCAGCTCGTTGGAACACCGGATTGCCGATCTCGGGTGCTATGCCACCGCGGCCATTCATGCCGTGACAGCCAGCGCAGTTTTGCAGGAAAAGAGAAAGACCGTTGCTGGCGTCCCCGTGCCGCGTCAGCGCGGTCATCGCGGGAGCCGCTGGCGCGCCCGAGCGAAGATATTCGATCACTCCAGTGATTTCTTCGGGGAGCAATCCGCCGGCCTGCGAACCCCAGGCGGGCATCTGCGTACCGGGCCGTCCTTGCTCGATGTTGGTCTGGAAGTATTCGCGACTGGCGCTGGCGATCAATGAGACACCGCGAATGGCGGGAATAAAGCGATTGAACTTCTTGTCCCAGCGCGTGTAGCTGCCGTTGCCGTGGCAAGCGGTACAGTACTGCTGGTAAACCTGCTCGCCCGTGAGCGGGCTGGGATGCAGGGTGCGGTACTTCTGCTCAATCTTGTCAGGCGCGAGATAGCTTTCCGGTACGTCGCGCTGCCACTGCGAGAGCATGTAAACGGTGAGTGCCAGCGCCTCTTGCCGGGTCACCGTCGGGTTACGCATGAGGCTGCCGGGAACTACACCCCCGGGATCGCGGAAGTGCGCATTCTGCCAGTTCCAAGTAGTGTGCGGCGGTCGTAGGTTGGTCATGATGAGCTGGTGCTTGGTTTTGGCGCCCTCGTTGTCGAGAGCCGGGCCAAGCACGCCGCCGCGCCCACCCAGCTTGTGGCAAGAGCCGCAACTTTTTTCTTGGTAAAGTTTCATGCCTGCGGTCAACAGGGGAATCTGATTGGCCGGCAGCTTCGCCGGGTCGTGGCAAGTGACGCAGGTGGCCTCGGTCATCTCTGGCGGCAGCAGGGGGTAGTCCCAGAACACATCGTCGGCCTTGGCTTCATTGAACGTCATGGCCGCGCCTTGCCCGTGGTGACATACCGTGCAGCCGAACCGATCGACGGGGTGCTTATCGAGAATATGGCCGGGATGGACGCGGTGCGGCTGCGGCACGTCGGTCATGCGCGGATCGTCAATCCCGTTGTGGCAGGTAACGCAGCGATCCACGGCGCCAAGCGCTGGGATGCTGGCCTGCTTCATCTCGACGCGGAACTTGGCGAGCAGCTCGCGGCCGCGATCGTCGGTGGCCTTCTCGCGAAGAATGTTGCGGTACTCGGATTGCACCGTTTGCCACTGCGCCAGATAGTTCTCGCGCACCGCCGCGCCTACCAGATAGACGATGGTGACGACGCTCGCCACCAGCAGGAGCCAGCGATAAATCCGGGACGGGTCTTTCATCGCATTCTCCTCTAGTGCACCGGCCACTGCGAAGGCCACCAATAGAAATGCCAGTTCGGCCCGCGATGGACAGTTGCAAAGTAGGTCAGCAGAGTGAAACCGACCAGGAAACAGGTGAACAGTGCTACTGCGGAGAGGCGCACCGAGTCCTTACGTTTCAGGACGAATAGCGACCAGGCGGCAAAGATCAGCACGAGCAGCGAGCCGGGGTTAATGGCGATGATCCACAACTGGTGAATGTTCGGGAACCAGGTACGCAGCCAACCGTAGTTAACGGTAAAAGCGAGCATGCCAACGGTCACCGCACCCGCGAAGAGCAAAGACTGCCAGAACACGGAGCGCTCGTTGCGGGTGCCGAACCAGGTACCTTCGCCTCCGGGACGCCGATCGAGAAATGGGATCAGCGCCAGTCCCACGACCACGATCACCGGGATCAGCAGGCCGCCGGTGAATGCGGAATAAGAAACCAGCTCTTGAATGCCAAGAAAATACCAAGGCGCTTTCGCCGGGTTCTCCGGAATGGCAGCGTTGGCAAGTTCTTTCAGCGGCGCATCCCAATAGAAGGAGAGAATGAGACAAACCGCCACCGTGATCATGGAAACGGAGAGTTCGGCCCAGAACAGATGGGGCCAACTCATCACCGTGTTTTCAGGTCCTCGGTTCACCGGTGGACGCTTGCCTTTTACCAGCGCCATAAGGCCGTAGGTCTTGGTGGCCAAGGGCTGAAATACGGGGCGGCGTACTCCGCCCCATTCCGCGAGCCCACCCATCTGGTCTTCAGGCTTGGCCAGGCCGCCATCTTTGCGGATCCGCCAGAAGTGCACGCCCAGCAGCGTCACCAGCGCCAACGGAAGAACGAAGACGTGCAGAACGTAAAAGCGAATCAGAGCGTCCTGGCCCACGTAGTTCGCGCCCAGCAGCAACCGCTTCTGGAACCCACCGGGATCGAAGAATTTCGTGATCCCGATCGCGTCGGTGAGTTCCCGCGGCGAGTTGGCGATGTTCGAGCCGATGGTGATCGCCCAATAGGCAAGCTGGTCCCAGGGCAGCAAGTAACCCGTGAAGCTCAGGGCAAGGGTGATGACCAGCAGTCCCAGCCCGACCAGCCAATTGAATTCCCGCGGCTTCTTGTAGCTCGCCGTGAAGAAGACGCGCGCCATGTGCAGCAGCACGACCAGCACCATCAACTGCGCGGACCAGCGATGAATATTGCGAACGAACCGTCCGGTGGAGACGGTGAAGTGAATATCTTTGATGGATTGATAGGCCAGGTCGGTCGAGGGTTTGTAGTAAACCATCAGAAGAACGCCAGTAATGATGGTGATGACGAAGCTGGCGGTGGCCATCAAGCCAAGCCCGAAGGTGAGTGTGGGTTGGAGCGTGCGCAGGTGCACGCGCACACTGTGGATGTGCAGGAACAGGTTGTGGAACGTAGCCTGCGATTCCTCGCGCTCCGATTCCGGCGCCTTTCCCAGACGGAAGCAGGCCTCTTTCAAGGTGCGCGGAAGCTCGTGCAGGTTGTGGACAAATTCTTGGGTTGCAGTCTCGGCCACGGTGTGCCTCCTACACGCGATATCGCGTGCCCTCCGGTATCTCGTTGTCGGCGTTCACGACCAGGTCGCCATTGGCGGCGCGGCTGACCTCCAACCAGGGCAGCGGGCGCGGCGCCGGCCCGCCTACCACTTTTCCGGTATGGTCGAAACGCGAACCATGGCACGGGCAAGCGAACCCTTCTGTTGATCGCGCCACGGTGCAGCCCAGGTGGGTGCAGGTGCTCGAGATCGCGTAGAACCCTTCGTCGTCACGGAAAAGCACCAGGCCCTGGTCGGCGAAGGCGGTTTCACTGCCAGGGGAAAACTGATCAGGCGGGCCGAGTTTGAAGCGGCGCACCGGGCCGGGCAGCACCGCCGGATTGGGGAGGCGGAGCATCCCAGCGGCCGCCGTGCCCAGAGCCGCAAAGAAACTTCCCAGCGACGCGAGACTCAGAAAACTGCGCCGGTTGATGCGGGGTGGGTCTAGACGGGACATGGCTTCCACTCCTTGGCAAAATTAAACCGTTCCATGGTGATGGCGGTCGTAGGGCAGCGCTCAGCGCACAACCCGCAGCGGATGCAGCGCTCTTCGTCCTTGATGATGGCTGACAAATCGGCAGGATCGAGGTCCAACTCACGAGTCGCCGTCTCAAGTTCGGGCGAGATTGCCAGCCGGTCAAACGTCACCAGCTTCAGGCACACGGTGGGACAAACATCCACGCAACCGCCGCACAGAATGCAGCGTTCGCCATCGAAGATGGTATTGATCCCGCAATCCAGGCAGCGGCCGGCTTCGGCGCAGGCCTGCTCTTCGTTGTAGCCGATCTCGACCAACGCGCTCGGACTCTTCAGCCGCTCGGCTGGAGAGAGTGTGGGAATGTGCAGGCGGGAGCGCCGCTCGTAATGTTTTTCGCGGTGATAACGCTCGATGGGGAAATGGAACTGGACTTCCTCGGGTGCGATCTCCCTACCCCGCAGGAAACGATAGACCGAACGCGC
>JBGQDM010000068.1:0-18031 GCA_041495845.1 Terriglobia bacterium | reverse complement strand
GGGTGGAAGAACCCATTCGAGTCCGCCACCACTCCCGGCGATGAATACGTGATGATCTGGCTGAGCGCCGAAGGAGTCGACTCCAGAGGGATGCGGGCGGTGAGCGCCGAATCCACATCGGTGTGCGCGCTGGGATCGTTTTCCAGCAGGTCACCGGCAGCCGCATGGACTTCTACCGTCTCGCTCGAGGAGGAGACTTTGAGCGTGAGGGTGAGTTCAATGGGGACGGAACTCCTAACGTCCACATCCTGCTGTGCGGTCTGAAAACCCGGGGCCCTCACCACCATGTGATAGCCGTTTTGGGGGAGGTTACGGAATGTAAACAGGCCCTGAGCATCACCTGCCGCCGTGCGTTCGAAACCCGTCACCGGGTTCTGGATGACTACGCTGGCAGACGGCACCACTGCGCCCGTCGCGTCTACCACCTTGCCATGGATTGTTCCCGCGCTGCCCAACGACTGCGCAGAGGTTGCGGGCAAAAGCATTCCAATGACCACCACGAGCGCGCACGCGCTCACGTACTGATGAGTGAAAAGCATGACGTTTCTCCATAAGTGAAATGTAAGAGTTGGCCGGACCCGCTCAGATTTCGACAATCAGAGGAGCGGCCAATGGTGGAGGACGAATGCGGTGGGAAGAAGTGATGACATTGACCGGCGCGGAGTCATTCCGTCGGTGCTGAGAAGCACCTACTGCGAACACCAGGGTCGGCAGGAGAGTCCCTGCCAGGATCACACTGTGCTGCGCCAGCGAACAGATGGAACAATGAGAATCAAGCTGCCTGGACAACTGGGTGTGGGAATGCACCGCTTGCGCCACAAGCAGGAGCAACACCAGGCAGATGCAAAGACCGGCAAGCACCCGATCGGGTGTGGTCTGGCGTAATTTCTGGTCACGCACCATCACTATCAACCCGGTCTCCGTCTGGAGGGCTGACCGCCGCACAACATCACGCGACCGTCAGCGGCCACACTTACCCTTAGGGTCTTCGATGATAACTACCGCGCGCAGGGTTGCCTGGCGCTCTGGGCCTACCGTGATGCCTTCCTAATCCGAATCGTCGTCGCTGTCGTCACCCGAGTTACCGGTAACCTCGCCGCTCGCCGCCGGGTCGCTCAGCTGGCCCGGAGCGGCCACGACGACTGCCTGTACGCCGCGCTCCGCCGTCAGCTTCTGGAATGCTGCAACATCCGTGTGCTGCAGTCCCGTCCAGCGTGCCAACTGAACATCGGAAGCCTGTTTCAGTTTCTCGAACTGCCGGTAGCCGGCTTCGGTCGGGGCAGAATCCGTGCCCTCCCCTACCGAGATCGCCAGCAAAGCCAGCCGCGTATCCAGTCGCGACGGAAATGCCAGTGAGTCCTCGTTCGCCTTGATGCGTCTCTCCACCAGTTCATCGCGGACCGCTTGCAGCTTGTTGTCCAGCGCGGCGGCGGCCATGCGTACGGCGCGGCCGCTTTCGTCATCGGCAAGCCGGCGTCCCAGCCCGTCGATTTGTGCGCGCAAGTCCTCCATCTGGTTGACCGCATCGTTGATCCGGCTGAGTTGATCAACAATCTGCGAACGCAGATCAAATTGCTTGCGCAGATCTTCCGCGGCAACGTGCACCCGCGGATCGAGCTTGACTTCGAGTGGCACCGTCTGCGATTTCCCCTCCACCGTCAGCCGCACTTGATAGTTCCCCGGCAGCGCCATCGGTCCGCGGGACCCGTCGCGATATTCGTGCAGGAAATAGCCGGGAATGCCGTGCGCGTTTTCCAGGTGCAAGTCCCAGACAAAACGGTTGAGCCCTGCCTTGGGCTTGACCTGCTTCTCCGGCTTCTTGTCCTCCGGATCCAACGGCGCCTCCAGGTCCTCCCAGCGCTCGCTCGAATACTTGCGCAGCACTTTGCCGGAAGGGTCGAGGATTTCAACCGTCGTTTCCTTTTTCGGCTCTGACTTCAGGAAGTAGTAGACCATCGCGCCGGTGGGCGGGTTCTTCCCTGCCAGCACGGCACGCGCGCCTTCTCCGCTGTGATAGCGCACCGCAGGTGACGGCGTGTAAAGATGCACATCCTCCTGCGCCACAGCATCGTTGAACTGCCGCAGTGGAGACACATCGTCCAGAATCCAGAAGGAACGTCCGTGCGTGGCCAACACCAGGTCGTTGTCCTTGACCACCAGATCGTGAACCGGAACGGTGGGCAAATTCAGTTGCAGCGAACGCCAGTCCGCGCCGTCGTTAAAAGAAACGAACACGCCGGTTTCGGTGCCGGCAAAGAGCAAACCACGCCGCCGCGGATCTTCGCGTACCGCGCGCACAAAAGTCGTCTCCGGAATGCCGCGCACGATCTTTGTCCACGTCTTGCCGTAGTCACTGGTCTTGTAGGCGTAGGGCTTGAGGTCATCGTTCTGATGGCGATCCACCGCGACATAGGCAGTCCCCGCATCGAAGGGCGACGCGTCAATCTGACTCACTCGGCTCCACTCTGGCATGTCTTTCGGGGTTACGTTGGACCAAGTCTTGCCGCCATCCCGGGTCACCTGCACCAGCCCATCATCGGCGCCGGTCCAGATCACGCCTTTCGTCACCGGCGACTCCGCCAGCGCGAAGATCGTGTCGTAGTACTCCGTGCCGGTATCGTCTTTGGTGATCTCGCCGCCGGAAATCTGCTGCTTGCTGCGGTCGTTGCGCGTCAGGTCCGGACTGATGGCTTCCCAGTGCATGCCGCTGTCGGTGGTCTTAAAGAGCGTTTCGCCGGCGTGGTAGAGCGTATTGGGGTCGTGGGGAGAAATCAGCAATGGCGCCGTCCACTGGAAACGATGCTCCAGCCGCGCCGCCCCGCCACCATCCGTCAGTTCCGGTTGCACGGTGATGTTCTTGATCTGGCCGGTGCGCTTATCAAAGCGGGAGACCCACCCCTCGTAATCGCCGGCAAAGACAATGTCCGGATCGGGCGGATACGGTGCGATGTAGCCGGATTCGCCGCCACCCACCGCATACCAGTCGGCGCGATCAATGGCGCCATCGTCGGAACGGCTGGCAATCGCCATGGTCGAGTTGTCCTGCTGCGCCCCGTAGACAAAGTACGGCGTTCGACTGTCGGTGATCACGTGGTAGAACTGCGACGTTGGCTGATTGTCCTCACGCGACCAAGTCTTTCCGCCATCCAGGGACACGGTGGCGCCGCCATCGTTGGAGGCAATCATGCGCTGCGTATTTTTCGGATCAATCCAAATGCCATGATTGTCGCCGTGTGGCACACGAATCCGGTTCACTGTCCGCCCCGCGTCCACGGACCGGTAGAAATCCACATTCATGAAGTAAACCGTGTTCGGGTCCTGCGGGTCGGCGGTGACGTGCATGTAGTACCAGGGACGCTGACGAATGCTGCGATTGGAATTCACCAATTGCCAGTTCTCGCCCCCGTCATCGGAACGATAGAGCCCACCCTCCTGCGCCTCGATCAACGCATACACGCGCTCCGAGTTGGCCGCCACCGAGACCCCGATGCGGCCGTACTGCCCCTTGGGCAAGCCATGACCTTCGATGTGCTTCCAGGTGGAGCCACCGTCATTTGAGCGGTAAATTCCGCTGCCCGGGCCGCCATCGTTCAGGGTCCAGGGTAAGCGGCGTGCCTGCCACAAGGCGGCAAACAAGATATTGGGATTGTTTGGATCAAACGCAATGTCCACCGCGCCGGTGTTCTCGTCCTTGTAGAGAACCTTCTCCCATGTCTTGCCTCCGTCGAGCGAACGGAACACACCCCGCTCCGCGTTCGGGCCATAGGGATGTCCCAGCGCCGCCACAAACACGATGTCCGAATTCTTCGGATGCACCAGCACCCGGCCAATGGCGCGTGTGTCTTTCAGTCCCAGGTTCTTCCAGGTCTTGCCGCCGTCGAGAGTTTTGTAAACACCATCTCCGTGCGAGATGTTGCCGCGGATGCAGGCTTCGCCCGTACCTACATAAAGAATATTCGGGTCCGAGGGCGAAATCGCCAGTGCCCCGACCGCCCCAACTGCGGGCCCGTCGAACATCGGTTGCCAGGTCAACGCGCCGTCGGTCGTTTTCCACACTCCGCCGCCGGTCGAGCCGAGGTAGTAAGTGTTGGGATCGCCGGCAATGCCTGAAGCGGTGAGCGAACGTCCACCGCGAAACGGCCCGATCAAGCGATAGCGCATTCCCTTGAATACGGCTTCCTCGCTGCTCTTGTCCGGGCTGGGGGCGGGTGCCGCAGGCTTGGGTTGTGCGAACGTGGCAATCGCGAGCAGCAACAACGACGCAACGGTGCGCAGCGTTCGCAGACTGGAATGAAACATGATGGAGGTCCCCCTGGAGTGACGGTGTAGCCACACATACTAAACGCGCATGGAAGCTGCGAGAAGTCTTTTCGGCAGAAGTCTTTTCAACCAGTCCGGGCAACATGACCTGGGGTCGCCGTCGGGATCGGCCGCGATTCCTGCGTTGATCATGCAGATGCACGGGCGCACTCGATCCGTCCCATGCCTCCGTTTTCTGATACTCTCGCCAGCGGCGTTCCCAGTGATCACCGGGCCCCCATGTCACTGAACTCTCGCGATCCCTCCCCGGCAATTCGCCGCACTGCGGAGCGCTACACGTTTGAAGCGCGCATTCGCATTCGGCTCCGCCGGGCACAACAAGATCTGAACCTGGGGGGATGGGTGCGCGACATGAGCGAGAGTGGCCTGGGCGCCTTTGTCGCCGAGTCCCTGCAGGTCGGAGAGTTGGTCAGGCTCGAGCTGCCACTGGCCAGCGGCAAAGAAGAGATTCCTGCGCGGGTGGTGCGTTCCCTGGGCACGCAGTATGGGTTCGAGTTCATCGCCGTCAGCGCCGCCCAGCGCAAAGCTCTGCGCACCTCCCTGGAGGGCAAGCCTCTGTTGCCGATCGTGCGCCAGTTGTGAGGGGTCCGGAACGCCGCGTACTTAGCGCTTGACCGGCGCTTCACTTCGCGATATATACGTCGAGCGCGTTTTTTCTCTTCTCCTTCGTCACCCATCCGAAGGTCGCGTCGAGCACGTGTTTTGCCTGGTCTGAGCCAGATTTGATCAGGGGGACAACGTGTGCAACTTCACTCACCGACATTCAGGAAGATTCTGTGTCTTCACTCTCTTTTCGCTTGCTGTTCCGGATCGCAGGCCTGTGCGGGCTGGCAAGCCTTTTCCTGCTCCCCGCCACGGCGCAAACCCGTACCCTTCCAACTTCAACGCCGCGCAACATGGCGCAATTTGTTCGCTTCATTCAGGCCCGCCACAAGGCGCCTTTTGAGCGCGATGGCGCCGAACTGCCGGCGGGCGGTCGCGCTGCGTTGCTGCGCAACCTGGCGCGCATGGCCAACCCCAATCTCGCCGCCCTCACCGGCGCCAGCCTCGGCGGCAATGTCCGGGTGAACCGCGACCGCAACCCCTGGCCCAAGGCTGAAACCGCCTCCGCTCTCGACCCCAGCGGCAAGGTCTTTGTGGTCATGTCCAACGATTTCCGCGAAAACTTCGACCACCAGTTCTTCCATGTTTCCACCAACGGCGGTCTGAGCTTCACCGACGATTCGCTGGTGGGCGGCGCCGATCCCATCACCGGCTTTGTTCCGCTTACCTTCCAGAGCGACCCCGGCGTAGCCATCGACTCCAAGGGCAACGCCTACTTCTCCACTATCTCCGGCAACAGCATCTTTGACTTCGACAACGGCTATATCAATCTCGATAGCGAAGTCGAGACCGTGCAAGGCTTTGCTTCCGGACGCTACGCTTCCCTGCTTCCCACCCCGGTGGACGATCAGCCGTGCAGCGGTACATTTGATGTTTTCAATTGCCCCGCACAGTTGGACAAGCCGCTCATCACCGTCGATAACGTACCCGGCAGCCCGCACAACGGCACGGTCTACGTCTACTACACTCTCTTCTGCAACGGCACCGGCGAGAAGGGCGACGAGCCCTGCACCGACGGGGACGCCACGGTTCCGGCGTTTAGCTCCGCCATTCTCGAAGTTCACTCCGCCGGTGGTGGCACGCCGTTCACAGCACCCGCTCTCGTGAGTGCTGATCTTTCCCAAGAGCAGTTCTCCTCCATGGTGATTGACAGCCATGGCACTCCCCACATCTTCTTCGACGATTTCAGTAACGACTCCTTCGTCAGGATGTTTGAATCCACGCTCACGGGCGGCGTGTGGACGCGTTCCGCCAACCCGGTCGCGGAGTTTACCTTCTTCGGTCTGAACAACCTGAACTGGGGATTCCGCGACAACGGCACTCGCGCCCCCGGCTGCGACATTCACGGCGACACCGCCTATTGTGCCTTCTCGGCCAATCAGGTGGCGGGAGCGCCACTCGAGGGCACGCCCAGCGTCTACCTTGCTGTGGTGGACACACAGAGCGGAAAGTCTTCCCTGCATCGGGTCAATAACGATCCGTTCAACAACAGCAAGCATCATTTCTTCCCGTGGGCTGCGGCCACACCGGACGGTTCGGTCTACGTCGGTTGGTATGACGACAGGAACGATCCCTTCAACACCAGGGTGCAGTACTTTGTCGGCAAATCCAGCAACGGCGGAAAGACCTTCCCGATGCAGAAAGCGGTCAGCACGGCTGCTTTCAATCCCTGCGTCGGATTCCCGGGGTGCGGGTTCTTTGGCGACTATACCCAGCTCACGGCCGGCTCGGATGGAGTAGTCCATGCTCTCTGGTCCGACACTCGCGATGGCGTCAGCATGCAGATGTTCACCCAGGCCATCTCGTGGTAGCGCTGGCCCCAACCACCACCCAAGAGGCCCCCGCGCGGGGCCTCTTTCCTTTTACCCGGCTTTAGGCATAGAATCCCCGCCCGTGCGCTCAGGCCCGCTATCTCGGGCCGCTGGGGGCAGATAGGACATCAATTGGAGGGCAAACCGATGAGCTCCGGAATTCTCAACCCGCCGGGAACCAAGTCTCCCGGCGGCTATGTTGAAGAAGTCATGACCTGGGTGAAAGCCAAGAATCCCGCCGAACCCGAGTTTCATCAAGCCGTACAGGAAGTGCTCGACTCCCTCCAGTTGGTGCTCGCCAGGCACCCCGAGTATCGTGACTCCCGCATTTTGGAACGCATCGTGGAGCCGGAACGCGTGCTCATGTTCCGTGTCCCCTGGTTCGACGACAGCGGCGAGGTGCAGGTGAATCGCGGCTTCCGCATTGAAATGAACAGTGCCATCGGCCCTTACAAAGGCGGCCTGCGCTTTCATGCTTCGGTCAATCTCAGCATTCTAAAATTTCTCGCCTTCGAGCAAGTGTTTAAGAATTCGCTGACCACGCTGCCCATGGGCGGCGGCAAGGGTGGATCCGATTTCGACCCCAAGGGCAAGAGCGACAACGAGGTCATGCGCTTCTGTCAAAGCTTCATGACGGAACTGAGCCGCCACATCGGTCCCAACACGGACGTTCCGGCGGGCGACATCGGCGTCGGCGGCCGCGAAATCGGTTTCCTCTTCGGCCAGTACAAGCGGCTGCGCAACGAGTTTACGGGCGTGCTCACCGGCAAAGGTCTCAATTGGGGCGGATCACTGATCCGGCCGGAGGCCACCGGCTACGGCTGTGTGTATTTTGCGGCAGAAATGCTCAAGACCCGCCAGCAATCATTCGAAGGCAAAGTCTGTCTCGTCTCCGGCAGCGGCAATGTCTCGCAATACACGGTGGAAAAACTGCTCGACCTGGGCGCCAAAGCCATCACCTGGTCGGACTCCGACGGTGTCATTCTTGACCCCGACGGCATTGATCGCGAGAAACTGGCCTGGGTCATGGAACTCAAGAACGTGCGCCGCGGCCGTATTCGTGACTACGCCGACCGTTACAAGAAAGCCATCTTCATGGCTGCTGACGACAAACTCGACCACAACCCGCTTTGGCACATCAAAGCCGACTGCGCTTTCCCCAGCGCCACGCAGAATGAAATCAACGCGAAGGACGCCGCCAATCTCCTCAAGAACAGCGTGATGCTGGTGGCGGAAGGTTCCAACATGTCGTGCACCCTCGAAGCCGCGCACTTGCTGCTCAGCGCCAAGGTTCTCTACGGCCCGGCCAAGGCGGCAAACGCCGGCGGTGTCGCCACCTCCGGACTGGAAATGTCGCAGAACAGCATGCGCCTGAATTGGACTCGTCAAGAAGTGGATGAGCGTTTACACAAGATCATGATCGCCATCCACCAGACGTGTTACGAAACCGCCGAAACTTATGGTACTCCGGGAAACTTGGTGAATGGCGCCAACATCGGCGGCTTTCTGAAAGTCGCGGATGCGATGCTGGACCAGGGGCTGGTGTAAGGTGTCGCGTGGGCAAGCAGTCGGCGCTCGAGCCGAAGGCCCAGGGGACCGTCGCCTGTCGCTGTAGCCATGACAGACGGTCCGCAGGCGGCCCTCGTGGTGGGCGTTCTCGCCGCCACCAACGAGCTTGACAACTATCACCGGCTCCACGACACGCGCGCCGCTCTCGAACAGCACCCTCGCGAGGTCCTACGGGCAGCGGGATCCGAAACGACCGCTCACCCCAGCTAAACGCCTGCGCCTAGTCGCTGGTTACTAAAGTCCAATCGCCCCGGTGCTTCAGTCACTTGCCCGCTCCTTACGTAGTAGTCGAAGATTTCACCTGGCACCTGTCACGACCCGGGTCCTTGGATTGGTTCGACGACCCGGAAATTGCACCAGACGCCGGCATTATGACCCGCCGGTACGGAACGACACTTGGCGCAAATCATCAAGAGGAGAATCATGCGAAAACTTATCGGCGTTGTCGTTTTGGTTGGAATGTTTTCGATGTTGGCGATGGCAGAGGGTTCGCCTAAGCCGGAAGTCTACGGTGGCTATCAGTTCACGGGCACCGATGGTGGCGGGCATGCCAGCGGCTGGAATGGAGCCGCGAGCCTGTATGTCACGCGCTGGTTAGGCGTAACCGGTGATTTTAGCGGGGTCTATCATTCCGGCTCGCTCTACACCTACACCTTTGGGCCGACGGTCTCCGCCCGCAAAACCAAGTTCTCGCCGTTTGCCCACGCTTTGTTTGGTGGCGCCCGCGCTTCGAGTGGCGGGGTAAGTGACAGCGGCATGGCGATGATGTTTGGTGGTGGCGTGGACATCGGGGGCGGCAAGCTGGCCCTCCGCGCGGTTCAGTTCGATTGGCTGGTGCTTCGCTTCAACGGCATCACGGACAAGAACAACTATCGGGTGAATACGGGCTTGATGTATCGGTTCTAGTTTGTCAGAACCCCCAGAACAGAAGGCGGCCTGCGGGCCGCCTTTTTTATGTGGTGCGGATGCTCTCAACGCCCACGAGTACAATGTGCTTGCTGGATCACCACCCGCCCGGATGGCGAAACTGGCAGACGCACGGGACTTAAAATCCCGGGCTCCGAAAGGAGCGTGACGGTTCGACTCCGTCTCCGGGCACCACCTACTGCTGGAAACGTGCTGCAGCGCGCGCCCTAACCGCCGGCAATGGCACCGATGATGATCAAGGGTTCCGCCCCCGACACCACTGCGTCGGGTAGTGGCGCGTCTGACGATTCGTGAGACAGATCTTCCGCGCACGCAAAGAAACGCAAGAACGGTCGCCGCTGTTGAGTCACCTGGTCGCGAATCGTTCCGCGCAGCATGGGATACCGGGCTTCGAGTGCGTCGAGCACGGAATGCTGTGTGACCGGACCTTCAACTGCCAGTTCTACCTCAAAGCCGACGCGCGCCAGCGTCCGCAAATGTGCCGGGAGCGTAACTCGAATCATCTCAGCGTGACCCTGCCAGCGTCTGCACTTCGACCGAAAGCACGGCGGGCAGGTCGCGCACAATCGGAGCCCAGGTGTCTCCCGCATTCGCCGAGGCGTAGACCTGCCCGCCCGTGGTGCCAAAGTAAATGCCGCATTGGTCGAGTGAGTCCACTGCCATGGCGTCGCGCAGCACGTTCACGTAGCAGTCCTGTTGCGGCAGGCCCTTGGTCAGCGCTTCCCACTCGTTGCCTCCGGTGCGACTGCGGTAGACGCGCAACTTTCCCTCATGCACGTAGTGTTCCGAGTCGCTTTTGATGGGAACTACATAGATGGTCTCCGGCTCGTGCGCATGCACGTCGATGACAAAGCCAAAATCAGTGGGCAGGTTGCCGCTGACCTCGCGCCACGAATCGCCGGCATCGTCGCTGCGCATCACGTCCCAATGCTTCTGCATGAACAGCACTTTGGGACGCGAACGATGCATAGCGACGTGGTGCACGCAGTGGCCGACCTCAGCCGTCGCGTCGGGAATGTGCTCCGAGCGGAGCCCCCGGTTGATCGGTTTCCACGTCTTGCCGGCGTCGTCGGTGCGAAACGCGCCTGCCGCCGAAATGGCGATGAAGATTCGTTGGGGATCGCTCGGGTCCAGAATGATGGTGTGCAGGCACATGCCACCGGCGCCCGGCTGCCAGCGCGGCCCGGAGCCGTGCTCGCGCAGTCCGGAAAGTTCCTGCCATGTCTGGCCGGCATCGCTGGAACGGAACAACGCCGCGTCCTCGGCGCCGGCGTAAACCGTGTCGGGATGGGTGAGCGAGGGCTCGAGATGCCACACCCGCTTGAACTCCCACGGGTGCGCCGTGCCGTCATACCACTGGTGTGTTCCGGGCACGCCGTCGTAGACAAACTTGTTCCCCACCGGCTCCCACGTCTTGCCACCGTCGTTGGAGCGTTGGATCAACTGGCCGAACCAGCCACTCGATTGCGAGGCATACAGCCGATTCGGGTCAACGGGTGATCCCTTGAGGTGATAGATCTCCCAGCCGGCAAAGTGGGGGCCGCTGACGTCCCATTTCTCACGCTTGCCGTCCGACGTCAGGACGAATGCGCCCTTGCGCGTGCCTACCAGAACTCGTACGGTGCTCATTCTCCGCTTCTCCTTTGCATGGTGGAACAGGATGAATGCGTGCGTGCGACCGAGGTTACACGATGGTGCAACCTCGGTCGCCAGGCTCGCGCGTTACCGGTAGCTCTAGGCCGCCTTCGCCGGCTGCGTGCGCATCTGTTTCATGAATTCACGCATGGCAGCGATGTGACCCGGCGAGCGGCTTTCGATCCAAGTTTCGTAGTGCTGCGCCGCTTTCTCCATCTGGGCGAGGAAGCCCTTATAAACAAACCGCTCCCGCATTTGCGAGAGGACGGGTTTGACGAACTCCCACACGCCAAAGAACTCGCCACTGGTTTCGAAGAAGAGGTCTTCGTGGAGCAGACCGTAGTTGAGCAGGGCGCAGGCTTGCTCCCAATAGCTGACCACCATGTTGGCGAATGTGCCGCCTTCGGTTCCGGGGGCAGCGATTCGCATGACGTCGTCGAGGTCCGCCACGTGGTAGTTCTTGAAGAACCAGTCCCGGGCCTGGCGCAAGCGGGCCTCGCGGCGCATTTCGTAGACCTGCAGATGAAGTTGTGCTTGTTCGTGCGTCGGTTTTGTTTCCATGATGCCACTTCTCCTTTAAGGGTTTGAATTTCATTTTATGGTGCATCGCCAGCCACGGCGGTGCATTCGCTGCGCAGGGGAATGAGTGCGCGCACCCGGTCGTCGCGAAAGAACAAGCTTCCCCACACCATCACGCCGAGAACGACAGGAAACAAGAACCAGATACTCTCGACCCGCACCTGGGTTGCGGTGGCGCCGCCCACGTAACCGGTCAGCAAAATTGCTCCCAGGATGGATGTGCGCGGAATCATGTACAACGCGACACACGTCAACATCACAATTCCAATCGGCACAACCAGGCTCACCGGGTATCCGAGTTTGGCGGTTCCTTCCACCGCCGGAGCCAGCTTGATCACCTTGATGATGCCGTCAAATAAGAAGAACAGCATGAGGAGAGCACTCAGGACACGTCCGACCCAGAGGCCCGTTTTCGAAACCGTACTCGTTTGCGTAACTGATGGCATGAATTGCTCTCCTGATTTTCGTTAGTTGCCGTTGTAGGCCTGCTGCAAGCGCCCGATGTCAAGTTTGTCCATTTGCAGCATGGCCTGCATAACCCGGCCAGCTTTCGCGGCATCTTTGTCCTGCATCATCTGCCCCAGGACCGTGGGAACGATTTGCCACGACAGACCGAACTTGTCTTTCAGCCAGCCGCATCTTTGCTTCTCTCCGCCGGCGGAAAGCTTGTCCCAGAGTTCGTCGACTTCCGCCTGGGTCTCACAGTTCACGAGAAACGAGACGGCCGGCGAAAAGGTAAACATCGGGCCGCCGTTGAGGGCGATAAAGTTTTGCCCATGGAGCTGGAAGCTCGCGGTCATGACCGACCCCTTCGGTTCGGGCCCTTCGGCTCCACAGCGCGCCACGTTCAGGAGCTTTGAATTCTTGAAAATGGAGACATAAAAACTCACGGCCTCTTCGGCTTTGCCGTCGAACCACAAGAATGGGGTAATTTCTTGCATTTGCTTCTCCTGTTTGCTGCTTGACGCTCGCGTTCTCCGGCATAACTGAAGCGATGCCGGGATACGACAACCAGTGATGGAACCGGTTCTAATCGCTGGGCAGGCCCGGGATTTCCATCACCGGCCGGACTTCCACCGTACCCCAGCGTGCCCCTGGAATCCGTCCGGCGATGTCGATGGCCGCGTCGAGGTCCTGGGCTTCGATCAGGAAATAACCGCCGAGTTGTTCGCGGGTTTCCGCGAACGGACCGTCGGTCACCAGCCTCTTCCCTTCCCGCACCCGGACGCTGGTGGCCGTGGCCACCGATTGCAACGGGTTCGCCGCCAGGTACTGCCCCTGCGCCTGGAGTTGATGCGCCAACTGCGCCGACTCCACGTAACACTGCTCCCGCTCCCCCTCCGCCAAAGCCTGCCCGTCCGCGTAAATCAACAGCATGTATTTCATTGTCTGTGCCTCCATCAGTAGATCGAACGGCCGGGATGCGAATCGACAGTCCGGAAAAAATAATTCCACCAGCAGATTTTTGCAAACCGGCGGCGCCTGCCGCCACGCATTATTTCCTCTTGGCAATCCGCACGCGCAGGCGTTCCTCTTGCTCCCTGAGTTCGGGGGTAAACTCAGCGCCAAAGTCTTCCACCTCAAACACCTGGCGGATCTCAATCTCGGCATCCCCGGTCAGGGGAGAGGGGCAGCGCTTGACCCAGTCGATGGCCTCTTGCTTCGACTTCACTTGCCACATCCAGTAGCCACAGACCAGTTCCTTGGTCTCGGCAAAGGGCCCGTCAATCACCGTCCGTTTCGCTCCAGAAAACCTGACTCGTGCCCCCTTCGCACTCGGATGCAGCCCCTCGCCCGCGAGCATCACCCCGGCATTCACCAGTTCTTCGTTAAATTTCCCCATCTCCGTGAGCAGCTTTTCATCCGGGAGAACCCCGGCTTCCGTGTTCTTGTCAGCCTTGATCAGGATCATGAATCGCATGGGTATTACTCCTTTGAGTTTGTGCCGCGCCTTGTCGGCCTGCTTTCGTGAGTAAATCGAACGGCAACGGGCCCAATCGACACCCCGCAGAAAAAAAACTTACAATCAGGTATGTTGTCGGATGCCACCGCCGTGGTCGAAGCAGTCTACCGTTCCGAGTGGGGTCGCGTCGTGGCCGCCCTCATTGGGCTACTGGGAGATTTCGACCTGGCGGAAGAGTCTGCTCAGGAGGCCTTTACCGTCGCGGTGGACCAATGGCGGGTTTCCGGCGTTCCAGAGTTTCCCCGCGCCTGGATCATCCAGACGGCGAAGCACAAGGCCATCGACCGCATCCGTCGCCGAGCGCGGTTCGAAGAAAAGCTGGAATCGTATGCCAGCTCCGGCTTGGTGCGGACGGTTGAAGAGCCGGATTACGACAGCGCCGGCGAAATTCCCGATGAGCGTCTTCGCCTGATCTTCACCTGTTGCCACCCCGCCCTGACGCAGGAAGCACAGGTTGCGCTCACACTCCGCACGCTCTGCGGTCTGGAGACGGACGAAATTGCGCGGGCCTTCCTCGTGCCTCCGGCCACCATGGCGCAACGCCTGGTGCGTGCCAAGCGCAAAATCCGTGACGCCCGCATTCCCTATGTCGTGCCCGAAATGCGAGAGATGGCGTCGCGCCTCGATGCGGTATTGACCGTCATTTATCTCGTGTTCAACGAAGGCTATGCCGCCACTCGCGGCGGACCACTACTGCGGACCGACCTCTGTGCCGAAGCCATTCGTCTGGGACGCCTGGTACGGGTGCTGATGGCCCCGGAGCCTCCAGCGGAGGCCGCAGGCCTCCTGGCCCTGATGCTGCTGCACGACGCACGGCGCGACGCCCGTCTCGACGATGCCGGGGATATCGTTACGCTGGAGGACCAGGATCGCAGCCTCTGGCACCAGCAGCAGATCAGCGAAGCCCTGCCGCTGGTCGAGGAAGCGCTGCAGGGAGGCCCGGGATCGTTCGCGGTGCAGGCGGCGATTGCAGCCATACATTGCCGGGCAGCGCGCGCCGAAGCTACCGACTGGCGTCAGATCGTGCAGCTCTATGACCTGCTCCAGCGGGTGCAACCCTCTCCGGTCGTTTCCTTAAACCGCGCTGTGGCGGTGGCCATGGCGGACGGCCCGGGTGCCGGAATCTTATTGATCGATGCGCTGGCTGCGGAAGGCGATCTCTCCCAATATCATCTGCTGCACGCGGCCCGAGCCGACCTGCTGCGCCGCCTGGGATCGGCGGCGGCAGCGGCGGAGAGCTACCGGCGCGCCCTCGCCCTGGTCACCAACGACAGCGAGCGCAGGTACCTGGAGCGACGGCTACAACAAGTGGACTCACCGGCAGCGTGAACTTGTATTTCGGGAGGGGCTTCGGGCCTAGCGCCGGCTTTCAGGTCAGCAAGATGGTTTCGTTGTTGTCTTCTTCTTCTGTCGGTGCCGCGGAGCGCTGGCACTCCAGTTCACGAAAGAAGCGGTCGGTTGCAAACTCGCGACCGCGGTAAAAAAGATCGAGTAGAGGATCGTCACTGAGGTCCTGCGGCGCTGCCATCGGTTCCGTATCCATGCTCTCCGGCTCCACCAGGACTTGCGGCGCAACGCCAGCCGTCCCTGCCAGCTCTGCGATTAGCGCTTCCGTGGCGTTCGTGGCTTCTGGCGTGGGCGCGGTAAACTGCACCCCCATGCCTCTCTCCGGATGCATGACGATGACACGTCCATCGGAGCGCAGCTCAGCGCCGCTCGCCTTCAGCCGCAGGCTCACCGTAGTGCCGACAGGAAAAGGCATTTCCGTCAGCACGTAGCAGCCGCCCGCGCTCAGATCGCTCAAGCGGCAAGCCATCGGCGGATCTTCTTCTTCGTTGATTTCACCCGTAACCTGCCGCAGCCAGGTGCGTATTTGTTCGCGCAGTTCGTGCGACAGATCGAGAAAACGGAGCCCGATCACACCGTCTGCGCCCGTCCAGGCCAGCTCGGCGCGCACGGTCAACTCGATTTCGACGCTGGGCAGCGTAAAGCGGAGGTGCCAACGGGTAGAAATGCGATCGCGTCCCCGGCGGCGCAACGCCATGCCGCCTTCGCCGAAATCGACACTGGTGCTTTGTTCCTGCAGCGCACCCTCGCCGAATCCACCGCTGGAGAGCGTAACCGGAATTTCCAAAGCGATGCGGGTATTGCGGCGCCGTTCCCGCGCCATCAGCGCCCGAACCGTACGCAAATTGGAGCGGGCACGCTCCGGGTTGAAGGGCTGAAATAGAACGAACTGCGCCCCTTCTGTGAACGCCTCCTGCATCATCCGCTGGCGTGATTGGATGACCACCGCCACGGCACGCTTGTTGCCGGGCGCACGCCGCACACTGCGCAGCACTTCCTGCGAGCCCGCCGCGGCTGCATCCACGATCACGGCCTCAAAACGGCGGCGCGTCAGTTGTTGAATCGCGGATACCGAATCGGCGCAGTGCTCGACGGCGATCTCAAGATCGCTGAGGGTGCGGCGGAGCAAACGCACCAGCGCTTCATCCGGGCTCAGAACCAGGGCGGAGAGCTGCATCATGTCGGGGTCGGGGCGGAAACCTCAGGCCAGTTCGACCTCGGCCTCCATGCCGGATGCGTCATCGCGCAAGAGGTGCGCGACCGATTCCAATTCTTTGGCCGCTGCTTCGAGAGCCTGAATCTGCTTGGCCAGGTGTGCTTGCTGGGTTTGCTTGCGACGAATGGCTTCCTGAATGTCGTGCACAGGGCTGCCTCCTGTTCAGCTTGCACTCTACGGCGGGTCGGCGCGGGGGTCAACGAGTTGATCACCACCCGTGATTACATTCGTAACCTGTTGAAAGATAACGTTCTGGCTGGTGGATGCCGACCTATAGAGCGAAGGAGCACGAGAGCCATGAGGCGCGATGACGGGCGGTTCGTGCTTCGGCAGAATGATCCGTATCCTGTTGAAAAATAAGATGTTCCAGTTTTGTGGACGTTCGGGTCCGTTTTTCGTCCTTGACTTTTGCCAGTTTCCCCATTAGAATCAAGAGTTTCCACTAGTCTTCCGATGTAGAAGTAGTGGGCCGCTCGGCGCTGGTGGTGAATCCATTGGCCGGACTGGCGAATCGAAGTAGTAGTAACGTTCCTTCGGGAATCATCCCCTGTTACCGAGGCAAGTGTTCATGGCGAAGCGTCGCGGAAATCCGAACTGGGGTAAGCCGGAGCCTCTGGGCCCGATTACTCCGACCATCACCGAGTTTGAGCAGGTAGTGAAGGAATATAAGCTCGAACCAGACCAGTATTTGCGGTCGACGCGGCTGCGCGAGTGGGCACGCCGCAACAAGAACTCCAAGTACATCCCGGAGCCCTTACTGGAAGCCTGGGGTTTTGAGATCGAGTCCACGCTGTAACGCAGCGGACGCAAAAACTGTATCTTTAAGGGTCGCCGAAACCGGCGGCCCTTCGTTTTTGCTGCGCACTCGAGGTTAGGTGGGGATGATCGCGACCGGGATCGGGACGGGGATCACAACAAAGACAGGAGCGCTGAGCGCCCTGCTGTTGGTTCCGCCGTTCGCGGGCCAGCAACTGGTGGCCATGATCGTCGCCACCAGCTTCGCGGCCGGACTCAACACCTACGCTGCCGTGGGAACGTTGGGGCTGCTCGGCCACTATCACGTGTTGACGCTGCCGGTGGGTTTGCAAATCCTGACGCACTGGTGGGTAATCGCGGCGAGCCTGGTGCTGTTTGGAATTGAATTCTTCGCCGACAAGATTCCGGCGTTTGACCTGATCTGGAATGCGTTGCATACGTTTGTGCGCGTTCCGGTGGCGGCGCTTCTGGCGTACCGGGCGACGGCACAGCTTTCGCCCACTGAGCAGCTGATCGCCACGTTGGCGGGTGGGCTGATCGCGCTGGCAGCACACGGAGGCAAGACTGCGGCGCGCGCGGCGGTGACGCCGTCTCCGGAGCCGCTGTCCAATTTCGCACTGAGCATGGGCGAAGATGTCTTTGCCATCGGACTGGTGTGGCTGGCCACGCAACATCCGTTTGTAGCGGCGGGAATTGCGGCGAGCGCAGTGGTGGTGGTCGTCCTGCTGATTCGCTGGGTGGTGCGGGCGTTGCGGGCACTGTTTCGCGGCGCGGAGCGTTCGCTGGGGGAAGCGGCAGGATAAGGCAAGGATTCTCGCTTTCTGCGCCGGCGACATCAAACCGGACTCCTGATCGCGCCGCGACGGACTACAGGTCACCGAGTTCGAGCGTCACGTCCGCATTCTTCCAGGCGGCCTCAAATTCTCGCCGCACCCATTCCGCGTCGGAGGTTTTCTTCTGGGCCTCCAAACTCTTCAGAAGCCCGAACAGCGACCGCGGATTGCGAGGGTATTCGTCCAGATCGGCGCGAAACACAGCCTCAGCCTGATCGGCTTGGCCGTTCCGCAGCAGCGCGCCGCCCAGTGACTCCCGCACCGGATAGAACCATTCGGGTGGCTCACCGTAGTTCAGCCGGTCCTCGATTCGGACCCCATTCTGCCAGTACTCGATGGCGCGCCCGCGATCTCCGTTTGCGGTCGCGATCCGGGCATCCAGGATGCATGCCGCCAGCTCCAGGAAGGTTTGTGCTTTGTTGAAAAAAAAGCTGAACTCCAGATCGGCAGGCGTTTGTTGGCGCGCGCTTTC
>JBGQDM010000067.1:0-18188 GCA_041495845.1 Terriglobia bacterium | reverse complement strand
GGTGCCGTAGCTTATTCCACGAACGCCTGCCGAGGCAAGTCAGTGATAGTGATGATGGCGCGGTCATTCGCGCGTACCGCCCGGGGAGCAGCCTGACCCGTGCGTCGCGCCGTGTTCCTCTACAACCCGCGCTCGGGCGGTCGCCGCCGCCATCGCATGGCGGAAATCGAAGCCGCCATGCAAGCCGCGCGTGCCGCGGGCTACGAAACCACCGCCAGCGAAACTCGTTCCGCGAAAGATGCCGCCGAACAGGCCCGCGCCGCCGTCGCTTCCGGTTGCGATGCCATCTTTGCCTGCGGCGGCGATGGCACCGTGCACGACCTCCTGCAGGGTATGGCCCACAGCCAGGTCCCGCTCGCCATCATTCCACAAGGCACCGCCAACGCGCTGGCCCACGATCTCGGCATTCCCCGCGACCCCGCCCGTGCCGCCCGCGCCGCGCTCAACGGCACTCCGCGCCGCATCGCCCTTGGCCGCCTTACCTGCACCGGGTTCGATGGCGCCCCGGTCGCGCGCTACTTCACTGTCGCTGCCGGCATTGGAGCCGATGCCGCGCTGTTCCATCAACTCGGCTCGGAATTCAAGTCGCGCTTCGGCATGGCCGCCTATGTCGCCAAGGCGCTCCATCTCTGGCTGACCATGAAAATGCCGTTTTTCGAAGTCGAAACCGCAGTTGAGATTAAGAACGAGGCTAAGAACGAGACCACAAGCGCCGCGCCCGGCAACCCTCGAACGGCGCAAGTCACCGAACTGCTCGCCGTCCGCATCTCCGATTTTGGCAACGTGCTGCGCCGGCTGGCTCCGGGCGCGGCGCTCGACCGCGAACAACTGCGGCTGGTGCAGTTCCAAACCAGTTCGCGGCTGCGTTATCTGGCGTACGTCCTGCGCGGCCTGTTCGGATTACGCTGCCAGGTCCCGCGCATCGAACTCTCGGATGCCACCCGCGTCATCTGCCGCCCGCTCTCCGTTGCGATGGCGACCGGGAACGAAGCCGCGCCCGCCCAGGTCTTTGTCTATGTCGAAGCCGACGGCGAACTGCTGGGCACGCTCCCCGCCGAGATCACCATCGAACCCGATGCCCTCACGCTGCTCGCGCCTTCAATCCGACAATTCGACAATGCCTTCACTTCTGCAATCTGACTTCTGCAATCTGCAATTCAACATCATATATTGATATTGAAATTAGATATCAAAATATGATACTATTTCATTCATCGAGGAGGAGCCCCGATGTCCCCGGCCCAGCGTCAAACCCGCACCACCACCGTCCGTCTCCCTCGCGCTGTTTATGATGAAGCCAAGGTTGTTGTGGGCACGGCACGAGGCTCGGACACGTCCATGAGCCTCAACGATCTCTTCGTGGCCGCCATCAAGACTTACCTGAAAATGTACCGGCGCCGCCAGATTGACGCGGCTTTCGCCGGCATGGCCCAGGATGCGGTCTACCAAAGAGAAGCAAAGCTCCTCGCAGAGGGATTCGAGCATAGCGATTGGGAGGCCCTGGTGACCGAAGAAGCCGATTTGGAGGGAGGACCGCTCCATGCCGCCAGACGTTCTGCGAGGTGATGTTTTTATGGCGGGCCTGGAACCGGTACAAGGTTCGGAGCAGGGCGGCACCCGCCCCGTGGTCGTGGTTAGCCGGGATGCGCTGAACCGCAGCGCCCCCATCGTGGTTGTCTGCTCCATCACCGACGCGGCCAACAAAAAGAAGATCTATCCCAGCCATGTGCCGGTCGCTGCCGGCGCCGGCGGCCTACGCCTGGATTCCATCGTCATCTGCGAACAGGTGCGCGCCATCAGCAAAACGCGCTTACGCCAACCGCTGGGGAAATTTGAGAAGACCGTCATGACCAGCATCGACGCCGCCCTCAAGATCACCCTCGATCTGCCTTGACCAGCCTGCAGTGAAGAGCGCCTTTGCCGTTCAATTCGCCAATTCGCCAATTCGTCAATGACTTCACTTCTGCAATCTGACTTCTGCAATCGGTTTTTTTGGCTTCTGCCATCGGCCTCCGGTAGCGCCGGGCTTCCAGCCCGGCGAATCTCGTTGCCTCTCTGACAGACTTGAGCCGCTGTACGCCGACCCCGAATCACGTACTCCCAGATGTGGAAAAGAGTTCATTGGCCGGGATTGGCCGGAATGTGCCTGAAGGGTGAAAAACGACCATGTAGGAGACTCGCCATCGAGGTAGCTTTAGCCCATGCGCTCTCTTTATCGTCAATACGAAGATCACAAAAGGACTGGGGTGGACGGAGGTTCTCCTGTACAAGATGAGATACCTGAGCCAAGCTGACAGGCTGTTTATATGGAATCACTTCGTCAAGTTCTATTGCGCTTATCTCGGTAGCAGTTCCCACGTAGGTGTTGAATTCGGAGGAAGAACAGCCGATGCTCGTACCAAACTGAGCCCAGACATCCATCGGGTTCCCGAAGGTAACTGATCGGACAGTCGCTTCCCCAACTAGTGCCTTTTGAGGGCTGGAAGAGTACAAGACCGCCCTGCATCCCACCCACCTCTTTGAAAATTTCTTCCTAATTTCAACTAACTTCGTTCCGGTCAAAATTTGATCAGCATACTTCGGCTTAATACTGATGAGAATGTCACCAAGCAGTGAGTATCGCCCAATATTGAACCTGGACATTAATGTGGGTAGTTTCTTTAACACTGCTGCGTGGACAACACCAAGAGGAGCAGAGCATGAAAGTTCAACATCACCGTGACGATATTGTCGCCGCGATTTTGTGATACACGAAAAACCAAAGGACTCAAAAAACTTTGATTTGGTGCACCACAGACTTTCTGGAAGCGTAAAGTGTATCTCCTTAGCAAGGTGGCGAGCTTCCAGCGTCATTTGGGTGAAAAACATCTGCCCCAAATCCATATCATGAAAGTCCTCATGAACCCGTAAATGGCAAAACTTCGATTTCTCGCCAAGTTTTAGTACGGCCGACGCAATTGCCTTTTCACCCTCGTATGCAACCCAAGCGACTCTTTCACTAGATTTAATTCCGGCCACAACCTTCGTATCAAACCAGCGTTCGATGGCTGGATACATGTTCTGACTGCTGACGATCAGTTCCCGGAGAATCTTGAAGTTGTCGGTTTGCTTTTGAGCATCCGACCTTCCTAATTCCACGAACCAAAAGTCTGCCTTTCTCGCAAAGAGCTCTCCCGTCTCCTGCTTACCGGATTGCTTCAATAGTGCCATCACCACTCCTCTTCAGTTTCTTCGGCCAATTATCGAAGAAGTTCGAAAGCTTAAGATCTTGGTTGCCGTACCCTTCCTGCCCCTTCTTTTTTTCTTCGGGTGTGGGCTCCGGCGCATCTTCCGACATTCGATAGAAAATCAGATTCGCCATTTTCTCTTTGTCGGCCAAGCTCACCTGTACTTGGTGGCCTCGCACCTCAAATATCAGAGGGGTTCCCTTTGTGCCGTCATCCCGCAGAAGCCCAAAATGGGGATGAACAAAACCAGCGTAGTGTATTCGCATCTCTCCAATCGTCTCGTCACTCGCACGACAGTAGATCGCGACGCCACTTGGCACACAGATTTTTTCTTTTGACCGCAATATGTAGAAATTATCGGAATCGATATAAAGACGCTCGAACTCATCAGCCTGCACAAGTTTCCAGTGCTTGCAAGGGTCTGGTCTTCTCTCGACTTTCCAAAGACAAATTGCTTCGCTTTCCGAAGCTGCGTTCGCACAAAAAGCGGCACCCCTACAAAAGGCCTCACCCTCAGGGTCTCCAATGATTGCTTCACTCAAATCAACGGTGAGACTCTCGTCGGGCTCGGCCGAATTAGGAAATATTGTGCGGAACAATTGCTTCGCCCTGATGACAACGTTGCTTGGATCGCCGTAGAAGAGCCTCAATTGCGACAAAGAAATTCCAGCCTTGACCTTGACATTGAATGTTATAGGCGTGATCTCCAAATACATGTCGCCTGTCCCATCATCCAGACCTTCTGGATCAAAACATTCATACGTTCTCATTCCGTCTACAATCAGCCTAGCGAGAACGTCTACTCTCCCCACCGAACTCTTGGCAGTGGCCTGCCCGTGGATTCCGGCACCGCGCAACCGGGTTCCCAATTTTTCGCGTAGTCTGAATACGTATGTCTTCTTTTTCGTTAATTCGTAGCTCCCATCAGAAGAGGGTGCCAATTGCTCTGCCAACTTGGTTTTCTTGGTGATGAACCAATCATATGGAGTGTCCGAAGGCTTAACCGACCCATGCTTCATTTCAAACGCTTCGTTCGAGAGGGAGAGGTCTATGGAGGAATGATCCAACGCAGGTTCCGAGCCGCTAAACGTTATGAACCCTCCATCTAGCAACTCCTTCATCTGGCGCTTATTCAGAACTCCTGGAACCCAGTCGTCCCACGGAAAACTCATTCATCGACCTCTACTCGGCATGAATCATATTGTGAATCCTGCAACAGCAGCAAGAACTAATGCAATTGCACTGATATTGAAGCAGATGCGTTCGAGAGCAAAATGCTCGGCACCAGCCGCCGTCTCCTCATGACCAGGCCCTCGTCGATTAGAGTCCAAAAATAGGTTTTGATTCTCCAAGGGAAGGACTCCGACGAAGAAATTGTGCGCAAATTCGTTAGCGAATAAAAGGCGAATATGATATATTTGGTCGATAGACGAGTATTGCAAACCTGTGCAGCCAACACGTGACAGGATTCCCCGCGGCGGGCCACCAGTTCCCCAGCCTGAGCTGTGCAAGCCCTGAGACGCTGGGCAGCTTAAGATCTTGAAAGATATGCAGCTTGATCCTCACGCCATCCACATCTATACGGACGGTTCCTGCTATCACAATCCGGGAGGAACCGCAGGATGTGCCGCCATCGTCAGGTATCCAGACCACCTGCTGCGCGACGAGGAGCTGATTGTGGACTTGGGTTGTGCCGAGAGTAGCAATAACAGGATGGAACTACTTGCGTGTATCCGCACGCTTAAATGGATTCGCGACAATGCCCCATGGGGCGGAGTCACACGTGTGCAAATCATCACCGATTCTCGCTATGTGAAGGAAGGCGTGTCCCGCGCCAGGGAGTGGAAGAAGAACGGCTGGAGGAATCAGCACGGGGAGCCACGGGAAAACTGGGATTTGTGGAATCAATTATTATCGGCACATTCCAAGGCTAGAGTGATCGTGCATTTCGAGTGGACGCCTGGAAAGGAGTCACCGATCCTCAAGAGGGTCGATAAAGCAGCCAAGACTGCTGCTCAAAGAGGTGGCGCAGACGTTGACCGTGGCTATAAGCCCGGAACGATCGCGCGTTCGATGGTCAAGGGTGCGGCTGTGCGATTTCCAGCACGAGGCCAGCGTATCGTGATTCGTCCATACCGCAAGAGCGTCATGGCAAAAGGCGAAAACAAGATCCGCTTTGATGTGTTCTCAGAAGAGACACAGGAATACACCGAGAGTTGCTATGCTTTCGCTCCCGCAGCCTTGGCTATGGACCTTCACCGACAGCATGGGTATAGTGTTCAGTTCAACGACAACCCACGATACCCACAAGTGTTGGAGATCTGTGGGGAAGTACCACTTCCGTCACGTCGAGAGATTCGCACAGCCAAAAATCAGGCTGCGCTAGCAAGTCTCCCTTAGTGTCAGTCGTGCCGCACGTACTCAACTCCCACTTGCAGCCCCGCTTTTGCTAAGTATTCGATATACGCACGCGGCATGGGGGCGTCAAGAAAGGGCCGTCCGTGCTCCTCCTCTGTGATAAACACCAAACCACGCAGTTTCTTGTTGCAGCGCTCATTCCAGATGAGCACCTTTACAATATCCTTGTAAAACTCAGCCGGGGCATTTTTCCCTGAAACCTTGAACTCGTAAGCACGAGCCGCGCCTAAATCCACGACGTCTATCCTCTGATCCAGTTCGGGAGTAACCATCGCCTCGATTTGGAACCGTTCAGGGTCCAGCTTATGCACGTCGCTACGCCATTCCCTTGCGATGGATTGAGCGTTTTTCGTGTTCTTGGAGACGTCGCTCGAGTTTTTGAGCCGGTTTGAGAACGCACGCTGCGCAGCCGCGACGACAGGGTCTTCCATTAGAGTCCTCACACTTGCGGGCCCAAATTTGGATGCGGTCTCCGATTGTACCTTGTAGATTCGACGGCGCGATGGTTCGGGTCTCACCACTTTTCCCTTGACATTCCCCCTCCCCACGTTGCACAAAAGATATAGCGACCACATAAAGATTAGCTGAAAGAAATAAGTCCTTACGGCTCTAGATTTTCCGTATAAGTCCTTATTCCTCCAGGATCTAAGTGCGATTCTCCCGCCAAGCCGATGAAAACAATAGGCCGGGGGAGGGGGTAGGGGGTACCCCTACACGCCGAACTGGCGCAGGTGGTGGTCCATGTGGAGGTAGCCCCAGCGCAGCCAGTCGGCTTCGCTCATCTCGCCGAAGAAGGGATGCGGGGCGAATTGGAAATCGCGCGGCGAGGCGAGAAAGCGCTCAAACAAGTTGCGCAGCGTTTGCCGGTCGCGCTCGAATTCGGTGGGGCGCGTGCCGCCAATGAGTTGATCGAGTTCCGGCACGGTGCCGTAACCCTTGGGCCAGCGCAAAGGGACATCCAGCGCCAGCCGCCGCACCAATTTCCCCAGCACCGGGACGGGGCGTCGGGTGGTGTTTTTTTCGCCCATCACCAGCAAAAACGAATCGCTGAGATGGCAGAGTGCCTGATGCGCGTTCATTTTTCCCCAGCAACGGGCGCTGTCGGAACGAAGCTGGTCAACGCGACGCCGAATTTCGGCAACGTCTTGTGGGTGGGTCAGAGTCTTATGCGGCATACAAAAATCGTAGCAGAGAAATCTTGAAACGAAGAGCGCAGAGGAAAGCCCGCAGAGGGCGCGGAGAAGAACGGTGACACAGATTGCCGAAGCCCCGCTGCATCTCCCGGCTGGTGCGGCGCATCTGATAGGCTCAGTCGAGGATTCGTCAGTCTCCAACCTTTGGAACCGATCACACATTTTCTTCTGGGCGCGAACCTGGGACGCGCCGGTCTGAATCGGCGCACCGCGCTGGCCACGGCCACGCTGACGCTCGCCGCCGAAGCTCCAGACATTGACATGTTGGCGCGTTTTGACGGCCGCGTTGCTGCCTTCGCTTACCATCGCGGTTTCACTCATTCGATTCTGGGTGGCGTGCTGGTTGCGGCGCTGGTGATCGTGCTCATGTACTGCGTGTATCGCGTGCTCCAGTGGCGCAATCCCGCGCGCTTCGTCAAGCTCCCGCCGCGCTGGGGTCTGCTGTTTGCGGCGGCGTATGGCGTCGTGCTCACCCACATCTTGCTGGACTTCACCAACAACTACGGTGTGCGCCCGTTCTGGCCGTTTTCCGAGCGCTGGTATTCGTGGGACATCGTGTTCATTATCGAGCCGGTGATGCTGGTGCTGCTCGCCGGAGGATTGATTGTTCCGGCGCTGGGTTCGCTGATTGGCGACGAGATTGGCGCGCGGCGTTCCGGGCCGCCGGGACGAGTCGCAGCCCGCCTGGCGTTGCTTGGGATCGTCCTGCTGTGGGGCGTCCGCGACTACGAGCATCGGCGCGCCGTAGCTACGCTCGAAGCGCAGATGTACCAAGGTGCGGAGCCGCTGCGCGTTTCCGCGTATCCCTATTGGGTGAATCCCTTCAAGTGGTATGGAGTTGTCGAGACGCGGGAATTCTTCGTGCGCACGCTGGTGGATTCGTTGACGCCGGAAGTGGATCCCGACGGCGGCATGCGGATTCGTCCGAAACCGGAAGAAACGCCGGTGACGCTGGCAGCGAAGCAAACGCACCTGGGACGCGTGTATCTGAGTTGGGCGCAGTTTCCCGTGACCGAGACGGAAGAGCTGCCCGGCGGTGGCTATCGTGTGCGCTTCGCCGATCTGCGTTACGAATATCCCGATCGCGGTGGAACGCGCTCGCTGGGGGCCGCGGTGGAACTCGACCCACAACTGCAGGTGCTGCGGGAAAGGTTCGGCGGGGAGGCGGCGGCGCGGCGTTAGTCTTGCGCGATGTTAGTCTGGTGCTTGACGCGCCTCGTTTGGACGCGCAAAATCATAGTTTCCGCTTTGCGAGGTGATCATGCTGGTTTATCTGTTTGTGGCGCTGGCCATTGCTCTGCGGTTTGCCACCGCGCCGATCGCGTTCACGTCGATGAACGCGGCCCTGCTCTACTTCGGGGCGCGGGGTCCACGGCGGCACGCCTGGATTCCGCTGGCCATGGCCATGGGCGCTGATGTCGCGCTCACGCGTTTCCTGTATGGCTATCCCGTGAGCTGGGACCACTTCGTGACTTGGGCTTGGTATGCCGTCGTGCTGCTACTGGGAACGCGAATTGGCGCTTCGAACAGCCCGCTGCGCATCGGTGGCGCGGCGCTGGCATCGTCACTGGGCTTCTTCGTGGTCAGCAATCTGGCGGTGTGGGCTTCCTGGAACATGTATCCCAAGACGCTCGGTGGACTGGCCACGTGCTACGTGATGGCGATCCCGTTTTACCGGACGGCGCTGGCCTGCGATCTGCTCTTCAGCGCGGCATTTTTTGGTCTGCCCGTGTTACTGGGGATGCGAAGCGGCGCAGCGCGTCAGGCATCGGTGTAGGAAATTCCGCTACTTTTCGGAAACGAAAAGGAAGCGCGAGAGCCGGTTTTCTCTGGCCACGCGAGCCGCCACCTCAAAGAACTCCTGCTGTCCCGCGTAGGTCTGCTCGCCTTCGATCTTACGCAGTGCCGCACTATGCTTGGCCCGGGCAGCGCCGCGACGCGCGGCAATTGTCGCCATATTGGCCGTCACATCTTCACAGACGAGTAAACGCAAACCGCACTCCGTCAGGATGCGTTGGTCATACCCATTGGGAACGAACAGGAAAGAACCAATCGAACTGCGCACCGCGATTTCCGTCTTCGTCAGCGGCCCGGTCACAGTGATGGGATCGGTGAACAGCAGCCGTCCGCCCGGTTTCAGAATGCGGACCCACTCGGAAATCACGTTGCCACGGTCGGGAAGATGGTTGATGGCATCAATGCAGGTGATGGCATCAAAGCGGGCATCCGGAAACGGCAGTCGTCCCGTCGCATCCACCACCTGAAACTCGGCCCGCCCCGTCAACTCGCGCTGTGCCGCCAGCGACTTGGCCGTGGACACCGCCTGTTCATGAACATCAATCCCGACGAGGGAACAACCCGTTTTCGCGGCGATTCGGAGCGCGGGCCCTCCCGATCCACAAGCCACATCGAGCAGGCTCTTGCCGGGAGAGAGATTGAGCCAACTCAGAAAGCGGTCCTGCTCATCAGCGGTGATCCAGCTACTCTGACCAATATCTTCGCCGAAGGCTTCGCGCCGGATTTCCGCGTAGAGGTCGGTTTGAAAGTTGCCGTAGTTGGCGTCGTAGTGGGCCGTTGCCGGACGCGACCTGGAACTGACAGTTTCGCCCATCCGAACCTCCAGTTCAGGCGATCACGCCTGTGGTTGGTGCAACCGGCGCGGCCTGGGACCGCTTGCGGCGCCACAGAATGAGCCAGATCAGCAATCCCACCCCCACCGCGACTTCAACCCACACAAAATGCAACCGGAAGAATCCGCTGGTCCAATGGACGAACTGGGGACCGAACTTCAGGGTGAGGACGGAAAGCGCCACAAAGCGTACGCAGCGTCCGAGGAAAATGGCGAGCAGGTACTTGCCCAGGGGCATGCCGAAAACCGCGGCTGCCAGCTCAATCAGCTTGAACGGCGTCGGCGGCGGCAGCATGGCCGGCAACATCAATCCCCAGAATTCCTGTTTGGCGAATTTGCGTTGGAACTCCTCGATGCGCTGCTGGGAGACGCGTTTGCGCAGCACGACTTGCCCACCCTTGCGGCCGATGACGTAGATGACAATGCTGCCGAGGGTGGAACCAACCGCAGCCAAGAGCGCAATCAACAGGAACTTGGGCTTGTCGTTGTAAACGTAGTTGGCGACCAGTACGTCCATCACCGGCGGAAGGCCGAACAGGGCGCCGTCGAGGGTGGCGATGCCGAACACGCCCCAGACTCCCAAGGGCTTGAGCAAGGCCAGGAGCAAGGCGGTGTACTTGGCGAGAAAAAGTTTGATGGCGTGCAAGTATCCAGTTTACGGGAAAAAACCGGAGGCGGCGAATCGTTGAACTCTCGTGCTAGTGCTCGGTTTCACCGCGCAGCAAATTGAGCGCGTGGGGCAGGAGTTCAATGACGGTGGAAAGCGACTCCACAGCGCCGCGTGGACTGCCGGGCAGGTTGATGATCAGGGTGGAGCCGATGGTGCCGCAGACGGCGCGGCTGAGCACGGAATAGGGTGTCTTCTTTGTTCCTTCGAGGCGCATGATTTCCGACAGACCTTCCACGATGCGGTCGCAAACGGCGCGCGTGGCTTCCGGCGTGACGTCGCGCGGCGCCAGGCCGGTGCCGCCGGTGGAAACCACCAGACGCGCTTTCTGCGCCAGCCGCAACAGGGCGTTCTCAATGGCGGGGCGCTCGTCGGCGGTGATTTCCGTCTCCACCACCTGGAAGCGGTTTTCCATCAGCATGGAAATCAGGGCGGGGCCGGAGAGATCACGACGCCGGCCCTGGGCGACGGAATCACTGACGGTAAGGATGGCGGCCGTCAGGGTGTCAGGAGTCGAGGAGGACATCTTCTTCCGCGCCTTCTTCGTCGCGGCGGGATTCATCGAGCATGCGCAGGCCCTCCATCATCAGGCTCTGCGTGGAGCGCGTGGTGGTTTGTTCGGAACTGCGGCCTTCGAAGTCAATCTGGAAATTGCCCTTTTCCCAACGCAGAACTTTGTAGACCGCTTCGTCGCCCTTGAGGTGGCCGTAGGTGGCGTGGTTAATCTGGCCTTCGGCGAGAAAGAGATCGCAGCGGTCGGCTTCGTTGGTGAAGGTTAGCTGGCAATTCTTGCGGCCCATCTCCAGGGACTGCAAGAGGTCAATCACATTCATCTGGGTCAGGCTGCCACGCAGGGCACCTTCGCCAGGAGCGTCCTTGGCCATTTTTTCCAGCGCAATTTTGTCAATCACGCGTTTAATGCGCTGGGTGGCTTCGCGCAGAAAGAAAGGCTTTTCCAGGAACTCGACCGCGGATTCCTGCTGCCCCAGGCGTTCGGCGATGTCGGCTTTGGCGGCCAGCAAAATGATCGCAATGGCGGACGTAGCGGGACGGCTGCGCAACTTCTCCACCAGTTGGCGACCGTCCATGCCGGGCATGCGGTAGTCGCTGATGAGCAGGTCGGGCGGGTCGTCGACGGCTTTGAGCAGCGCATCGGCGCCGTCGGTGGCGGTGGAGAGGACAGCCAGCGGCGCGAGCGCCTGCTGTAACATGCCCAACACCATCGGATTGTCGTCCACCAACAGGACTTTGACGTTCGTCGGCATGGGCGTGGTTATTTCCTGCGGCGGGAGTAGTTGCCACTCTTGCCGCCGGTCTTGCTCTGCAGAACAATTTCCCGGATTTCAATTCCCTTGTCGAGGGCTTTGCACATGTCGTAGACGGTGAGCGCGGCCACGCTGGCGGCGGTCATCGCCTCCATTTCCACGCCCGTGACCGCAGTGGTGGCGGCGCTGGCGGTGATGGCGACGCCATTCTCGCACAGGCGCAAGGCCACATCAACGTGGGTGAGGGGCAGCGGATGGCACATGGGAATGAGCTCGGCGGTGCGTTTGGCGGCGAGAATTCCCGCCAGCCGCGCCACTTCCAGGGGATCGCCCTTGGGGTTCTTCGGCAGTGCCCGCAGCACCTTCGGCTTCAAGGTGACAAACGCGGACGCCTCAGCGGTGCGCCGCGTCGCGCGCTTCACGGAAACATCCACCATGCGCGCCCGGCCATCGCCGCCGTAGTGGGAAAGCTTCTTGGCCATCTGCCCTTCCATCTTACATGCGAGCACAGGATCAGCGCGGCAGGATGGCGACCCATTCCCCACCCGGAACAAGTTCGCGATCGGGTGGGATGACCACGTAACAGTTGGCGCGAACGCTGGCGGCAAGATCCCCCGAGCCTTGCCAGGGAAGCAGCTGCACCTCCGTTTGGGCAAATTCCCCGGTGAGCAGCCCGGGGAGAAACCGCGTCAGTCCGGTCTTGGTGCGGACAGGCGCCTGCAGCCGCGCGTGCAGGAGACGCAGCTTGCCGGGCGCGGCCCCGCTGAGCGCATCCAACATGGGCCGGGCGAACAGCTCAAATGTCACCATGGTGGAAACGGGATTGCCCGGCAGGCCGAAGAAATACTTTGATTGGCACCTTCCGAAGACAATGGGCTTGCCCGGCTGGATGCGGGCGCCGGTGAAAAAGAACTCGGCCCGCAGTTCGGCGAGTACCTGCTCCACCAGATCGTAACGGCCTACAGAGACGCCTCCGCTCAAGAGCAACAGATCGGACTGGAGGCCGGCAGCCACCAGTTCACGCAGGCGCGATTTTTCGTCGGGCGCAACCGGCAGCATCACGGGCCCACCACCGGCGCGCTGAACCTGCGCGGCCAGCGAATGTGAATTCGAGTTCCTGATCTGGAAGGTCCCGGGAGTGGCCGCGATGTCCACAATCTCGTCTCCGGTAGCGAGCACAGCAACGCGCGGCTGGCGATACACCTGCAAGCGCAAGCGGCCCACGGAGGCGGCAACGGCGATGGCAGCGTGGTCCAGGCGCGTCCCCGGGGTGAGCAGCACAGAGCTTTGTCGTGCTTCGGCTCCGGCGGGAACAATGTTTTCTCCGGCGGCGACAGCGCGTGAGATTTCAACCATCCCGGCTGCTTGCGCGGTGTATTCCACCATGACGACAGCGTCGCTGCCGGCAGGAGCGGGTGCGCCGGTCATGATGGCGCAAGCTTCGCCCGCACCGACGCGCAGAGATGCCGCCTCGATTCCAGCGCCCGCCTTGATCTCGCCCACCACGCGGAGGCGCGCGGGCAAAGTGGCCAGATCGGCTGCGCGCACCGCAAAGCCATCACGGGTGGCGCGGGGAAAGGGTGGGAAGTCACGGTCGGCGGCGATGGTTTCGGCCAACACCCGCCCCGCGCTTTGCCCCAGGCCGACCGATTCGTCCGGTGGCGTGGGTAGCGTTGCGGCGTGCTTCTCCACCAGCGCGCGGGCCTGCTCAAAGCTCAGAAGAGTTTCCTCCGGCATGCAGGCGATGATACGACAGAGCGATGCGGTTATGGGTTCAGGAATGGGCGGCGGAAGCGGCAGAATCAGAGCCTGCAGAATCACGTTCCAACTGCTCGCGCAACTGCACGGGATGGGAAGCGAATTGGGTGGCCACCTCGGCCGTGACCAGACCTTGGCGCACCAGGCGCAGGATCTCGTCATCGAAGATCTGCATGCCAGCGGTGGCGCCGTTCTGCATGGTCTCGTGCAGGTGCGCGGGATCGCCAAACTCCACCGCATCCCGGGTCTGGGGCGTGGACTTGAGAATCTCGACGGCCGGCACGCGGCCCTCACCGTTTTTGCCGGGCAGCAGGCGTTGGCAAACCACGGCGCGGAAACAACGGGCGATGCGAGCGCGCTCCGCCGGTTGCTCCACCAACGGGTAGTAGCTCACGAGGCGGCCCAGTGTTTTGGCGATGTCGGCGGCGTGGACACTGGAAAGCACGAGATGGCCGGTTTCGGCCGCTTCCAGCACGATATCAAGCGTTTCCCGATCGCGAATGTCGCCCACCAGAATTACGTTCGGCGCCTGGCGCAGCGCGGAACGCAGGGCCAGCGCAAAACTGGGGGTGTCACTGTGCAATTCACGCTGGTGGATGGTGCAACGCTTGTGGTTGTGTAGAAACTCAATGGGATCTTCGATGGTGATGACGTGGTACGAGTGCTGGTCATTGATGCTGTCAAGCAGGGCAGCCAGGGTGGACGATTTGCCGGAACCGGCGCCACCGCTCACCAACACGATGCCATCCTGCAGATGGGCCAGGCTGGCCAGTTGCGTGGGCAGGCCCAGGGCCTCGAACGACGGGATTCCAGTGGGAATGACGCGCATGATGACGGCGCAACTTCCACGCTGGATGAAAACGTTGACGCGGAAACGCGCCACGCCGGGCAGTCCATACGAAACATCGCAGGCGCCATGTTCGCGCAGGGCGGAAATTGCGTTCTTGTTGTTGCCGAGCAGTTCGCTGGCCAGGCGGCGGGTGTCGTCGGCCGAGAGGATGGTAAACGGGGCCGCCTCCACCGGAATCAGCCCGCGGCGCACTTGTACTTGGGGCGGGCGGCCAGGAGAGAAAATCAGATCACTCACCTGCGGCGAAACTCGCAGCATGTGCGCCAGGAGTTCGGGCACGCTGGCAATGCGTGCCGCCGTGCCCGCCGAAGTGGATGGTTTCGACACGAAGATCCCCGCGCAGGAGTGCACCTGGGGGATGAGAGCGCTCGCAACTTCTACTGTAAGGCCGGGAGCGAGGGAGGCGGTAAGACTGTTGGGACGTGGCCGATGGTAACCGGGGGCTAGCCACGGATTTCCCGGATGAGCACGGATTGGGGCAAAGGCGAAAATTCTAAAGGGCAGGCGGCGCGGCCCGAAAGCCGCGCCCCTGGGCAGTCACTGTTTCTTCGTGCCTTTTTTCTTGCCGAAGCCAGTTTCCACGGAGGCTCCGATGCTGGCGAGCATGTCCTTGGCGGGCTGCGCAAAGCTGCCCGTGGGCGCCAGTTCCAGATATTTCTGGAACGCTTCGGCAGTGCCATCGGGGGCGATCATCTTGTCGCCTTTGAGCGTGGCTTTGCCAATCATGTTTACCCCCAGCCAGTAGTAAGGCTCCGGCTTGTTGGGGTCGGCGGCGATGGCCTTCTTGAAAGCGGCGATGGCTTCATCCATCTTGTTGGTGTTGGTAAGCACAGCGCCTTCGTTGAAGAAATACTGGCCGGAACCCGGAGGATCGAGCGTGGCCGCCTGATCATAGGCCTTCACGGCATCTTCCGTGCGCCCGGCCTTGGCGTAAACCTCGCCCAGGTTGTTGTAGTAAGGTGCTTGCGGCTTCAGGGCGATGGCTTTCTCGTAGGCGGCGACTGCCTGGGTGTAGGAATTCTGTGCCGCGGGTCGGTCGGTCTTCTCCAGGGCTTTGCCTTGGCCGCGCAGGGAATCGGCCAGCGTGAACCAGAGCAGGTCGCGATTGGGGTCCACCTGGGTGGCTGCCGTCATCAACTGCACGGCCTGGTCCCAGTTGTTGGCGGTCATGGCGGCCCGAGCGCCGGCGAGGCTGTCATTCAGGCCCTTGACCGTCAGTTGTTCTTTCTGCTGTTTCTCCTGCTGCTCCTGCAGCTTCTTGCGGTCCGCCTCGGACATCTGGTTGCCTTGCGCGGCCTGTTCCTTCTTCAGGTCAACGTCGATCACGTTCTCCTCCTGCTGCAGGGAGACGTTGACGCCGTTGAGGTAGAAGATGACCTTGCCATCCACGATCAGGGAGACTTTGTAGGATCCGCTGGCGATGCCGAGCGAAAAATATTCGCCCTTACCGTTGGTCTTGAGCGTGTATTTGCGTCCGCTCTCGGCACTGTAGAGTTCGACGGTGGCGTTGGGGTAAGGCTTGCCGTCGAGGTCGCGGCAGACGCCTTTGACTGTGGTGGTGGCCTGCGCGGCGAGCGGCGGCGCGGACAACGCGACGGCCAGCAGCGTGACGATCAGCGTGACCATCAGGACCACGAAACGATGCTTCATCTTGGGCCTCCCGGCTCCTGGAAGATTCGATCAATAAAGACGGCAGAAGGATGCCTGTTACGGCGCCGGAACTCCCGTCCTATAGGGAATCGGGTCCGGCACTCCCGCTTCCTGGAAGGCCCGCAGCCGCAGCCTACAGCTGTCACACACGCCGCAGGCCCGGTCTTCCCAGCGATAGCATGACCACGTTAAATCGAAGGGTGCCCCCAGTTCAAGGCCAAGACGCACAATGGCGGTTTTGCGCAGCGCGATCAGCGGGGTTGCGATCTCAATGCGGCCGTCACGGGTGCCGGTGCGAACCACCTGATTGAAGGCCTCGTAGTAGGCTGGACGGCAGTCGGGATAGCCGGAGCTGTCCTGCTCAACCGCGCCAATGTAGACCTTCTCCGCGCCTAGAACCTCGGCCCAACTCACTGCTACAGCGAGAAAGTGGGCGTTGCGGAAGGGGACGTAGGTGACGGGGACCTGAGTGCCGGAGTGCGAGTCGAGCGGACCCGCTTCCGGGACGGCGATGTTGGGGTCGGTGAGCGCGGACCCGCCGATGGCGCGCAACGCCTCGTTGCGGACGAGCAGGCGCTGGCGAATCTGCAGCCGGTCACAGATGGCCAGGAAGGCACGCTGCTCGCGTTCTTCCGTACGCTGGCCGTAGCTGACGTGGAGCGCGGCGGCGTCATGATCGCGCGCCGCCAAAGCGGCGCAGACGCAGGAATCCATGCCACCGGAGAGCAGGACCACGGCTTTGGATTTAGGAGCCACGCGTTGATTGTCAGACCCCCTTGGTGGCCGGGTCCCAGATAAACTTGTGCAACTGCAGGCTGAGGCGTGCGGGCACGTTGTCAGCCAGCATCCATTCGGCCAGCTGTTGCGGGTCGAGCAGGCAGTGGGAAGTGTCGCGGCTGCCGAGAGCATCCTTGCGAAAGGCGGGCGAAAACAACACCGCATTCACTCGCTTGGCCAGTTCATGCTGCTGCGCAAAATCGCGCGCAAACTCATAATCCACTCGGTCGCTGAGCACGAATTTCATCTCATCGCGCGGGCTGAGCGCGGCGAGATTTTCCATGTGGAACGTTCCCGGCTCGCCCGAATGCGGACACTTCACGTCCACGATCTTCACCACTTCTTTCGGTACGGCGGCCAGCGGGCGTTCGCCGCTGGTTTCCAGCAGCAATTGGTGTCCGGCGGCCAGCAGGGTTCGCATCAGTGGGAGAAGTTCGCGCTCCTGCAACATGGGTTCGCCGCCGGTGATCTCGACCAGTCCGCCGCCGGGGTTGAGGCGGTCCACCTCCGCCTGAATCTGTTCGGAGGTCATCTTATGCCCGCCGGTGAAGGTGTACTCGCTGTCGCACCACGAGCAGCGCAGGTTGCAGCCGGTCAATCGCACGAAGACGCAGGGCAATCCCGCAAACGTGGATTCACCCTGCAGCGACTTGTAAATTTCCGTGATCTGCATGGGCGTGCCCGCCGGCTACTCGAAATAGGTGGCGGTGGTTTCGTCCGTTTCCCAGATGGTGACGCTCTTTACGCCGACGCGCCCCACGGTTTCCCCGCGCAGCTTGCTGTTGGTCTCGTCGTAGAAATACTTGGCCAGGTTCTCCGCCGAGGGGTTGACGGTGGTGAAGGGCGCAATGTCGTTGATCATCCGGTGATCAAGGCGGTCAATCACATGCTTCATGACTTCGCGCAAGTCTTTGAAATCGAGCAGCAAGCCGGCTTTATCCAGTTGGGTGCTGGCCAGGGTCACGCGCACCCGGTAGTTGTGGCCGTGCGGATTTTCGCACTTGCCTTTGTAATTGCGCAGGTAGTGACCCGCGGCAAACGTATCTTCGACGGTGACTTCGAACATATTCCCTCACCCGGCCCGCATGATTGCTGGCGAGGACGGCACTGCTCAATCCTTTATTGTAGCGCGGGGTAGGGCAGCTGGTGCGGGGCGCAGAGAACGCAGAGAAAAACCACCAGACGGCTGCCACGGATTTCACGGATGAGCACGGATGTTGAGGAAGAGCAAAAATCTCTAAACGCAGAGGGCGCGGAGGAAGGCCGCAGAGAACGCAGAGAAAAGCTGAAACCACGAAGGGCACGAAGGTGCACGAAGAGGCCTAGTCCCGGGCCAGCGAGCGGAACGTCGCGGACTGGAGGGCCCCACGGTCGTCGCGGTCTTCAAGAGTACGGAAGAATTCAGCCGCTTCCTTGATCAGGCGGTTAGCACTCGCGCTCTCGAAGGTGCCGGCTCGGGTAGGCTCGATCTTGTCCACGTCTCAAATTATAAGTCCCGCCCGAAAAACTCCTCCACCACGCGCAGGTCCGTCGTGCGCCGGTATTCGGGCAGGCTTTCGATAAACACGCGCCCGTAGGCTTTTTTCAGGATGCGATTGTCGAGCAGGGCCAGGAGGCCGCGGTCGGTGAGTGAGCGGATGAGGCGTCCGAAGCCCTGTTTGAGCGTGATCACGGCGGCCGGCACCTGGTATTGAAAGAACGCATTGCCCCCCGCGGCATCAATGGCGCGGACCCGCGCCGCCACCACCGGGTCG
>JBGQDM010000066.1:0-18207 GCA_041495845.1 Terriglobia bacterium | reverse complement strand
TGTAGCACTCTTTTGTCATGTACTTCCGCATCATCGGCGAGATATCGGAAGTTGAAACTATCGCTGCGGGCGCAGGTGTCCGGGAGCGCAAACGGTTGCGAAAACTCTATGGAGCGGGCCGTGGGCGAAAACGTAAGGGTGCGGCAAATGTGGAACTCGTGGATGGTACGATGTGCACAGCCGAGATCCACTGGTACGAGGCTCACGGCATTGGGGCAAAAGAGTACAAGATCAAACGCATTCTGGAAGAACATGAAGACAACGAAGGCTGAGTTTGTCATCTGCGTGAAGAACAGCGATTACCCAGCTTCCCTGGAGCTGCGAAAGCTCTATCAGGTGCTGCCCGACAGGGAGGCCGCCGAGCGGAGGCTGTTGCGGGTGATCGATGAATCCGGCGAAGACTATCTCTACCCGGAAAGCTACTGCATTGCGGTGAGACTGAGGGAGCCCGCCCGCAGAGCGGTGCGGCGGGCGGTGATTGCGGATTCGGTCGCTGTTTCACGCACGGCCGGCATGGGCTAGAGTGCCTGAGGAGGCGCAGGCCCGCGCCTGCCGCCCCGTCAAGGGCCATCACTTCACTGTGAAGCGGTTGATAGCACTGATCACCTTAACTCCGTAGCGAGCCCGAAAGGGAACGACGAGCGCCTTCTTGTAGCGAGTCTTACTCCAAACAAACACCTCAGTGTGCTCAGGGTCACCGTCTCCGTCGGGCCAACCGGAAGCGAGCAAGTCAGGGTATCCGTCAGAATTTAGGTTTTCGACTTCGGTTGAAAGGATGTTGTCGAAGACCAGGCGGATCTTGCCACCGAGAAGCACAAACACTTTCGTTTGGCCGTACCAGTGATCGCCGGACTCTGAGCGCAGGACAAATCCAATCAGCCTGCCGTCAGGCAAGATCGAGATGCTCTGCCATGCGTACGACTTATTTTGATATTCCCCAAGCTTGGTCCACTTTCCGTTCTCCCGGCGGAAGAACTCCACGGAGTCCGGGCCTGACTTCGGTCGCATCCACACCGCCGTGTATACTGTCGCGCCAGTTCGAGCGGTGGCTAACCCCGCCACATCTTCCGTCAAGGAAAATGGCAGTTGCTGTGCGCCGAAGGCTAGATGGGAAAGAGCCAGTCCTAGCCAGAACAAGGCTGTGCCAGCCACCAAGATCCTCGTAGCTCTATGCGCTCTGCTGCGACTGCTGCACTGGTGTTTCCGGATCTTCACAATTGTCCTTCTCGCACGGGATGGTAGTCGAGGCGGGTGGCCCGGTCGTTTGGTAGGGTTCTTGCTCGCACTGCCACTCCAGGGGGAGGCAATGCTCTCCACCCCGAACCCGTAAAATTGTAACTCTGGCAATCAGCCATCCCGCCGCATTACCCGTTTGGCAGGTTCTCCGCTGCCCAGCGGGGTTTGTCCCCGAGCCCTCCTTATGAGAAAATCCTTGCGCTGCTACAGGAGGAATCCCATGAAACGCTTGTCCCTGGCGGTATTTGCCGTGGTGCTGCTCAGTCTCTGTGGATTTGCCAAGGAAGCCAAACATGCTCCCGCGAAAAAATCCGGCGGCGGGCCCGACGTTGCCTACCTGCAGAAAATCTGGGACGCATGGGGCACCCTGGACACGGCCAACGTGGCCGCCTACTACACGCAAGGGCCGGACCATACCTTCTTCGACATTGCCCCGCTCAAGTACGGCAGCTGGGATGAGTATCAGAAGGGTGTGCAGGCGTTGTTGGGTGATCTGAGCAAGGTAAAGTTCACCGTGAATGACGACGTGCGCGTGCACGGCCAGGGCGATTGGGCTTGGGCTACCGCCACCGTCAAAGAAGACGCGACCACCAAGACCGGCAAGCACACCATGGCCACTTTCCGCTGGACCGCCATCCTGGAGAAGACCGGCGACAAGTGGGTGATCGTGCACGACCATACTTCGGTGCCGCAGTCGTAGAGTCTGACCCGGTCGTGAGCCTTCGAGCTTTCAGCTACTAGTGCTTAGCTCCTAGCTCACTGCTTCCGGTAGAAGAAGTAGACCGTCATCACACTGCCCACCAAGATCACGAACCCGCGAACGTATTTCTGCGGCAGCTGCTGGGCGTAGTGGGCTCCGAAGTAGCCGCCCAGCAGCGAGCCCGCCACCATGACCGACCCTTCTTTCCAGTACACCGCGCCCGCCACAATAAACGTGATGACCGCCACGCCGTTGATGACACTGCCCAGCACGCTCTTGAGCGCGTTCATGGCATGGATGTTGGTCATACCAATGGCGGCCAGCATGGCCAGGTTCATGATGCCCAGCCCGCCGCCGAAATAGCCGCCGTAGACGGAAACCACCAGCTCAAACACAGAGGCGCCGACAATCGCCGCCACGGTGGCGTCATGCGCGAGGGCCGATGTCTCTCGTTTGATGATGCTTCCCCCGAAGGTGAAGAGTAGCGTGGCGGCCAGCATCAGCCAGGGGATGATGTAGAGAAATGTGCGCTGCGGAGTTCTTAGCAGCAGCAGGGCGCCGAGCAGTCCGCCGAGAACGCTGGTAGCGAGCAGCGGCACCATGACGCGGCGGGAGACATCGAGGTGCTCGCGATACGCGCGGCCGCTGGCGGTGACGCCGCACCACAAAGCGACCGTCTGCGTAGCGTTGGCGGCAATGGGCGGAACGCCGGTGAACAACAGCGCGGGAAAGGCGATGAAGCCGCCGCCGCCAGCCACGGAGTTCAGGGCGCTGCCAAGAGCGCCCGCGACAAAGAGGAAGATGGCGCGGCCCGGAGTCAAGTTAGAAGATGTATCACGAAGGCGGCGGCGACGTCAGCAGACATAGCCGATTACTCGCACACCGCAAAGGCGCGCACGGGAAACGACGTTCCGCCGCGGATGGCAGGCGGGGCAGCGGTAAAGTGAAACGCGCGCTGACCGATCTGCTCCAGGCCGCGCAAATGCTCGACGACGGGAATCCCAGCGGCGAGCAACAGGGTGTGCGCCGGGCGCGCGCCATCCTGCATGTTGTCAATGTTGGCGCAATCAATGCCGACCAGCGTTGCGCCCGCGGCGATCAGATGCTGGCAGGCGCCAGCGGTCAGAAACGGACCCGAGCGAAAATAGTCCGGCGATCCCCAGCGCGCGGCCCAACCGGTGAACACGAGCACAGCTTTGCCCTTCACGTCGACTTTCTGAAAAGCGCCGGCGTCAATCGGGCCGTTGGCAGGCGCGGGCACCACCACACCGGGCAGATTTGCCAGACGGTCGAGCGGCAAGTCAACAAAGTCCGCGCCGCCGGGGTGTCGGTGAAACGGCGAATCCACATAGGTGCCAATGTTGCCGCCGAATTCATACCCCGCAATCTGGAAGCTGGTGCCCGGCGCGTAGTGCGGCTTCTGCTCGCCGTGCGAAATCACGGCGCGAATTTTGAACGCGGGCGTCCCGGGGTAAGGCAACGTGTCCGTGGTAATGGGATGGCTGAGGTCAAAAATCATCGTGCCGGCGCTCGCCTAGGGCAATTCAAACCCATTGTAGATTCTCTACCGTACGCTCGCTGTGCACATTGCCGGTGTTGAGCGTGTTCTTGGGCTCCAGCAGGACAACGTGCGTTTCTTCTTCCGCTCGCGGACGATGCTCCACGCCCTTGGGAACGATGATGAACTCACCCGGATCGAGCGCGACTTCGCGTTCCGTGTCGGTTGCGGCCTCGCGCAGGCCCATAAAAAGACGGCCCTGAACGACGAGAAAAAGCTCGTCCTCGTTGTCGTGGTGGTGCCAGACAAACTCGCCCTTCAGCTTCACCAGCTTAACGTGCGAGTCGTTGAGTTCGCCGGCGATCTTGGGGGAAAAATAGTCGGAGAAGCGGGAGAACTTTTCGGCGAGCGAAACTTTAGCGGGCAGCATGCCAGATTGGACGCCCGCCGGCCCGGGCAGGAAACAGGATATTTTTCACTGCGAACCAGTTCCCGCGCCCCTACTTCGCCGGCGCGAATACCAGCACAACAAATGTTCCCGGCTTGATGCTGGGCCGGCGCTCGCCCGCGGGAATCGGGCCGAATTCCGCGGTTACGAGAAAAATGCGATGCGTTGTCGGATCGAGCGCCAGGGTGCGCGCACCCGGTTGCGTCTTCACGTTTTCCGCCAGCTTGTATTCAGTGCCAGTCTGCCGAACCACCGAAAGCGTGCCTTCGCCATTGGAGGCGAACGCGAGTTTCAGTCCGGGATCGAACGCGGCACCATCGGTGCCGTCCCCGGTGGGCACGCTGGCCAGGACCTTGCCGGCTTTCACGTCCACCACCAGCATCTTCTTGTTGCCGCACACTGTGAACAGCCGCCCGGCAGAGGGATCAATCGCCAGTCCGGAAGGCTCCTCGCAGTCGGCAAGCTTCCAGCGTTGGGCCAGTTTCCACGTCTTTGTGTCCACGGCCGCGATTTCGCCGGTATCCTCCACGTTGACGTAGACGTGACCGGCGTCGGTAGCGGCGAACTCCAACTTCCCGCCCAGCGGAACGGTAGCCACCACTTTCAACTGCTCCGGATCAATGGCCATCAAATCGTGGCTGCGGCCGTGCATCACGAGCACTCGCTTCGAGTGCGGGTCGTAGATGATGGCGTCGGGGTTCTCGCCAACTTTGATATCGGTCACCGGCTTCAGCGTCTTCAGGTCAAACACCGTGATCGTGCCGGCGCGCCCGTTGCTGCTGAAGCCGAGGTTCTTCTCCGGCACCAGCGCGACACCATGGGCGCCGGTAGCCGGGACTTCACCCGTCTGCTTGCCAGTGGCTGCATCCACCACCGTGATCCGGCTACTGTGCGCGATGAAGAGGCGATCGCCGGCGGGATCGTAAGTGATGTAGTCCCAGCCGCCGTCTCCGCCGAGCGTGAAGCGGTTGGTCTCGCGATAAAGCGGAGGCGCCGATTGCGGGAAAGCGATAGTAGCGACGAACAACAACACAACGACCGTCAGGATTCGTGGCACGGATCCTCCAGGGAGCAAGCGGTTGTTGACGACGGGGAAAAAGCTCGGGTTCTTCGCTATTGCCGTCACTCCTGCTAAATAGTAGCTGACGCCCCGCAAAACGCTCTATGATATACGGGCCGGACCCAACCATGCACGTAGCCAGGCTCATTCTAAGAAATTGGCGCAATTTTCGCTCGGTTGATGTGCAACTGGGCTTGCGGGTGTTTGTCACGGGGCCTAATGCCTCGGGCAAGTCCAACTTGCTAGATATTTTCGCGTTTCTGCGAGACATTGCACAGGCCGGAGGCGGTCTCCAAAAGGCCGTCAAGGAGCGAGGCGGCCTCTCCAAGCTTCGATGCCTCGCGGCCCGACAGCATCCAGACGTGGAGATCGAGGTTCATCTTTCGGATAACGGCACTCGCTGGTCGTACGCGATTGGGATTAAGCAGGAGGGACGTGGGTACCGCCAGCCTTACTTGGCCTATGAGAGAGTGAAGCGGGGAGATCAGGTGATTCTGAATCGACCTGATACCGAGGACAATAAAGATCAAGAACGCCTTACGCAAACTCATCTTGAGCAGGTCAATGCGAACCAAGAGTTCAGAGCCCTAGGAAAGTTTTTCGAATCCGTCAGCTATCTGCACTTGGTGCCCCAGTTGCTCCGCCATCCCGAAGCCTTTTCTGGCTCCGGCGTTCCTGGCGATCCCTACGGCAGGAGTTTCTTGGAAAGGGTAGCCAGAACAACAGAAAAGACCAGAAAGAATCGCCTCACGAAGATTCAATCGGCGCTGCGCGGAGCCGTGCCCCAACTCGATCGGTTGACCGATACCAAAGATGCGGCCGGCATCCCTCATCTTGAAGCTGTCTATCAGCACTGGCGGCCGCAAGGCGCGAAACAGCAAGAAGACCAATTTTCAGACGGCACCTTGCGGCTGATCGGGCTGTTGTGGTCGCTCTTAGAGGGCGACTCACTGCTGCTACTGGAAGAACCCGAGCTTTCGCTAAATGCGGGTATCGTTCGAAATTTGGCGCCGCTGATGTACAAAATTCACAGGAAAAGGCGCCAGGTGATTCTGAGCACGCATAGTGCGGAATTGCTGTCCGATCGTGGCATTGACCCGGACGAAGTACTGCTGCTGACGCCTGCTGCTGAAGGCACCGAGGTGACATTAGCCTCTTCGGATGACGAGATACGTGCGCTGTTGGAGGGGGGGATGACTGTTGCCGAAGCGGTAATCCCTCGCACTATCCCCCCAGGCCTTGCTCAGTTGGAACTGGCTTTTGAATGATAGCTCCCATACCGATCAACTTGGCGGTTGAGGACTCGCTAATGGAGTCGCTCGCGCTGAAGATACTGAGCTCGATTGGGACTTCCTACGCTGCCAGGCCTATCTACACCCGCGGTGGCCACGGATATCTCAAACGAAGAATCGACAGTTTCAACAAAGCTGCCAAAGGAACGCCGTTCTTCTTGGGCACGGACTTGGATCAATACCAGTGCGCCGCGGTCCTGATTGCCGATTGGCTCAAGGTTCCAAAACATCCGAACTTGTTGATCCGAGTAGCTGTTCGAGAAGCAGAAGCCTGGGTGTTAGCAGACCGGGAAAATTTTTCAAAGTTTCTCGGGATCCGCATGGCGGAAGTCCCTGAAGATGTCGAATCGTTGTCCGACCCTAAAGCGCAACTGATCGCGCTGGCACGCAAATCAAAGCGTAAGAATGTGCGCGACGATATTTGCCCACGGGACGGGAGTATCGCAAAGATCGGGCCTAACTATAATGGACAACTCGGCCGTTTCGTTAGCCAGACGTGGAACCCAAACACCGCAAAACAAAACTCAAACAGTTTGAAACGAACAATGGATCGCCTCACTAAATTCCGCCCAACTTGGGCTCAACCCTCGTAAACGCTTCCCCTACTGAATCAGCGTCGGCTCCCCATTGCCATTTGGTTCGTCCGGCACAATCACCGACGTGGCTGCGACCTTGTCGCCCGGCTCCAGGCTCAGCAGGCGTACGCCTTGCGTGGAGCGCCCCGCTTCGCGAATCTGCTTGGTGTCGGTGCGGAGGATTTTTCCGTACTGGCTGATGATCATCACTTCGGAGCTCTCATTGACCTGTGAGATACTCACCACTTTGCCGTTGCGCTCGGTGGTTTTCACGTTGATCACACCTTTGCCGCCACGGTTGGTGAGCCGGTATTCGTCTGCCGGAGTCCGCTTGCCGTAACCGTTTTCGGTGACGGAAAGAATCAGTGTGCCTTTCACGGGAATCAGGTCGGCGACTTCCGGAGTGGAAGTTCCGGCTTTCTTTCCGCCTTTTTCCTCCACGCTCGCCGCGCCCGGCTTGGTGGTGGTCGCCATGCCGACGATGTAGTCGCCCCGATCCAGGTTCATGCCGCGAACGCCGTAGGCTGGGCGTCCCATCGGGCGGACGTCGTCTTCCTCGAAGCGGATGGCCTGACCGTCGTGCGAGGCGAGAAAAATGATCTGGCTGCCGTCGGTGAGGGCGGCGGTCACCAGTTCGTCGTCGCTCTCGATGCCAATGGCAATGATGCCGCGCTGCATCACGTGTGAGAAGTCTTTCAGCTCAGTCTTCTTCACCGTACCCTTGCGCGTGGCGAAGAACACGTATTTGCCTGCTTCCTCCAGGTGGCGGACGGTGAGCAGCGTGCGTACTGTCTCCCCGGCGGCAAGCCCCACCAGATTGCCCATGTGTTTGCCTTTTCCCGCCGCGCCCACGTCCGGCGCTTCATACACCTTGAGCCAGTAGACCCGGCCGCTATTGGTAAAGATGAGGATGTAGGCGTGGGTCGAGGCGACGAAAAGATGTTCGACAAAATCCTCGTCGCGGGTCTTCATGCCCGTGCGCCCGGTTCCGCCGCGGCGTTGCTGCCGATACGTGGTGATGGGCGTCCGCTTCATATAGCCGGAGTGGCTCACCGTGACTGCCACCAGCTCATCGGCAATCAAATCTTCAAGCTGGATCTCCGCCGCTTCGTCCTCGATCACGGTGCGGCGCTCGTCGCCGAACTCTTTCTTGATCTCTTCCAATTCCTTGATGATGACGGCGCGCAGCTTCTTGTCCGAGCCGAGAATGGCTTCGTATTCGTCGATGCGGCCGAGAATTTCCTTAAGCTCGCTGGCAATCTCGTCAATTGAAAGCTTGGTCAGGCGGTGCAGTTGCAACTCGAGAATGGCGTCCGCCTGCTTTGTGCTGAAGGGTTTCTCGGGATCGAGTTTGGGGGCGCGGCCGGTGGTGTTGATGTCAATTTTCTTGCCGGCAAAAAACGCCACCAGGTTTTCGCGGGCGTCGGCACGGTTGGCGCTGCCGCGAATGATGGCGATGACGTTGTCGAGGTGGTCGAGCGCAATGCGATAGCCCTCGAGAATGTGCTCGCGTTCCTGCGCCTTGGCCAGCAGGTAGGCGGTACGGCGCCGCACCACATCCACCCGGTGGTTGATGAAGTGCTGAATGGCCTCGATCAGGCCCATTTCCTTGGGCGCTCCATTGACCACGGCCAGGAAAATCATGCTGAAGCTCTCTTGCATCTGGGTATGCTTGAAGAGCTGGTTGAGCACAATCTGCGGCTCGGCGCCGCGCTTCAGTTCCAGAACAATGCGCATGCCGTCGCGATCGGATTCGTCGCGTACGTCGGAGATGTCGTCGATCGTTTTGTCGATCACCAGGTCGGCAATGCGCTTCTGCAGCGTCGCTTTGTTTACCTGATACGGAATTTCCGTGACGATGATGGCCTGCCGGTCCTTGTGCAGGCTCTCGATGGATGCCTTGGCGCGCATGATGAAGCGCCCACGTCCGTGCTTGTATGCTTCCGCGATCCCGCTGCGCCCATGAATGATGCCGTGGGTGGGGAAGTCCGGGCCTTTGACAATCTTCAGAATTTCCGGCAACTGAGTGGTGGGATTGTTTACCAGCGTGATGGTTGCGTCCACAATCTCGGTCAGGTTGTGCGGCGGAATGTTGGTGGCCATGCCCACGGCGATTCCGTTGGAGCCGTTGACCAGCAGGTTGGGAACGCGCGCCGGCAGCACCGCCGGCTCCACCGTGGTGTTATCGAAGTTCTCGACAAAATCGACGGTGTCTTTGTCGATGTCCGCGAGCATTTCCTCACAGATGGCGCTCATGCGGCATTCGGTGTACCGGTAGGCTGCCGGCGGATCGCCATCCACCGAACCAAAATTTCCCTGGCCGTCGACCAGGGGATAGCGCAACGAGAAATTCTGGGCCATGCGCACCAGCGCGTCATACAGCGCTTCCGGATTGTGCGGGTGATACTTGCCCAGCGATTCACCGATGACTTTGGCGCACTTCACATGCTTGCGGTTATGCAGCAGGCCCATGTCGTGCATGGCGTAGAGCGTGCGCCGATGCACGGGCTTCAAGCCGTCGCGAACATCGGGCAGGGCGCGGCCGATGATCACCGACATGGCGTAGTCGAGGTACGACCGCCGCATTTCCTCTTCAATGTTGATGGGCTGAATGTTGAGCGCGCCGGGACCGCCAGCGTCGCCGCCGAGAGGAAGCTGTGCGTCTTTGTTCGGGTCGTCAGGCATGAGGGCTCGTTCGTTTCTGGCTGCTCGCTCCGCGTGCGAGAGTCGGCAAGGGGAGGCAGGATTGGTTCAGGATCGGAACCACGAAAACTGCGCTAAAGGATTGCATTGATAGGAAGTTATGGCTCTTTTTGGCCTGCAGAAATTATAGCAGAAGTCACCCGCTGTTATGGAGCACTTGCTTTCGCGCCAGCCAGCAGCACTTTGACTGCGTTGGCGTACTGTTCGTCGTTGGCGGCGTTGCGCAAGAGCGGCAACGCCAGTTGCACCGGCGAAGCGATGGGCAGGTCGGGAGTGACGCCGCTGCCTTGTAACGCGCGCCCGGCGGGTGTGATCAACAGACCGGAGGCGAGCAGCAGAATGGCGTCATCCGATAATCGTGGGGCGGCAAAAGCCAACCCCTGCCCGACGGTGTGCGCCCCAATCACGGTAGCGCGCTTCCGGTCCTGGAGCGCGGCGGCGACCACTTCCGCCGCGCTGGCCGTGCCTTCGTTCACCAGCACCGTCAGTGAAAGCGTCGTGAGTTGCGGCCCGGCCACGTCCATCTTGCTGGTCTCCCCGGAGCGGCGGCGAATCATGGCCAGCGGGCCCTCGGGCAGAAATAGGCCGGCAACTTCCTGCGCGGCCGTCAACAGCCCGCCAGGATTGTTGCGTAAATCGAGCAGCACAGCGCGAGCGCCCTGTTCCAGCAAGGATCGAAGCAACTCCCGGGTCGCTGCGCCGGCATTGCCTGGGAACTCCGTCAACACGACGTATGCGAACTTCACTCCGCCCACCTGGCGAATTTCTCCCAGCGCCGGCGGATCATGATTGATCGCGCGCGCCAGTTCAAACTTCAAGTGCCGGCCACCGCGCTGGATCCCCACCGTAACCTTGCTACCCTCCGCACCGCGCAGAAGGTTGAGCACCGTCTCGCGTTCGATGCCGGGGACGGGCGTTCCATCCACCGCCTCGATCACGTCACCGGGACGAAGCCCCGCGCGATCGGCAGAACTACCGGCAATGGGCGTGACCAGCGTGAGGTGATGGCCGTCGCGGTGCACGCAAAGGTCGGTGATGCCGGTGGTGGGAATTTCGCGCTGCAACTCCTGCTGCAACAATGTGAAGCCAGCCGGCGATAGCAACCGGGTGTTGGGGTCGGGCACGAGTTGCAGCAATCCGCGCAGCGCGACGTTCCGCTCTTCAGAGGTGGCGAACGTGGTCGTCAGCAGGCGCTGACGCGCTTGTTTCCACTGTTCCGTATCCGGAGCTGTGACCAGGTTCTTCGCGATGGCGTCGAGTGCCTCTTGCATCGCGGGATCGGGAACTACGGGTGCGGGTGTGGTCTGCGCGGACAAGAACGGCAACAGAAGAAGGAACCCGAGGAGTGCAATGCGCATGATCTACAAATCCTAACCGGAAGCGGGGCGGGAAGGCGACGGTCAGCGGGCTACAGGCAGAGAAAAATCCAGTCCGCGTTCGTCGTTTGCCTTGGTGGTGGCGGGTAAGTCAAGTTGGGCGAGGGCGATCTTGCGCCGGGCAGCGGTAAAGTCGAAGAGCTGGTCTCCCACAATGGCGTAATTCTGGACTTCCTCTTTATGGCCGTCGTGGAACACCAGGACAGTCTTCGGCTGTTCGGCAGGAGCAGTTTCCACAGGCGCAGCGGGTGAGGCAGGGGTCACTGCTGGGGCGGCGGCAGGGGCTGGCCGCAGGGCCGGTTCGCGGGCAGGCGCTGGTTCCGTCTGGCGGTCGTCCACTTCAACATAACGGCGACGCGGGCCGCGGCGATCAAAGATGGTGGGGCCGCCACCGTCCTCGTCGTCATAACCGGTATCGTTCCCGTTACCGGTTTGCACAACGATTACGGGCGGATAAGGGTTGTAGGCCGGAAAGCCATACACAATCACCGGCGGATGAAAATGCCGGCGCGGGAAACGTGGTGGGTTCGGGTCCAGGGGAAACAGCGGCTGCAGGCAACACGTCGGAAACGAATTGAAGCCGTTCGGCCCGAGCGAAGTCACGCTGGCCGGAACGCCCGGCGGATTGAACATTGACTTCCCGCCGCCAAGAGAAGTGACCGAGGGCGGTACGCCGTGGATTTGAGCCTGAGCGCCGGTCGACGCCAACGCCAACAACAGGGCTGGAAGCAGCCACTTCATAAGTCAGATTCTACTCCATTCCGCCAAGAGACTTTCGCCCCTAATGGGGCCCGCCAACTCCAATCGATATGGATGCCGCAGCGGAGGTTTGGTTGCCCGGAAACGAGCGGAAACCCCACGAATCATCGACGCTTGTCCGCAACCAGCTTCACACCCGGGTTGTCTTCTCTGACTTGATCTGGCGGATGAACATTCGCACCAGCATGCCGTCATAGCGCGTGCCGCTGAGGTGTTCCAGTTCCGCGAGGGCATCATCGGAGGAGCGCGCCGGGGTGAAGGCATGGTCGGAGGTCATGTAGGCATACGCGTCGGCGATGGCGAGAATGCGGGCGCCCATCGGGATCTCCTCGCCGCGCAGCCCGAGAGCGTAGCCGGAACCGTCGAAGGCCTCGTGATGGTGGCTCACCACAAGTTGCAACCGCTGACTGTTCGGCAAAGTCGCTAGCACCTCCGCGCCCATCTGCGGATGCAGTTTCATCATGTAGAACTCGTCTTCGCTCAGCGGTCCCACCTTGTTCAGGATGCGTTCGGGAATGAAGAGTTTCCCGAGGTCGTGCACTCGCGCCGCGAAGCGAAGTTCGTCCAATTCCTCGGGTGGCAGATCCAGAGCGCGCCCCAGCAATTCCGCGTAGCGGGCGGTCTGTTCGCCATGACTACCCGCGTCAGTCTCGCGGCTCTCGGCGGTGCGGGTCAGGTTTTCAATCGCATCTCTGAGCACACGTTCGGAGCAGTCTTCTCCCTCGCCACAGATTCGGCGCAGCGTGGTCACCACTTCTTCCACCCGCTCCCGCCCCGTGTGTTCCCGTTGTAGAAAGCCCTCAATGAAAGTGGAGATGAGCTGCCGTTTGACGAAAGCATCCTCGTCCGGGCTGAACGAATCCGCCGTGGAGACGCGATTGCCGCCCGCTTTTTTGGAGAGATACATGCCTTCGTCGGCGATGCGGATGAGGTCTTCTACCGCAAAACCGTGGACCGGAAAACTGGCGACACCAAAACTGCCGCTGATGTGGTGCTCGTTGAGCATGGTGTCGGTCGCGACCCACAGCCGCAAGCGTTCCGCCAGGATTTGCGCCTGCTCCACGCCGGTTTCGGGCATGAGAATGATGAACTCATCTCCACCGTAGCGAGCGACCACGTTGGATTGCCGGCATTTCTGCTCCAGCAGGCGACCCACCCGCGCCAGCACCAGGTCGCCTTCCAGGTGGCCCATCGTATCGTTGACTTCCTTGAATTTGTCGAGGTCCATGAGGACCACCGAGAACGGACGCCCGGAGCGGGAGGCGCGCTTCCATTCCGAAGACAGCGCTTCCCAGAAAAAGCGGCGCGTCTTGATGCCCGTCAGGCCGTCCGTAATCGACTGCTGCTGCAGTTTCTGGAAGACAAACGAATTGTGCAGCGCCGTGGCCAGCAGGTCAGCCAGCGTGCTCATGATGAGCACATCACTCGGCGAGAAAGCGTTTTCCCGTACACTCTCCACGTTGAGCACACCCAGCAGCGTCTCGCCGTAGGTGATGGGAATGCCCAGCACCGCCCGCGATTCCGGCAGGATGCCGGCCAGATGACCGTCGCTGGCGTTCTGTACCAGGGCCATCTCTCCGGTGCGCGCCACCCGGCCCAGAATGCCAACCCCCAACGGCACTCGCCGCCCCAGGGCCTGTGCGGTCGCACCGGCCTCCGCTTTGATCTCGATGTCTTTGGTCACGTAATCCAGAATGCCAATTCCGATATGATCAAAGTTGAAGTTTCTCTGCACTTGCGCCACGATTTCCGCCAGCATCTGCTCCGCGTCCTGACTCGAAATCGCGACCTTCGAAATCTGGTTGAGAAATCCGAGTTGGCGCGAACGCTGTTGCTCCTGGGCAAACAGGCGCGCATTCTCCACCGCCACCGAGACCTGGCCCGCCGCCGTCACCATGACATCCAGGTCGCGCTGTTCAAAAACAAATTCCCGTTCCATGTTCATCGCCACCATGGCGCCGGCGGGCTTGCCCTTCAGCGAAATGGGCGCGGCGCACAACGAACGCGCCGGACATTCCGGAACAACGGTCACTCCCAGGCGTTCGCGCGCCTTCTCCAGTTCCGAGCGGATCAGCAGCGGCTGCCCGGTGCGGATGATGTATTCCGTGATCCCGTTGGCGGCGCGACGCACCCGCTTGGGCAACACCCGGTCCTCCTCCACCTCCAATTCGAAGCGAATTTCGTCGCTTTCCTGAAACGCGATATAGAAATTGCGCGTGTCGAAAATCTGGCCCAGTTCTTTCTGGATCGCGCGCAGCACTTCATCCTGGTCCAGTTGGGAACTGATCACCTGGCCGATGTGGGTGAGCAGCTTGTATTCCTTGGTGCGGCGATGGGCCTGGTGGGTGACCAGATAATTTTCCAGCGTCAGGCCGATCTGCAGGGCCAGACCGATGAGCAGGCGGATTTGCGAGCTGGCGAAAAAGCGCCGGTCGGGGTGCGGGAACAGCAGCACGCCCAGGTTCTGTTCGTGTGTTTGCACGCTGACCGCGGTGAGATCGCGGACGTTCTCCGCCAGAAACATTCGTTTGAAATGCTGGAACCCCACGCCCGGAAACGCGGGCAGTGGTTCACTGATCTCCGACAGGTTGCGGAAGGCGGCGAACCCCCCGCGACGGTAGGCCAGCTCGCAAACGTATTCGGCGGCGCCGCTGGATTCGAGGTCGTGTAGAAACTCCGCGCTGAAGCCGCGCTGCACTGAAGGCAATACCTCCCTGCGATTCTCCGCAATGCACAGAATCGCTCGGCGAGCCGGCAAGGTCGTAATCAGCCGGTTGAGAACAGATTCCAGGCTCGGCACCAACTCCTGCGGATCGTGCAGCCGCGACGTATCCACCCCCAGGGTAGAGAAGGCCAGTGTGTTCTCCTGCACCGCCCGCCGCTCGTTTTCAAACAACACCATGAGCATAGCGACGCCCAGCAACACCTGGGGCACCGGCCCCAGCAACTCGCCCAGCGTATTGAAAAGCTCCAGGTCCGGCGGACGAAGCTGATTGAATCCGAGCAGGATTCCCCAGAAGGCCAGCGTCAGCGCCAGCACCGTGTAGCTGAACGAACGTCGTTTCTGCGCCTGCCGGTAAAACGCGAAAGAGCAGAAGAGCAGGACCGCTCCCAGCCCCACATCCAGATCAAAGTGGGCCTGGGGATAGGTTTCCGTCCGCAGTACGCCACCGCGCATGTGTTGACGCAGGTTCCAGGCGGAGAGCGCGAAGCCCACCCCGGCCAACGTCAAGTCATACCAGCGCCACTGGAAAGGTTTCTGCAGCAGGCGGGTGGAAGCAAGAAAGCACAGCGCCATGGTCACCAGCAGCAGCGAAGAGAGCAGGAAGATCATCGGCGAGGGCTGGCGCAACACCGACCAGGATTCCAAAACGTAGTGCAGGCAGTAAGCACCCCACGCCATCTGCCATGCCCGCAGGTAAGGTACCCGGTATTGATCGTAGAAATATGTGAAGACGAGCAGGAGCACCAGGGAGACGATCCCTGGAATCAAGACCATGCTTGTGGCTGCAGTATGCATTGTCAGCGCAACCGGCCACCCTCGCGGGCAGACTGGTGTAGCGTCATCGTTTCATACCGTCAAGGGCAACACAATATCCCGCGGGTGACCTTGGGGGGACTTCGGTACCGCACGAAACTCATTGAAAATAAATTGGTTAAGCTGGAGAGTAACGCGGCTAAGCTTGACGCTTGTTTTCCACGGCACGTAACATCCGAGTTTCGATTACCCGCTTATGACTTTTCCCACCCCCAGCGCCGGTTCCGTGCCTCGAGTCCGCTTTGCTCCCTCCCCCACCGGTTTTCTCCATGTGGGCAGTGCACGCACTTTTATTTTCAATTGGCTCTACGCCCGGCGCAACCGCGGAACCATGGTCCTACGCCTTGACGACACCGACGTCGAGCGCAATACCGAGGCTTCCGTAAACTCGATTTTTGACGGGCTGAAATGGTTGGGACTCGGCTGGGATGAGGAGTACAAACAATCCGAACGGCTGGAGCTGCACCAGAAAGCGGCTTGGGCAATCTTCGAAAAGGGATTTGCCTATCGCGATTTCACCCCACCGCGTGAAGGCGAGAACGAGAAGCCGCAAGGGACGTGGCTGTTCAATCCCGGAATGCCCGAGCTTTCGCGTGTGGAAAGCGACCGTCGCGCCGCCGCCGGCGAGCGTTTTGCCCTTCGTTTTCGCGTGCCGCGCACGAGCCGCGAGACCGTGCAGTTTGCCGACGCCGTTTACGGTGAGCAGGTCAAGGCCACTGCCGACATTGAAGATTTCGCGCTGCTGCGCTCCGATGGCATGCCCACGTATCACTTGGCCTCCTGCGCCGACGATGCCGATTTGCAGATCAGCCACATCATTCGCGGCCAGGACCATCTCTCAAATACCTACAAGCACGTGTTGATTTTCGAAGCCCTCGGCGCTATGCCGCCCCAGTTCGCGCACCTGCCCCTGCTGGTTGCGCCCGATGGCACCAAGCTTTCCAAACGCCGCCACGGGCCCATCGTCAGTGTCACTACCTATCGCGACGCCGGATTCCTCCCTGAAGCCTTCATCAATTTTCTCTGCCTGCTGGGCTGGTCGCCAAAAGACGACCGCGAAAAGCTGGGCCGCGAGGAACTGGTTGCCGCCTTTTCTCTCGAAGGCATCAACCGCGCCAACGCCGTCGTCAACTTCAAGGAAGTCGCCGCCACGCCGGAAGAAACCTTCGACCCCAAAGCTGTCTGGCTCAATGCTGAGCACCTGCGTGCGCTCAGCGTAGAAGACCTGAGTGCGCGGTTGCTGCCCGTCGTGCGCGGCGCTGGCCTCGATACTTCGCCGGAAAAAATGCTGGCCATCACTCCACTAATCCGCGAGCGCATCAAACTGCTGCGAGATGTGCTCACCGCCGCCGACTTCTTTCTGGCAGAGCAACTGCCGCCCTTCGATCCTGCGGAATTGATCCCGCAAAAAGGCGACGCGGCCCTGGCGCGCAAAGTCCTCACCCATGCCCGTGAGCTGCTGGCCAAAACCGAGTTCACCCACGCCGCCCTCGACGCCACCCTGCGCGCCGCCGCCCAGGAACTTGGCATCAAGCCCGGACAAATGTTTCAGCCCATCCGCGTGGCCGTCTGCGGCCGCAAGAATGCGCCACCGTTGTTTGAGACGCTGGAGGTGCTGGGCAAACAGGCGTGCTTGTCGAGAATCGAGCAAGCAATCGAAAGGCTGGGATAGAAACAACTACTGCGCCTAGATGTCCCCTCTACAATATCCTCGGGGAAGTAGACAGGTGTTCGCGCGATGAAAACGAATATCGTGCTGGAACTTGACGCAGACCTGGTTCGTGAACTGCGCGCCCACGCCGCCAAAGACGGCACCTTGCTTAATGCATTCCTGGTACGGTGGCTGCGGCCCCTAGTCCGGGAGCGGGCGGCCTACCGCCGCGCCCGGAGTCGGGCCCTGGCCCGCCTGGAGCGCGGCTTCGATCTCCAATGGAAGCGGCCCGACTCCCGCGCCGAGTTGCATCGGCGGTGACCGCTCACCGCGCCCTGCTTCCCAACAGCACACTATTCCGAAGACTTCTCATCCGGCCAGCGCTACGGTGCCCTGCGAGTGGTCAATCCCTTTCACGATGAGTAGCCCCTTTACTGGTCTTCTCTGCGTTTTAAGATTTTGCCCTGCCGTCAAATCCGTAGTTCATCCGCAAATCCGTGGCCAGGTTTTGGTTTTCTCTGCGCTCTCTGCGGTCGTTCTCTGCGTCCTCTGCGTTCTAAGGTTTTGCTTTCCCCCACAATCCGTGTTCATCCGTGAAATCCGTGGTGGGCCGTTCTGTTGCGCCACCAACCCATGCATATAAAATGATTCCTGCATGACCACCCCCACGTCCACCCCCGGCGATACCGCTCCCGCTCCCGCCGAGCCGCGCCCGTCCAATTTCATTCGCGACATCATTCTCGAAGACCTCAAGACCAACAAGCACGCGGGCCGCGTGCAGACCCGTTTTCCTCCCGAGCCCAACGGCTACCTCCACATCGGTCACGCCAAGGCCATCTGCCTCGACTTCGGGTTGGCCGATGAATTTAGCGGCCACACCAATCTCCGCTTTGACGACACCAACCCGGAGAAGGAAGAAACCGAATACGTCGACTCCATCATGGAAGACGTCAAGTGGCTCGGTTTTCATTGGGACGGCCTCTTCTACGCCTCCGACTATTTCGGCCAGCTCTACGAGTGGGCGCTGCAACTGGTTCGCGCCGGCAAAGCGTACGTTTGCGATCTCTCCGCCGACGAAGTGCGCCAGCATCGCGGCACGTTGACCGAGCCCGGCCGCAACTCGCCATATCACGATCGGCCCGTCGCAGAAAACCTGGATCTCTTTCAGCGCATGCGTGCCGGTGAGTTTCCCGACGGCTCGCGCACCTTGCGCGCCAAGATTGACATGGCTTCGCCCAATCTCAACCTGCGCGATCCGGTGATGTACCGCATCGTCCACGCCGAGCATCACCGCACCGGCAGCCAGTGGCCCATCTACCCGACCTACGACTACGCCCACGGCCAGTCGGATTCCATTGAGCGCGTCACCCA
>JBGQDM010000065.1:0-18527 GCA_041495845.1 Terriglobia bacterium | reverse complement strand
GTAACTTCCCGCAAAGTGGGCAACAGTTTTTCGCGCACCGCTTGTCGGCGCGCTGCTCTGGCATCTCCCAACCCGCATGGCTACTCTTCTCGCTCCTGTGGATTCACGGGAGGTGGTGAGATGTGACCGCTGCCAGTTGGTTCAATTCCGTACCACCAACAATCTCTGCCGCCGCTGCCATCTGTCTTTAGACGAGGATGAGCAGGAGTTGGCTGCAGCGGTCGAAATCGCACCCCCGCCGCCCACCATCGACCGTACTCCCGGCCATCTGCGGCTGGCCTTCTCCATCCGCTCGCTGCGGCTGCGCAGTGGGCTGAGTCAACGACAGCTGGCCGGACGCATGTCCGTTCCGCGCACCTATGTCTCCAAGATCGAGAATGAGAAAGCAACGCCAACGCTCTCATCCCTTGATCGGCTGGCGCGGGCGCTGTGCGTCACTGTACCCGACCTGCTGTGCGGCGGCGAGCGCAATCGCGAAGAAGAACTGCGCGAACTGACCGAGGATCCGTTTGTCGCGGAAGTTCTGCCCTTCGTCTCCAAGCTCAACGGCATGCAGATGAACAGCATTTTGGCGCAGGTACGCGATCTGACCGTGCGGCCGCGCCGCACCGCGTAGCGGCCAACGCTGCCGGCAACAATTTTTCCGGGCCACTCTGCCAACTGACGCCGGGGCGAAAGCCCCGGCCCTTTTTTGCGCCGGATCGCCTTCTGCCAGGGTGAGTTGCCAAGCGCGTTGCCATCAGCCAACGCGTATGTTAGCTTCAAAATCACGAGGGTTGCCCCTTGCACGCGAAGGTTCCAGCCGGACTGGACCGCAAGGAAACCGAAGTTTACCTGCGGCTGGATCCGGAGAAGCTCCCAAAACACATCGCCATCATCATGGACGGCAACGGACGCTGGGCCCGCCGCCGCCATCTGCCGCGCGTGGCCGGTCATCGCGCCGGGGTTGCCGCCGTCCGTTCCGCCGTTGAAACCGCCGCCTGCATCGGCCTGCCCTGGCTTACCCTCTACGCGTTCTCAGAAGAAAACTGGAAGAAGCGTCCCAAAACCGAAGTTGATTTCCTGATGCAACTGCTGGGGCGCTACCTGAAAATGGAAGTGCCCACGCTGCAGAAGAACAACATTCGGCTGGAATACATTGGCCGCATCCAGGAACTGCCACCCAAGGTGCAGGAGCGGATGGAATGGGCCCGCAACGAGACCGCCAAGAACACCGGCCTCGTGCTCACGCTAGCTTTGAACTACAGCGCTCGCGCTGAACTGGTGGACGCGTTCCGCGCTCTCGCCGAAGTCGCCGCCCGCAACGGCGGACTCGACCATCTTCAGGTGGATGAGCACACCATCGCTCAGCATCTCTACACCCGCCACCTTCCTGACCCCGATCTGGTGGTCCGCACCAGCGGCGAAATGCGGCTGAGCAATTTTCTGCTCTGGCAACTGGCCTACGCGGAAATTTTCGTCACACCCACCCTTTGGCCCGACTTTCGCGGCTTGCAGTTGCTGGAGGCGATCGCCGAATTCCAGAAGCGCGAGCGCCGTTACGGTGGTCTGGGCAGCGATCTGCACCTGGAAAGCACGCGGCCGGCCAAAGCCGCCCGGTCCTGACAGCATCGTGCTCAAACGCATCCTCACCGCCCTCGTCCTGATTCCCCTGGTGCTGCTGCTGATTCTGCGCGCGCCCGTACCCGTGTTGGCGCTGGTGGCCGCGCTGGTGGCCTTGCTGGCGGTGCAAGAATTTCTGGCGCTGGCTCGCCACTACTCCATCGAACCGTTTTCACGCGCCACCTACGCTTTCGTCGGCCTCTTCTTCCTCTTGTTGGCGATCAGTCCCGGGAATGACAAGCCGCTGCTGGACACAGCAATTTTTGTTTATGTCGTCGGCTTCGCCGCCGCGCTGGCGCCATTCCTCTTCCTCAGCGCAGGCATGTTCCGGCCACAGCTAGAAGGCATCTTCCCGGCTGCCGCCGCTTCCGTTTTTGCCTTCACCTATATCGCTCTGCCGCTCGGTTTGCTGGTCCAGCTTCGCCAACAGTATTCCGGCGCATTTCTGCTGCTCTACTTGATGTTCGTGGTCTGGGCGGGTGACATCTTCGCGTATTTCGTCGGCAAGTCGTTGGGGCGCCACCGCATGGCGCCGCTCGTGAGCCCGAAAAAAACCTGGGAAGGAGCGGCCGCCTCGCTGCTCGCCAGCGTCGTCATTGGCTGCTTGCTCTACAACCACGCTTCCGCCATCAGCCAGTTCCTGCTTAGCCATGGCCTCATCGAACGCAACGGCGGCTTGTTCGATTTGGAAAAACCGTCGTGGATTTTTGTGCTCGCACTTTCCGCCGTGCTGAATGTTGCCGCCCAGTTGGGCGATCTGGTCGAATCTGTAATCAAGCGTGGCGCCAACGTAAAGGACTCCGGCAACCTTTTGCCCGGGCATGGCGGCATCCTCGATCGCATTGACGCGCTGCTCTTCGCCGCTCCCCTGCTGTGGTACTATGCGGCTTGGCGGACGCTCCACTAGAGGCACCGCCGGACGATAGGTAAAGCATTTCCATTCAATAACATGAAGCGAATCGCCATTCTGGGTTCGACCGGCTCCATCGGGTGCAGCACGCTCAGCGTAGTCGAGTCTTACCCCGAGCGTTTCCAGATCATCGCGCTGGCAGCAGGCAGCAATCTGGACGCGGCTTATGAGCAGACCATCCGCTGGCGACCGCAGGTAGTCTCGGTTGCCGCCGAAGCTGGCGCAGAGCAGCTCCGAACCCGGCTGCGGCAAGCGGGACACACCGGAACTGAGGTCGTTTCGGGTGCCGCTGGCATGGTGCGCGTCGCCACCCATCGCGACGTGGACTTCGTGGTCAGCGCCATCGTTGGCGTCGCCGGGCTTGAAGCCACCTACGAAGCGGTTTGCGCGGGCAAGGAAATTGGCCTGGCGAACAAAGAGTGTCTCGTCGCCGCCGGCGAACTGATCACCGCAGCGGCTCAGCGTCACGGCAAACCGCTGCTTCCCATTGACAGTGAGCATAATGCCGTACATCAGTGTTTGCGCGGCGGGCGCATGTCGGAAGTGGAATGTGTCTGGCTGACGGCGTCAGGCGGGCCGTTCCTCAACACTCCCGCCGCCAGCTTCGCCCATATCACGGTGGAGCAGGCGCTCAACCATCCCACCTGGAAGATGGGCCGCCGCATCACCATTGATTCGGCCACGCTGATGAACAAGGGCTTTGAGGTCATCGAGGCTTGCCGCCTCTTCCATCTGCCGCCGGAGAAGGTACGCGTGCTGGTGCATCCCCAATCCACCATTCACTCCATGGTCGAGTTTGTCGACGGCACGTTTCTGGCGCAGTTCTCCGTTACCGATATGCGCCTGCCGATTCTTTACGCGTTGACTTACCCGGACCGGATTCCGAGTGACTTGAAGTTCCCGGTCGAGAACCTCCGTCACCTGGACTTCCAGCCCCCGGACATGGCTAAATTCCCTTGTCTGCGGTTGGCCTACGAGGCGGTGAAGGCAGGCGGCGCCAGCACCGTCGCCCTGAACGCCGCCGACGAAATTGCGGTTTCGGCTTTCCTGGAAGGGCAAATGGAGTTTTCCGACATCCCTCGCCTCATCGAAGCCGTACTAAAAGAAACGCCCGCGCAGCCGATGGAATCCATAAAGCAGGTGTTGCAGGCGGACGCTGCCGCCCGCGCCGAGGCCCGGCAATGGGTGGCTCATCGCAGCCGCCAAGCAACCGTTCCCATCGCCGCAGCCGTACAAAGGATTTAGCTTGTCCATACTTAGCTACCCGCTCGCGTTTATCGGTGTTCTCGGCGTGCTCGTGGTCATCCATGAGTTCGGCCATTTCGCCATGGCCAAGCTGTTGGGCGTGCGCGTGGAAGCCTTCTCCATTGGTTTCGGTCCGCGGCTGTTTGGCACCCGGCGCGGGGAAACGGACTACAAGGTTTGCGCCATCCCTCTCGGCGGCTACGTCAAGATGAGCGGCGAGAACCCGATGGACGAGCACAGCAACGATCCGCGCGAGTTCATGTCCCATCCGCGCTGGCACCGCTTTCTCATCGCCATTGCTGGACCGGCCATGAATATTGCGCTGGCCATTGGCCTGCTCACCGCCATCAACATGTTCCACTACTCCCGCCCGGCCATCTTTGACCAGCTCGCGGTGATCGGTTACGTGGAAGAGGACAGCGCCGCCGCCAAGGCCGGCTTGCAACAGGGCGACCGCATCACCCTCATCGATGGCATCCAGGACCCCACTTGGGAACAGACTTTGTACAAAGAATTGCTGAGCCCGGGCCATGCCTTACCGCTGGCGGTGCAACGAGGAAAGCAGACGATTGAGGTTTCTCTGACGCCGGTGCCCAAGGGGCTTGACCGCCAGGGTTATGCGGGCTGGTACCCCGATGAGGCGGTCGTGGTCACGCAAGTCGAGAAAGAAATGCCTGCCGCGAAGGCCGGCGTCCAGCCCGGCGATGAGGTCACCTCAGCCGATGGCCACCCGGTGCGCTCCTGGCCTGCCATGATCTCCTACTTACAGAAGCAGAAGGGGCAGCCGCTCCAACTCACTGTGCTCCGCCATGGCCAACCCGTCCAGTTGCAGATGCAACCCACGCTCGCTGATGTTCCGGGCATCTCGCAAAAACATTATCGCGTCGGCATCATCCATTCCAACGCGCTGAATGTGCAGAAGCTGCCCTTCGGTCTCGCCCTGGACAAATCACTCGAAGAGAACCGCAAGAGTTCCTTCCTCGCCCTGGAACTGATTGAGAAGCTCATCCAGCGCCGCGTCTCCATGCGGCAGATTGACGGCCCTCTCCGCATTGCGCAGGTGGCCGGCGAAGCGGTGCAAGAAAAGGGCTGGTTCCCCACCCTCGATCTCACCTGGCGCATCAGCCTGCAACTGGGCATCTTCAACCTGCTGCCCATTCCTATCCTCGACGGCGGTGTCATTCTCTTGCTGCTGATCGAAGGCCTGATCCAGCGCGACATCAACCTAGTGGTCAAGGAACGTATTTATCAAGCCGCGTTCGTCTTCCTGGTGGTGTTTGCCAGCATGGTCATCTTTAACGACATCAGCAAGCTGCTGCGGCTGTAAGCACGGACCGCCGCAGGAGGGAAGCCCCCCGAGCACCATCCCCGCATTTTTGCGTGCTAAAATGATGTCTACCGCTTCTCTTATGGCCACCATTCAACGCAGAAAAACTCATACCGCCGACGTGGGTGGAGTGCGTGTCGGCAGCAGCGCTCCGGTGGTCGTCCAGTCCATGACCAACACCGACACCGCCGACATTCCCGGCACGGTGAAGCAGGTCGCCGAGCTGGCTCGCGCCGGATCCGAGCTCGTCCGCGTGACCGTGAACAACGACGAAGCTGCCGCTGCCCTGCCCCACGTGGTGGAAGGCCTCGACAAGATCGGCGTGCGCGTTCCCATCATCGGCGATTTCCATTACAACGGGCACATCCTGCTCAAGAAGTATCCGGAATGCGCTCGCGCGCTGGCCAAGTACCGCATCAATCCCGGCAACGTCAGCATTGGCCGCAAGGATGACTCCAACTTTCGCGCCATGATTGAAGTCGCAGTCGAGAACCAGAAGCCGGTACGCATTGGCGTGAACTGGGGATCGCTGGACCAGGCGTTGCTGACGCGCATGATGGATGAGAACTCACGTCTCGCGGAGCCCAAAGACGCTCGCGAAGTCACCATGGAAGCCATGGTGGTGAGCGCAATGGAGTCAGCCGCGCTGGCGGAGAAATATGGCCTGCGTCCTGACCAGATCATCCTCAGCGCCAAAGTCAGCGGCGTGCAGGATCTGATTGACGTCTACCGCGTGCTCGCCGCCCGCTGTCAGTATCCGTTGCACCTGGGTTTGACGGAAGCCGGCATGGGAATGAAAGGCATGGTGGCCTCCGCCGCCGCTCTCGCGCCCCTGCTGCAGGAAGGGATCGGCGATACCATCCGCGTCTCGCTCACGCCGCTGCCCAACGGCGACCGCCGCGAAGAAGTGCAGTGCGCGCAGCAGATTCTGCAGTCGGTTGGAATTCGCAGCTTTATGCCGCAGGTCACCGCCTGCCCCGGCTGCGGCCGCACCACCAGCACGTTCTTCCAGGAGATGGCGCAACAGATCCAGGGCTACCTGCGCGAGCAAATGCCGCAGTGGAAAAACAAGTATTCCGGCGTGGAAGAAATGAAGGTCGCAGTCATGGGCTGCGTGGTCAACGGCCCGGGCGAATCGAAACATTCCAACATTGGCATTTCCCTGCCCGGAACCTCCGAAGCGCCCAAGGCCCCGGTCTACGTGGACGGCCGCTTGTTCGTTACCCTGAAGGGCGAACACATCGTCGCCGAGTTCATCAAGATTCTGGACACGTACGTGGATTCGCACTACGCCGCACGCGAAGAAGTCACCAGCCAGGTTTGAGCGCCGTCAGTTGAAACTCAGCGTGACGACGGTGGTGGTCGTCTGGTTTCCGGTTTCAAAAATCCAGGATTCAAGTGCCGACTTACCCGCCTGCACCAACACAGGATTGCCGCCGAGCGCCTTCACTTCGGCGACTTTTCCGGAGGGCAAAACCGTGGCCTGCAGTCGCACCATGCCGCGAAGCTGCATGCGGCGTGCAAATTCCGGCACGGTAGGTTTGACATACTTCTTTACCGGCCGCGTATCTGAGAGAGCGGGTTCTTGCGCGAGTCCCGCAGGCGCGAAGCAGGCCGCCGCCAACAGCAGGGGCAATAACCGCCTCCACTCGGCGAACCGAATGCCGTGATGGGCCCAGAAAGCCATGCTCCAGCGTAGCTCCACAGCGGCATCTACCAAAACGGTACCATGGTCACTGGAACTGGCCCGCCCGTGCCATTACGAAGCCGCGGCCAGTAACCCATAAGACGCCGCCAGCCAGAGCACAAACGCCGTCAGGTTCAACGCTACCCGCCATCTCACGCTATCGATAAAGTCATTGAATCTTGCGTCCATAACCCACCCCTTCACCGACTCCCGGCCTTACTCACCGGTGTCTGAGGGAAGGTACGCAAGGCGCCTGGACAAAGTTCCGCCGCGGAAGGGATTCACGCCAGCAAAGGCAGATCTGGACCGGACAGATCGGCCAGCGGTCGCGAGATTTTCTTGAGCTCCGGATAGTGTTTGAGCAGCGGCTCCGGTGCCGTCACCGTCTGGCCGGTCAGCAGGTGTTTCAGTTGCAGCGCATTCACCGCTGCTTTGCCGAAGAAATGGTTGTTCGTCACCACCAGAGTCGTCTGCGCCGTCTCCGCCACACGCTCGATTTTTTCTTTCCAGCCTTCCAACTCCTGCTCGCTATAAAGGTAGTTGTAGCGATCTTCGACCCGCTCCGACGCGAACCACTGGTCGTAGTTGCGGCCATGCAGGCGAACGTAGCCAATGGCAGACGTCACGTGCTCCGTCGGCGCCAGGGAGCGTCCCAGCAGCGGTTGGTCAATATTGCAGAACGCTACGTTGTGCCGCGCCAACGCCGCTAGGACCTCAGTATTGTTCCAGCTTTCATGCCGCACCTCCACCGCCCGCGGATACTCGATAAACTCGCGCAGCAACCATTCCAGATACTCGCGGTTCAGTGCCGTGTTCTTGAAAGAAAACGGGAACTGGATCAGCAACGCGCTCAGCCGGCCCTGTGCTGCCAGCACATCCAGACCTTCTTTGGCTCGGGCTTCATCGTCATCCCCGGGCCGGATGGACGCAGCCGAGGTCGGCTCCGTCTCCGCGAATGGTGAATGGGTGAACGACCGGTGCAGTTTGGCGGTGAACGTGAACTCCGGATTCACCGCCGCCGCCTTCAGGCACCACAGCTTGGCGTGTTCCGGCCGGATATGCCCGTAAAACGAACTGTTGATCTCCACCAGATCAAAGCAGCGCGCCAGCAGTTCCAGCGGATGCTGCTTGCGACGCTGCATCCCAACGGGATACACCACGCCTTCCCAGTCCCGATAGGACCAGCCGGCAATGCCTACGCGGATTGATCGCGGAACGCCCATCGGCAGATGCATTCTATCGCCGCCCTGGTTGACAAGTGACAATTGTCAGCATACGCTCAGGGAAATGATCCGGAGCTTCCGGCATCGTGGCCTTAAACGTCTGTATGAGCGCGGCGACCGGAGAGGAATCCGCCCTGATCTTGTGGAAACGGTGGAACGCATCCTTACCGCCCTCGACTCTGCCCAGGCGCCGCGAGCGCTGGATTTGCCCGGGTACCGCCTGCACTCGCTCAAAGGCGACCGGCAGGGCTTCTGGGCTGTAACGGTGCGGGCCAATTGGCGCATTATTTTTCGCTTTGAGGGAACGGACGCCTTTGACGTCGAACTGACGGACTATCACTAGAACTTGGGGGAACAGAATCGTGTCCATGAAAAATCCGGTGCATCCCGGCCGCATCGTACGCCAAGACTGCCTGGAACCATTGGGACTCTCCGTGACAGCCGGCGCCAAGGCACTCGGCGTTACCCGTCAAACCCTGAACAATCTCGTCAACGGCAAGTCTGGGATCAGCCCGGAGATGGCGATCCGGCTGGCCAAGGCTTTTGGCAGCACGCCCGAGACTTGGCTGCGGATGCAACTCGCCTACGATCTGGCCGCCGCCCGCAGGAACGAAAGCAGGATCAAAGTTCAGCGGCAGCACGTGGAAGAGCTCCGTGCCTTCTGATGCCGCCCGTTTGTGGTCCGCCCTTGTCGCGTTCTTTGCGACACGGCGGGGATTCGGCCACGATTTGACGCTTCCTGTCCGGGCACAGCTGGAGCGATGCCCTGAGACAAATCGAGTGAAACGAAGCGGAAATGAAATAGAATCGAAGGCCTCTCATTATGCTAAGCACACTTGTGCTTCTGGCGGTCGGTGCGCTGTTGGGGTTTGTTATCGCCTTTCTCGCGTACCGCTCCCGCTCCCAAGTCTTCGAGAACCACTTGCAGGCCCTCGAACGCGACCTGTCTACGATTCGAATCGAAGCAAAAGCGGCGAACGACGAGAAAACGGCGGCACAGATCGAGTCGGCATCACTCACAACCGCTTTGGAGAAGGAGCAATCTGCACACGCCGAGAAGCTTGCCTCCTATGCGCAGGCGGAGCAAACTTTTCGGGAAGCTTTCGGCAAGCTTGCTGCCGATGCGCTCCGCAATAACAATTCTTCCTTCCTCGATCTAGCGAAGACTGAACTGCAGAAACACCACACTCAGGCCGCGGGCGATCTCGAAGCGCGAAAGAAAGAAGTGGAGAACTTGGTCGCCCCAATCAGCGAGTCCCTCAAACAAGTTGATAAGCAGGTCCAGGCCCTCGAAACCGCCCGTAGTCAAGCTTATGGTGAGCTCTCGACCCAAGTGAAATCACTCCTGAGCACCCAGGAGGCCCTGCGCAGCGAAACCAGCAATCTGGTCAAGGCCCTGCGTACCCCATCTGTCAGGGGCCGATGGGGTGAAATCCAGTTGCGTCGCGTCGTCGAAATGGCGGGCATGTTGAACTATTGCGACTTCGTCGAACAGAAAACGATAACGACCGAAGACCACCGTCTACGGCCCGACGTGATCGTGAAGTTGCCCGGGGGTAAGAATGTCGTGGTGGACGCCAAGACGCCGCTGCAGGCGTACCTGGAGGCGATGGAAGCAACGGACGACGAGGTCCGGCATGAAAAACTCGTGGCCCACGCCCGCCAAGTCCGCGATCATCTGAGACAACTCGCTTCGAAAGCCTACTGGGACCACCTGGAGCCGACGCCTGAGTTCGTGGTCATGTTCCTACCCGGCGAAACTTTCTTTAGCGCCGCGCTGGAAAACGACCCCAGCCTGATCGAAGAGGGTGTAAGTCAGCGGGTGATCGTTGCCTCCCCGACGACCTTGATTGCGCTGCTGCGTGCTGTCGCCTACGGCTGGCGGCAAGAAGCGATCGCGCGCAACGCGCAGGAAATCAGCGCTCTTGGAAAAGAACTCTACGAACGGCTGCGCACCCTAGCCAGCCACTTCAAGGCAGTCGGCGGTGGGCTCGACCGGGCCGTCGAGAGTTATAACAAGGCCGTTGGATCGCTGGAAGGGCGTGTCTTGGTCAGCGCTCGTAAGTTCAGTGAGCTCGGCTCCGCTGTCAGCGAAGAAATCCCTGAGCTCGAGCCAGTGGACAGCACCGCTCGCAACCTGCAGCTCGACTGGGGAGAGGAAGTCGTCCTAGACACCGACGAGGACGAAAAGCACTCGGCTGTCGAATAGATCGCCTCTAGCTCGGCAAACTCTTCCTCGCTTTGATCTCCACCAGCACGCGCTCGATTTTTTCCTGCTTCTCCAGTGCTTCCAGCCGCGCCTCCATCTCGTCGCCGGCTGCCAGTTCTGCTTTCGCTGTGCTCACCGCTTCCAGGTGCGCGACTTTGTGTTGCATGCGATCGAACGCTGCCGCCTTCGAACCGTCAATCGCCGCCGCATGCGCGTCGCTCGCCTTGCCTAGCGCCCGCGAACGCCGGTGTTGTGCCAACAGCAGTTCGCATTTTGCTTGCGCTTCCGCCATCTTGTGTTCCAGCTTGCGCAGCGCCGTCTTCAGGTTTTCCGCCTGCAACTTCTGGTCTACTGCCTGTTCCGCGAAGCGCTCGCCCATCTCGCTGTAACCCATGGAACGTTCGATCGCCGCCCGCCCCAGATCTTCCTGCCCCTTCTCGATGGCCAGCTCGGCGCGGCGCATCCAGTCACCGGCGTTGTCTTCATGCTCTTTCCGTTTTTTCTCCAGCAAGTGCTGATCCGCCAGCGCCAGCGCCACCTGGGTTTTCACCTGCAACAACTGGTTCTGCATGTCGACGATCACCTGCTTCAACATTTTTTCCGGGTGCTCGGCCTTGTCAATCAGGTCGTTCAGATTTGCCCGCACCAAAGTGGAAACGCGTTCGAGTAATGCCATAACCGACTCCTTCCAGCCCTAGACTCAGCTGTTGCTTTTAGTTTTTCACGTGGCGTCTGCGGCTGCTTCCGAGGACGAATCCAAACGCCACACCCACCGCAATCCAGAGGGCCACGCTATGCAAGGCCACTCCGAGTGCGACACCCAGCCCTACACCCAGCGCAATGCCCGTTCCACGATTGAACCCGGCTGCCATCGCAATTCCCTTTCCCGTTGACCGCAGTTGACAAAAAGGGGCAGGCCGCAGCCCGCCCCTCACAGCTCAAGCACCCTTGGGCGCTTCCGGCTTCGCTGGGCCATCGCCAATCTTCCGCACCTTGCCCAGCATCTCTTGGATGTTCATCCCGGTCAGCGTTTCAAACAGCACCGGCACCTGCGCCGCCATTTTTGTCAGGTCACCGGTGATCTTGTTCAAGCCGGCTACGTCGCCGCCGGTGGAGATCACGGTGATCTTGTCCACGTTGGCCAGCGGGGCCGCCAGCGCCCTCACCACTTCCGGCAAGCCGGTGAGCAGTTTGTCGATGACCGCCGCCTGGTTGTATTCCTGGAACGCTTCGGCTTTCACGTTCATGGCCTTGGCTTCCGCCTCACCTTTCTTGAAAATGATTTCCGCTTCGGCCTCGCCCTGCTGCCGGATGGACGACGCGTGCCCTTCCGCCTCCGCCATCAGGCGTTGCTTCTCCGCCGCAGCCAGCGTTTCAATCCGCTGCCGCTCAATCTCGGCCGGCTTCAGCACGGTGGCGATCAGCTCCCGCTCGCGGCGCATGATCTCAGCTTCCTGCACCTTCACCTGCTGCTCTTTTTCCACCTGCTGCACTTTCACCTGCTCAATCATCACCTGCTGCTGCATGATGTTGGTCTGGATGTCATACGCTTTGTCAGCCTGCGCCTGCTGCCGTTTTGTGACTTCCAGGTATTGCGCCTTCTTCACTTCCAAGTCGCGCTGCGCTTCCGCCTGCTTGGCCATGGAAGCCGTCTCCGCCTGTACTCGTTCCTGGTCGGCCTGCGCCCTGGCCACCGCCGATTCCCGCATAGCCACCGCGCGCCGGATCGCTGTGTCACGCTCCGCTTCCGCCGTGGCCACATCCGCGTCCCGCTTGATGCGCGCCACATCCGGCCGCCCCATGTTCACGATGTATTCGTTCTTGTCGCGCACTTCTTTGATCGTGAACGAGATCACTTCCAGCCCCATCTTGTTCATGTCATCGGCGCAGGTGGAGCGCATGCGGTCGCCCACCATCTCCGGTTGCTTCACGATCTCTTCCACCGTAAGCTGGCCGATGATGCCGCGCAGATGGCCTTCCATCACCAGCCGGATCAGACTCTCCCGCTGCTCCGGCGTCTTCGTCAGAAATTGCTCCGACGCCGTAAGAATGGATTCCACATCCGACTTCACTTTGATCTGCGCCACCGCTTCCACCGTCACCGCCACACCCTGCTTGGTGTAGAGGTCTTGCTGCGGCGCCACATCGAACGACATCAGCTCCAGCGACAGGCCGCGGCAGTTCTCCACCATGGGAAAAATCACCGTGCCGTGTCCCTTGATCACGCGGGTGCCGCGGAAGCCGTACACCACCAGCGCCTCGTTGGGCCCGGCCTTGCGGTAGAGACTCGCCAGAAAACTCAACAGCATGATTAGGAGCAGAACGCCCAGTCCGACGACAACCCAGAACTCAATCGATCCAAACATGTTTCCTCCTGAATTCCCCCTCGCCCGACTTCAACGCCCAGGCCGCAGCATCTCCAGATCGCGCACGATGCGTTCCGGTTCGGCATGGCCCAGAAAAATCTCCTGCCCTGTCGTGGTCTCAATGCGCACGCCCCGACTGCCCCAAACGTAGGCGCGTCGGTTCCCCAACCCGCGAATGCCGTAACCACAGAGCGGCGCCCAAGCCTGGGCCGAGTAGGACTTGATCTCCCCCGCCGGAATGGAGCGCAGACGAAATCCCAGCGTGCGAATTTCCACACCCGCGCTGGTGAAGCGGTATTGAAACCCGCTCCAGACGAAGGCAAATAGGCCACCAAATAAAACGCAAGCCAACAACAGCGCCACCCGCACCCCGGCATCGGGCACCGCGATCAACGCCGCCACCTGCCCCGCCAGCGGCACCACGAACAGCAGTGCCCACAGCCGGACCGCGTGGGTCTCTTCGGCCAGCACCGCGGCCTGTGGCAGAGGAACACCGCGCGCGGAGCCCAGAAACGCCACCACCACCACGATGATGGCAACGAAGACCGGAGCCACCACCGGCCCGGGATGTATCGGCTCACCGCGCAGGTTGTAGGCGATCAGCTGCTGGTTGACGGCGTACATCATGCCGCCGATCACATAGAACAAACCCAGCAAACTCCAAAAATCCACACGCGGTTCGCGCACCCGCGACAGTATCCACGTGATCAGGCCGAGCAGTGGGGCCAGGATGCCGAGCGTGAGCGTCAGTGATGCCTCGCGCGACATCCAGCCGTTGGCGCGGCCGGCAGCGTTGAAATGCGTGGCCATGGATGCGGGCAACTGGTCCCAGACCGCGGCATACGCCAGGGCAATGGCAACCGGGGCCAGCCAGAGCAGCACGATCGCAGCGCGAAAAAGTTTCCGGTTCATGCGCCCTCCTTCGCGGTCGTGTCCCGGCCCGCGTCATGGGTCGAACCGAGCGCGCGCTCATCGTTCCCTGCCAGATCGTTCCCCGCCAGATCGTCCCAGCGGCGCACGTACGCGATCCCGCGCTCGTAGCGAGTGACTACAACTTCCGTTCCCTTGCTCAGCGCTTCGCCGGTGTCACTGCGCGCGCCGCAGACACGCCGCGTGCTTGCCTGCGAATACACCATTTCGCCCGTCCCGCCTTCGCGAATCGAGCTGGTGACGCTGCCCAGCACGCCCTCCATGCGGAAATCGGCGGGATCAAGTTCCGCATCGGTTGAACTCAGCCGCGACAAAGCGGCAAACACAATCGCCGCGCCGAGCAGACCAACCGCCGTCGCCGCCAGCAGCCCCAGCGCGAACCGCAGCGCAGAAAAGCGAGAGAGCAGATAGCCCGTTCCGCCAAACCACGCCAGAAACGCGCTCAGGCTGAGCAGGTTGAAAGGCGAAGCGCCCGAATGCCCGTGCGCGGCGCCGTGCCCGACGGCGTGGTGCCCGTGGAAATGAAAGTGGAAGGGCAAGTGCCAGTGCATCCCGCCAAGGAACATCATCAGGCTCAGCGCCAGGCCCACGACGAAACACACCAGATAGAAATCTGCCCAGGTCATTGCGGCTGCCTCCTGCCCCGCGCTGGACCGCGGCGCGGCAACGTTTCCGGCTGCAGTGCTTCGAGCAAACGGCCGGCGAGTCCCGGCGTATCCAGAATCGCCCCCATCAGCAGCACGCAGGAGCGCGTATCTTTCTCGCGCGCTAACTTCACCAGCGTGGCGCTGACTTGGGGGTCGGCGGCAAAGCGTTCCGACGCCTGCAACAGCCACACATCGAGTTGGCCTTCCGTGGTGCGCAGGTCGGAGGTGAGTTCTGCGTGAAAGCCTTCCGGATCGTCCACCAGGAAACCGGGATGGACTTTGAAGAAGCGGGCCAGCAGCGCGCGCGTGGCTTGCGTCATGTGGGGACGGTGACCGCTTTCGATCTGCGAGAGATACGACTGGCTGATCGGCTTCCCCAGTTCCTTGCGCACCGCGCGCACGACTTCCGACTGCGTCATTTCGCGATTCAGTCCGCGCATGGAACCTTCGACTTCGCGCAGATAACGAATTTTCTCTCCGACTGTCATATAGCAAATCGCGATTAATATATTGCGGATTGCGATGCCATGTCAAGAATCAAATGACGCTTGTTTTCAGCCGTTTACGGGAATGTCCCTACAGTCCAGCCTCGATCCGGGAGCGCGGATCGAGCAGATCGCGGAGGCCGTCGCCGACGAAGTTAAAGGCCAGCACCGCCAGCATGACCGCCAGCGCGGGAAAAATGACGAGGTGAGGCGCGTCGAACAGATGCGAGCGACCGTCGTTGAGCATGGAGCCCCAACTGGCGGTGGGCGGAGGCACACCGAGTCCGAGAAAACTCATCGTCGCTTCTGCCAGGATAGCGCCCGCCATGCCAATCGCCGCCTGCACAATCACCGGCTGGATGATGTTGGGCAGGATGTGGCGCACGATAATGCGCGCGTCGCCCGCGCCGAGCGCGCGCGCGGCTTCGACGAATTCCCTTTCCTTCGCCGCCAGCACCTGCGCTCGCACCAACCGTGCATAGCCCACCCAGCCGCCGAGCGACAGCGCCAGCACCAGATTGAAAATCCCCGGCCCGCGAAACGCCACGAAGGCAATGGCCAAAAGAATTCCCGGGAAGGAGAGGAAAGCGTTCATCAAGATGACGTTGACGAAACGGTCGAGCCCGCCGCCGTAGTAGCCGGCCAGCGCGCCGATGATTAGCCCGAAGAACAACGACATAGCCACCACGCTGCTCCCGACCAGCAGCGAGATGCGGGCACCGTAAATCACACGAGAGAGAATGTCGCGACCGAGTTCGTCGCTGCCCAGCCAATGCTGTGGCGAAGCGGGTGAAAGCCGTGTGGGCAGGGCGATCTGGGCAGGGTCCTGCGGCGCAAATAGGGGCGCAAAGAGCGCGGTCAAGACAAACACCAACACCAGCAGCAGACCCACGGAGGCCAGCGGGTTGTGGCGGATGACTCGCCGAGCATCGACTCGCAATGGTCCTGTCCCGCTCATTGCCGAATCCTCGGATTCACCACCGAATACAAAAAGTCAGTCAGGAAATTCACCGCCACATAGGTCAACCCAATGGCCAGGATGCATCCCTGCACCAGGTAGTAGTCGCGGTTGGAGATGGCCTGCACGGTGAGCCGGCCAATGCCGGGCCAGGAGAAAACTGTTTCGGTCACGATGGCGCCCGCCAGCAGCGCGCCGAATTGCAATCCGACCACGGTGATCACCGGGACCATGGCGTTGCGCAGCGCATGAGCGTAAACAACTCGCGTTTCGGTCAGGCCCTTGGCGCGCGCGGTGCGAATGTAGTCCTGGCCGAGTTCTTCCAACATCGATGTGCGTACCATGCGGGTGAGGATGGCCGCCAGCGCGCCGCCCATGGTGATTGCGGGCAGAACGAGATTCGCGAGAGTCCCGGAGCCGGAAACCGGCAGCCAGCCCAGCTTGACCGCGAACAGCAAGATCAGCACCGGCCCCAGCGCGAAGTTGGGAAACGAGAGCCCAAATAAACTGACCACGCTGATGAGCCGGTCATCCCAGTGATTGCGGCGTCGCGCCGAACGCACGCCTGCGGGAATGGCCAGCACGAGCGCAACGAATAGCGCCGCCAGCGTGAGTTGCAGCGTGTTCGGGTAGCGCTCCGCCAGCAGTCCGGTCACGCCCCGGCTGTAGCGGATGGAGCGGCCGAGGTCGCCGTGTAGCACGCCTTTCCAGTAGTTGAGATATTGCTGCGCCACCGGAACATCCAGCCCGTAAGCGTGGCGCGCCGCGGTCACATCGGCGGCGGGCACGCCTTCACCCAGCATCTGCTGAATCGGATCACCAGGGACAAGATGAATGAGCAGGAAGACCGCCGACACGACCAGCCAGACAACGGGGATGAAGTAGAGCAGCCGGTGGGCGAGATAGCGCAGCATCAGTGAGGGCGCAAATTCTAGTCGTCGGCGCTGGCCGTCACTTCCGTACCTGCGCCCGCAGGGAGTTCCTGGTCTTTGTACTGTAGCTGATAAAGCTTGTGGTAGATACCCCGCTGCGCCAACAGTTCCTGGTGCGAGCCCATTTCGCGCACCCGGCCTTTGTGCATGACGATGATCTTGTGAACACGCTGAATGGTGGAGAGGCGATGGGCGATGACCAGCGACGTGCGTCCCTCAACCATGCGCGTGAGCGCGTCGCGCACGCGAAACTCAGTTTCGGTGTCCACGCTGGAAGTGGCTTCGTCGAGGATGAGGATCTTGGGATCGTGGGCCAGGGCGCGGGCAAAACTGATGAGCTGCTTCTGGCCGGTGGAAAGCGTGGAACCGCGCTCGATCACTTTTTCTTTGAAGCCGCCGGGCAGAGTGCGGATGAAGTCGGCGACGTTGACTTCTTCGGCGGCGCGCTCGACGGCTGCGTCCGTAATCCACTCGGAACCCAGCCGAATATTCTGCTCAATCGTGCCGGTAAACAGGAATGGGTCTTGCAGGACCACGCCGAAGCGGCGGCGCAGGTCGTTAAGATCCATGCGTTTGATGTCCACGCCGTCAATGCGGATGGCGCCCCGCTGCAGGTCGTAGAAACGCAGCAGCAGCGAGATGATGGTGGTCTTGCCGGCGCCCGTGTGGCCGACGAAGGCCACGGTTTCGCCGGGCTCAATGGAAAAACTGACATCGCGGAGAACCCAGTCGGGCTCAGCGCTTTGTGCGGCTTTCCCGTCCGGACGGCCGAGGGCGACCGTCCCCACGCGATCTTGGCCATCACCACCTACCGGCACTTGCCGGTAAGCAAACCAGACGTGGTCGAATTCGATGCGGCCGGGACCAGTGGGTTTGTGAGTGACGGCGGGCGAAGTGATCTCCACGGGCGTATCCACCAGCTTGAAAACACGTTCGGCGGAAGCCATGGCTGATTGCAGAATGTTGTATTTTTCGCTGAGGTCCTGAATGGGGCGAAAGAAACGCTGCGCATATTGCATGAACGCGACCAGATCGCCGAGCGTAGCCGCGCCGCGCAGAACGGAGTTGCCGCCATACCAGATCACGCCCGCAATCGCTGTCGCCGAAAGAACTTCCACCACCGGGTAATAGACGGCGTGGGCCATGATCGCGTCCTTAAACGCGTCCATATGCTGGGCGTTGACTTTGGAAAACTTGTCGAAGGCCTTGCGCTCGCGGTTGAAGAGCTGCAGGACAACCATGCCGGAGACGTGCTCCTGCAGGTGGGAGTTGATGCGGGCGATGGCGGTGCGAATGCGCCGGTAGGAATCACGCACGCGGTCGCGAAAGATGGTCGTGGCCCAGCCAATCACGGGCAGCACGGCGAATGTAATCAGCGCCAGCCGCCAGTTCAGCAGCAGCATGATGACGATGATGCCGGCCAGCACGAACACGTCTTCCACAATCGAGACGACGCCGGCGGTAAACATTTCGTTGAGCGCGTCCACGTCAGTGGTAACCCGAGTGACAAGGCGGCCGACCGGGTTCTTGTCGTAGAAACCGAGGTGCAAATTCTGCAGGTGGCGGAAGATCTGGCGGCGCAGATCGAACATCACTTTTTGCCCGGTCCACTGCATGTAGTAGGTCTGGGTGAATTCGAGCAGAAAGCTGAAGCCGAGCGTGCCGACATAGAGGGCGGCGATCTGCGCGATGCCGGTCATGGGCACGGAACTCAAAAATCGGTCGAGGTAACTGCTGCTGCCGGGCACGTGCGCCAGGTATTTATCAATCGCCAGCTTGGTGAGGTAGGGGCCGAGCACGTCGAGGCCGGCCTTGAGCACGATGGCAGCGAGCGCCAGCGCGACGTAGCCCCGGTAGGGGCGCAGGTAGGTCAGCAGCCGCCGCATCAGGCGGCTGTCATACGCTTTCCCGAGAACTTCCTCTTCGTGGTGAGCTTCCGCCATCCGGGTCGGGTAGTGCCAAGTTCAATAGACGATTTTACAGGGGGAAAGGATGAAAAGGATTTG
>JBGQDM010000064.1:0-18547 GCA_041495845.1 Terriglobia bacterium | reverse complement strand
GCGCTTCCTGCATTCGCGCTCTTCCAATGCCAACCCGATCCGCTCCCTCGCGGTGCTGCCGTTTGCGAATGCGAGCAAAGATCCTGAAACGGACTACTTGAGCGAGGGCCTTTCCGAGGAGATCACGAACTCTCTTTCCCGCCTTCCGAATCTCCAGGTGATGGCTCGCAGCACTGTGTCTCGCTACAAATCCCGAGAAGATGATCCGCAAGGGGTCGGACGCGAACTGCACGTTGATGCGGTGCTGACGGGGCGCATGACAGAGCATGGCAGTGAGCTTGACGTTGAAACCGAGTTGGTCCATGTCGAGACGGGGGCCCAACTCTGGGGCGAACGGTACACGCGTAGCACCAAGGACGCCTCGCTGCTGCAAACTGCGATCACCCGTGACGTTGCGGCTCAACTGCGGCCCCAGCTGAGTGGCAGTGAACACGAGAACCTGGCGAAAGTCGGCACCAAAGACGCCGAAGCATATCGGCTTTGTTTGAAAGGACGACACTACTACGAAAAAACATGGACTCCGGAGAACTTGAAGGCGGCGGCTGAGTTTTTCGACAAGGCGGTTGCGAAAGACCCAAGCTACGCGGCCGCCTACGCTGGACTAGCAGATGTTTACGCGATCCAGGGTTACATGGGCTATGTCTCTGGCCCGGAACTGATGGAGAAAGCGCGGTCTGCTGCGCGTCGAGCATTGGAACTCGATGACCAACTTCCCGAGTCACACGCTGCGTTAGCAAATCTCGATTTCAACTATTTCTGGAACTTCCCGGAAGCGGAAAAAGAAAGTCAGCGGGCCCTGGCGCTTGATCCCAATTATGCCTACGCCCACGAAGTGTCTTGCTGGGTGCAAGCGAGCAGCCATCGAACCCAAGAAGGGCTTGCGGAGTGCCGCCGAGCGCTGGAACTTGATCCGCTCTCACCGATGAATAACTTTGTGCTCGCGGATGAGTATTTTCTCGCACGCGAGTACAGTCATGCGATCGAGGCGGCGAACAAAACACTGGAGATCGACCCAAATAACACTGGGGCTATAGGCATTCTGGGCCATACCTACGAGCAATTGGGGAACTACAAGCAGGCGGTGGGGCAGTGGGTCAAAATCGAACGGTTACAGGGTCACGAAGCGCGCGCCAAGGAACTCGTGCGAACCTTCGAGAAATCAGGGTACACGGGGTATCTCAGAAAGAGTGCTCAGGATAGCGAAGCGAAAGGCGACTACTATCGTGCGGCTGGGAACTACGCGATGCTGGACGAAAAGGGTGCCGCTTTCGCTGCTCTGGAGAAAGAATTTGCACAACGAGGAGTGGTTGACATCAATCTTGATCCGAGATTCGACAAAATCCGCTCCGATCCGCGCTTCGCCGACCTGTTGCACCGCATCGGTCTCTCGCAGTAAGACTGCCTTTGTTCCCAGCACAACAAAACCACCACAGGTTTACACCGTCCGGGCCTGTGAGTAGCCAGTGGTCAAAAACGAACAATCAGAACTGGGGGTGGAACTGGCGGAGAGAGTGGGATTCGAACCCACGATACAGTTTCCCGTATACACGCTTTCCAAGCGTGCGCCTTCAGCCACTCGGCCATCTCTCCGGCTGGGGAAGCAATGAAGAGACCGTGCGGCCACGGCCTCTCTTTAGATTCTATGGGGCGGCAGGTGGAACCGCAACCGGTACGACCGATCTGTTCTAGCCCTCGGCGTGCAGGTGTTGCGCGAGATAGTTCTCGATTCCCATCTCATCAATCGCGTGCAACTGGGCTTCGAGCCAGTCGATGTGGTGCTCTTCGTCCACCAGGATTTTCTCCAGCAGCTCGCGCGAACCGTTATCCCCCGACTGGACGCAGGTAGCGACGCCCGCGTTGAGGCGCTTGACCGCTTCGTATTCCAGGTTGAGGTCGTTCTGGAACTGCTGCTTCACACTCTGCCCGATGTTGATCTTGAAGTAGTCAGTCATGTTCGGGGCGCCGTCGAGCAAAAGGATGCGCTCCATGAGTTTTTCCGCGTGCTGCATTTCCTCAATCGATTCTTTGCGCGTGTTCTTGGCCAGCTTCATGTAGCCCCAGTTTTCGCACATCTCAGCGTGGAGGAAATACTGGTTAATGGCCGTAAGCTCGGCCTTCAGAACTTCGTTGAGAACTTTGAGAACTTTTGGTTCGCCTTTCACATGAGCCTCTCTGGTGGCGCTGCGCCGCGAACGCGCGGCGGTTGCGGGCCGTCCCAAAAAACTATACACCGGGAAGCGGAAGGTGTGCAGAGGCGCTGGCTTTGAGTTCCCCCAAGAAACTCCCCGGTCGAAATCACTGGCGTCTAGGCTGAATGCATCCGAGATCAAGGGGTACTGAACAACCGGGGAGTCAGAACCTTAGGAAGGTTTGCTGCCGGCAGCCGCGGCAGCGGCGATCGGTTCAGCCGGAGTTTCCACCGGGCGCTGGGGCGGAACGATGCTTTCGTCGAGCACCCGATGATGCAGGCAGAAGAGGGCGAGTTCGAGCCGGTCAGCCACGCCCAGTTTGTCATACACCTTGCGCAGGTAATTCTTCACCACCTGTTCGGTGGTGCCAACGCGGAGCGCGATTTCTTTGTTCTTCATGCCCTGGGTAACACAGGCGACGATCAGAGATTCCTTGGGCGTGAGATTCACTTTTGGTTTCGCGCCGGACGGGCGCCCGTTCTGGCTGCGATAGGCCTCGAGGACCCAGTGCACACCCTGGGTGTCGAGCCAAGGTTCGCCCTGAGCAACTTTGCGAACGCAATCCATCAGTTTTTCCGGTTCGATTTCGCGCGAAACCACCGCGTGAGCGCCACGCCGGAAACATTCGAGCGTCTGCTCCTGATTGGGCGCGTCGGTGACCACCACGATGCGGCAACGGGGAGCCTTGCGCTGGAGGTCGGCGACGGTGTCGACCGGGCTGGCAGTGAGCGCTGATTCAAAAATCAGGACATCCGCCGAGAACTTGGTGACGGCAGCCACCGTCTGGACCAGGTTCTCTGCCTGGCCGACCACACGAATGTCGTCTTCCAGAGCGAAAATCTTGCGCAAGCCGGCGCGGAAAATGGCCTGCTGATCGGCCAAAATTACGCGGATGCCGGGCGCCCCATCTTCCGGGTGCACTATCTCCGCATCGTCCAGCATCGGGTTGACAGCACTGCCTGCCATGCGCTTCCTTCCGGAGCCCGCTTGTCAGCGGCGTTCCAGGTGATACTCGTCAATGACTACGCCCACACCGCGGCGGCCATCTTCTTTGAAACTGCGCACTACGCGACCGCGGCAATCGAGCCGGACGTCGCTCGCCGTCCCCACCACCTCGGCGGGAACAGAAATGGTGAACTCGACACTCGAACCCACGGGCATGTCGGCTTCCACCTGGAAGAGCACCCCGTTGGCGGAAATGTTGGCTGTCTGAGCCATCTGGTCTCCGTCGGCGGACTTCACCGAGACCGGGAGCTTCAGGGGAAAGCGCCGCGCGCTTTGCATGTCCGTAAACCCACCGCGGCGAGATTCAACCGCACGGGCGGAAGCTGCAGCACCGGTGTTCTTGTCGTCAGTCATGCCGTCACTCTTGGACATCTTGGGGTCGAGCTTACAACGGGGAGGGGGGCGGAGAAAGTTACCGAAGTTTGAAAACAGCGCGAGTGTGGTGCTTCCAAGGCATTGTCCCGAAGAGACTTACGTCAGGTTTACGACTCTGGTTCGGAAGCGCGCTAGCTTACATATCCTGCAGGCGCAGCACCGAATTTTCAGGTCGCTGCGGATGGCGACGGATCACCACAGACCGGCCCTTCCAGTTGTCCACAAAGTCCCACGCTTCCTGTTCGTCACGAAAAGTCTTTTCGTAATAGCCCGCGTAGTACTCGCCGTCAACGCGGTAAGAGTAAGGCAGTTTCGCGTCGGCCAATTCGATACACCAGTTTTCTGCCATGCCCGCGCGACGCACATCAACGGCACCAGACAGGATGGTTGCGGACACTGTGAGCCAACTCGCGGCATGATGGGACTTCCAGAAACGCCACAATCCCAAGCAGAGCCGACACACTTCTAGCCAGACCATCGCAACCAGGCCCCCGAAGGCCACTTGCGGATAAAACGGTTGTTTGGCCTCACCAAGAAACCAACTCTTGAGCACGCCGGGTTCGTCTACGTCGTGCTTGAAACCACCCTTGTTGGTCGTCGGATCGTTGTCCATGCCGCACCCGGAGTTTCACGGTCGCCCGGGGAATAGACGTTCCACCTAGAACTTCGTCACTTCGGTGAAGTTGAAGTCGTGGACCTGCATCGCGGGCACCACCATGTCGAAAGACTCTTCGCCGCTGGCGCGCAGCGGCTGCCCCATCGCCGCCACGTTCGAAAGCATATGGACCAGGCTTTCATTGAAACGGAAGTTGCGAATGCCATAGCGGACGCGACCGTTTTCGATGAGAAACGTCCCATCCCGCGTCATGCCGGTAAGGATTTTTTCGTAAGGCTCGACTTCGCGGATATACCACAACCGGGTCACGAGAATCCCGCGTTCCGTCTCCGCAATCATCTGTTCCACAGTGCGCGGGTTGGCGGGCGTGGTGAACACGATGTTGACCGGCATCTCGCCAATTTCGTTGGGTAGAGGAAAACCGTGGCCGGTAGCGTGAACGGGGCCCAGCGAGGCAGCGAGTTCTGACTTGCGGACTTTTTCAGCGGTGGCACGGGCATAGGCAAGCTGGCGGATCACGCCCTTTTCGACCAGCGGAATGCGCTGCCGGCGAACGCCTTCGCCGTCAAAGGGCGCGCCGGACTGCAACGGGTGGGCAACATCATCGGTGATGGTGATGTTTTCGCCGAAAAGCTTGGTGCCGATGCGTTGGTTCAGGAAGGAACGCTGATCGAGTAGGGCCTGAGCACTGAAGTCCGCAAACATAAAACCGACAATATCGAGGACCGCGGAGGGCTCAAGCACAACCGTGTACTTGCCGGGCAGAACTTCTCGCGGGGAGGCGGAGTCCACGGCTTTGCGGGCGGCAATCTCGGCCATTTCCAGGGCGTTGAGGTCGGCGGCATCGGGCGAATTGCGTTTCTGCCAGCCCGAGGAATCGGCGGCCAGCATGGTGATGGAGACTTCGGCCAGGGTCTGGGTGTGCCAGGCGGAGTGGCCGCGGGAATTGAAGATGCCTTCGACATTCTCCGCACTCGAAACGATGCCGGCTGCGGTGAGACGATCACGAGTGGCCACGCCCACGATTTGTTCGACGGCATGGGCGCGATCTTCCGGGCCAAGAGCAGCGGTCTGGGCAAAGTGCCGGCTGCGCGAAACTGCGCCGCCCATGGCTGCAGTCCGAGCATCGGGCATCGGCAAAAGATCAGGATCAGGCTGCTGCACTCGCGCCAGACTCTCCGAGGCGGCGACCACCCGCTTGAGACTTTCTGGATCGAGCTTGTTGGTGGTAGCGCGAGCGGTGCGTCCGCCAAACGCCGTGCGCACGGAAACGGTCACGCCTTCTTCGGCCACATTCTGATGGATGGTGTTGTTGGCAAAGCGGGTGAGGGCGAACTTGCCGGCGGAAAACAGGACTTCGATCTCGTCGGCGGCAGTCAACCGGCGGAGACGGTCAAAGATTTCGGCGGCACGAGCTGGTGTCAGCATGAGCAATTAGGAACCCTGGTATGCACTCCCCACCTTGATCTTCCGAAACCTCGCGGGAGCCGCACCGTGGCCGGTACCCATCACCTGTTGCGGCTGCCCCTTGCCACAGTTGGGCGTGCCCCAGAGGGTCCACTCGTCGCGCGAGCAAATGGCGTCCATGGAGTTCCAGAACTCGGTGGTGATGCCGGAGTACGACGGGTTCTTCAACATGCGCACCCGTTTGCCGTTCTTGATCTCCCAGCCCACTTCGCAGCCAAACTGGAAGTTGTAGCGCTTGTCGTCAATCGACCAGGAGCGATTGGTCTCCATGTAGATGCCGTGGTCGGTGGAGGCAAGCAACTGGTCGCGCGTGAGCGGCGTGTCTCCCGGAAGAATGCTGACATTGGTCATGCGAATGATGGGTAGACGGTTCCAGCCTTCAGCGCGTAACGTGCCGCCGGAACTGGTTTCGCCGATGGTGTGGGCCGTCTCGCGGGAGGAAAGGTATCCAGTAAAAAGGCCGTTGGTGATGATCGGAGTGCAACGCGCGGGCACGCCTTCATCGTCAAAACCGAACGTGCCGAGTCCGGGGCCATGCTCCTGACGCGCATCGGCCACCACGTTGACCAGGTCGCTGCCGTAGCGCAGCCGGCGCAGCTTGTCGAGAGTAAGAAAGGAAGTACCAGCGAAGTTCGCTTCCATCCCGAGCACGCGGTCAAGCTCAATGGGATGGCCGATAGATTCGTGGATCTGCAGACCGAGTTGGCCGCCCTCCAGGATGAGGTCAAAGGTTCCCTGCGGGCACTGTTCCGCATGCAGCAAAGCCACGGCTTCTCCGGCAACGCGTCGCGCATTTTCCAGCAGGCGCAGCTCTTGGATGAGTTCGTATCCCCGCGACTGCCACTGGCCGCCGAAAGAATTGGGATACGAGCGTTTTTGAATTTCATTTCCGGCAAAGGCATAGGCAGCGTAACCCGCCCCTGTCATCAGCCGGGTCTGGTGAATGTCGGCGCCTTCCGAGGAGAGGAACCACTGCTCCTCGCGCTGGAAATTCATGTTGGTCTCTGAGAGTGTAATGCCGGCAACGGAATGGAGTTCCGCATCAATCTTGAGCAGCAGATCGAGGTTCGCTTCAACCGAAGTGGTGAACGGGTCGGTGCGATGCGGAGTGGTCCACTCGGCGGTAACCGGCTTTTCCGGAGCCAGGCGCACGTCCTGCTGTTTGACGCGGGCGGACGCTTTGGCGATCTGGAGAGCGCGCGCCGCGGTGGCCTCGACGGAAGCGCGACTGAGGTCGTCGGAGGCGGCAAATCCCCAGGCGCCATCGGCGAGAACACGGACTCCAAGGCCGAGCGACTCCGCGTCCGCGGCGCCGCCAACCCGCTGGTTTTTGGTGGAAAGAGCGCGGCTGCGGACGGACACGATGCGAGCGTCGGCGTAGGTAGCACTTCGGACCGCGGCGATTCCCAGCGCCCATTTGGCAATGCTGCGCATGCGAAAGTCAGCCTAACACAGGGGTTCCAGCGGCTTGTGGAAAGCAGGGACGGCCGCACCGATCAATCATGGAGAAGCAAGCGGGACGGGCGGCACAGGTGGGTGTGACCGCGTTCACTGCGGCGAGTTCGGATTTGTGGCACTTCTTAAGCAGCGCTCAAACCCTAGCAGCGCAGGAGACATTCATGGCCCCCCTGACTTTTGATAAGAAGGCTGATTTGGCCGGACCGGGAATTGGCAACTACGACGACATCGCGCGGGTGCTGCCCACGGATTATCGTTCGTTGCTGAGCCCGCGGGAAACGCAGCAGGCGATTCATGCCTTGCGGCGGTACATCGAAGACCATCTTTGCGCGGAACTAAACCTGATGATGGTGCAGGTGCCGCTGATTGTGGACGCGGAAGCCGGCGTAAATGACATGCTCGACCGTGATGGATCGCGCACGCCAGTCCAATTCCACATTTCAAATGATCGCAACGTCCACCCGATGGATGCGCAAGTGGTGCAAGCGGCCACGAAATGGAAACGCGTCGCTTTGAAGCAGTTCGGATGCGCTGTGGGGCAAGGCCTGTGCACGGACATGCGGGCGGTGCGTAAGGACTACTTCCTCGATCATGATCACTCGGCGTACGTGGACCAGTGGGATTGGGAACGGGCGATCACGGCGGAGCAGCGGAACGTCGCTTTTCTGAAGGAAGTGGTGCGGAAGATCTGGAAAGTGCTGGTGGGTGCGGAACGGTTTGCGCAGACGATGTTCCCGCAGCTGAAAGATCCGCGCTATCCCGATTTGCCACCAGAACTCACGTTCTTGCACGCCGAAGAGATTCTGGACATGTACCCCGATTTGCCGCGAAAGCAGCGGGAAACACAGATTTTGCAAAAATTTCCGGCGGTCTTCATCGTGGGCATCGGCTGGCCACTGAAAGATGGATATCCGCATGAGATGCGCGCCGCCGACTACGACGATTGGGTGACGGACACAGGCGCCGAGACCGGGAAACCGACGCACGGGTTGAACGGCGACATTCTGGTGTGGAACCCGGTGACCAAACGGCGGCATGAGTTGACGTCGATGGGAATCCGGGTGAATGCGGAGACCTTGCAGCGCCAGTTGGAGATGTCAAACCTGCTGGACAACCTCAAGTTTCCGTATCACCAGGCGATCGTGAAGGGCGAGGCGCCGCTTTCGATCGGTGGCGGCATCGGGCAGTCACGCACGTTGATGCTGTTGCTGCGGAAGGCGCATCTGGGTGAAGTCAGTGTCACGGTGTGGCCGAAGATCTTGAGGACGCTCTGCGCCCAGAAGAATATTTTCGTGCTGGAGTGAGGGGCTGCTCCGCCGGTGCGGGAATCACAATGAGAAACCGTAAGACTGCAACAGTCTTACGGTTTCTGGTTTCTTCAGGAATTCGAAAAAGGCGCGAGCGGTGGCCTTTTGCTTCGAGGACTGCAGCACGACGCAAGCCTGATGCAGCGGCGAATGGAACGCTGGATTGATCTCAAAGTAGCCGCCCTTTTCTTTCATCGTCGGAGCGATGGCCAGGGAGAGCGCGATGATTCCGGCTTGAGCGGCGCCGGAATCAGTGAACTGCGCGGCCTGGGAGACGTTCTCCCCGAATACCAGCTTGTCTTTCACTTTTTCGTACAAGCCTTCGTGCTGCAGCGCAGCCACGGCTGCTCGCCCGTAGGGGGCATGGTTCGGGTTTGCGATGGCGATCTTCTTGACTCGGGGGTCGAGCAACGCCTTCAGCCCGTCTTTCAGATCAACGCCCGAATCGGAGCGCGTCCACAACACGATCTTTCCGGTTGCGTACGGGTAAAGCGAGCCGGGCTCGACCAGACCGGCAGCTTCGAGTTTCTGCGGGTAGTCGAGGTCGGCGGAAAAGAAAACGTCGAAGGGCGCACCGTTCTGGATTTGCGCGAAGAAATTGCCGGAAGAACCAAAGCTGAGCTGTACCTTCGCGCCGCTGCTTTTCTCGAATTGCGCGGCAATGTCTTTCAGGGCAAACTGCAAATCGGAGGCGGCGGCAACCGAGATCTGTTGGGCAAAGAGGGTGGGAGCGGCGAGAACGAAGACCAGGAGCGCGCGGAAAACTCTCGGTATCATTGTGGCACTATCCTGCTAGAGTGCAGCCAGAAGAAACCCATGAGAAAAAGGGGCGGGTCGGTGACCCGCTCCCATACACAAATTTTGCGACGACCGGCAGTCTGTGACCGCTACGTTCCTTCCGACCAGCTCGCCAGATACTCCTCCTGCTCGGACGTGAGGCGATCGATCTTGATGCCCAGGGACTCGAGCTTGAGACGGGCAACGCGGCGGTCGAGATCGACGGGAACTTTGTAGACCTTCTTCTCCAATGTCTTGTAGTTCTTGACCATGTATTCGACCGAGAGGGCCTGGTCGGCAAAGCTCATGTCCATGACCGAGGCGGGATGGCCTTCCGCGGCAGCCAGGTTGATGAGGCGGCCTTCGCCGAGAAGATTGATCTTGCGGCCGTCTTTCAAACTGTACTCCTCGACCGAGTTGCGCGTGGTGCGCTTCGAAGAAGCCATCTTCTCGAGTGTAGGAATGTCAATCTCGACATTGAAGTGGCCGGAGTTGGAAACTATGGCGCCGTCTTTCATGACCTCGAAGTGTTGCCGGGCCAGGACATTCTTGTTGCCAGTGACGGTGCAGAAGATGTCGCCGAGCTTGGCCGCTTCGTCCATCGACATCACGCGGAAGCCGTCCATGACCGCTTCCAGCGCCTTGGTGGGATCAATTTCGGTGATGATGACTTCAGCGCCGGCGCCGCGAGCGCGCATGGCCAGGCCGCGTCCGCACCAGCCATAGCCGGCGACCACGAATTTTGATCCGGCCAGCAGGAAATTGGTGGCGCGGATGATGCCATCAAGGGTGGACTGCCCTGTCCCGTAACGATTGTCAAACAGGTGTTTGGTGTCAGCATCGTTGACCGCGATGATGGGATAGCGGAGCACGCCTTCTTTGGCCATGGCGCGCAGGCGGATCACTCCCGTGGTGGTCTCTTCGGTTCCGCCGATGATGGCCGCCAGTTCACCGGTGCGCTTGGTGTGGAGCACGTTGACCAAATCGGCGCCGTCATCCATGGTGACGTGCGGCTTGTGATCAAGCGCCGCCATAATGTGGCTGTAGTAGGTGTCGTTGTCCTCGCCCTTGATGGCATAGACGGGAATGCTGAAGTCGCGTACCAGGCTGGCGGCAACATCGTCCTGCGTGGAGAGCGGGTTCGAAGCGCAGAGAACTACATCCGCGCCACCGTCACGCAGCGCAATCATCAGGTTGGCGGTCTCCGCGGTCACGTGCAGACAGGCCGCCACACGCGTGGCCTTCAGCGGTTGATTCTTGATGAACTCCTTGCGAATAATCTGCAGCACTTTCATGGACTGGTTCGCCCAGTCAATGCGCTTCTTGCCTAGATCGGCCAGTTCCATGCTCTTGACATCGCAGTTCGCGGGTGTAGTGGACATCATTTCTCCTGTGGCGCGCAGTATGCGGCTAGTTCTGTCGGGTATGAGTACGAATGATAACCGGGCGGCCGGAGTAGGGGAACTCCGGCTGCCGGGTTCCTATTTTCTGGTTACGGCATGGGCCGGCTCGCCGAGTCCGGCGTCGCTGGCCAGACGGAGGGCTTTGTCGGTTGCTTCCCAGGTAAAGTCGGGGTCCTTGCGGCCAAAATGACCGTAGGCAGCCGTCTTGCGATAAATGGGACGGCGCAGATCAAGCGCCTCGATAATGCCTTTCGGTGTGAGCTTGAAGTGTGCCCGCACCAGATCCGGCAGAATCGCGGGATCAACTTTGGCGGTACCAAAGGTGTCGAACAGCACGCTCACCGGCTCGGCCACACCGATGGCGTAAGCCAACTGCACTTCGCAGCGCTCGGCTATCCCCGCCGCGACGATATTCTTGGCAATATAGCGGGCAACGTAGGCGGCGGAACGGTCGACTTTGGTCGGATCTTTGCCGCTAAAGGCGCCGCCGCCGTGCCGGCCCATGCCACCGTAGGTGTCCACAATAATCTTGCGGCCGGTCAGGCCGGAATCACCCATCGGACCGCCAATCACGAAGCGGCCAGTGGGATTGATGTGGTACTTGGTGTCCGCGTCGAGCAGGTGGGCGGGAATCACGGTCTGGATGACCTGCTTCAGGATGTCGGAACGCAACTCTTCGTTGCCCACGGTCTCGGCGTGCTGGGCGGAAACCACGACGGCATCCACTCGCGCGGGTTTGCCGGGTTCGCTGTATTCCACCGTGACTTGCGACTTGCCATCCGGCCGGAGGTAAGGCAGCCGGCCATTCTTGCGGACTTCCGCCAGCTTCATGGCGAGTTTGTGAGCCAGCGAAATCGGCATGGGCATGAGCTCTTCCGTCTCATTGCAGGCAAAACCGAACATCATGCCCTGATCGCCGGCGCCGCCCACGTCCACCCCCATGGCGATATCGCCCGACTGCTTGTTAATGCTGGAGATGACGGCGCAAGTATTGGAATCGAACCCATAGAGGGCGTTGTCGTAGCCGATGGATTGCACCGTGCCGCGAACCAGGCTCTGGAAATCCACATAGGCGCGGGTGGTGATTTCGCCGGCGATGACTACCAGACCGGTACACGTAAGCGTCTCGCAGGCGACGCGGCTGCTCGGATCATCCGCCAGGCAGGCGTCAAGGACGGCGTCGGAAATCTGGTCGGCGATCTTGTCCGGATGGCCTTCCGTCACGGATTCAGAGGTAAACAAATAACGATTCTTGGACGGCAAGTTAAAACTCCTTCACAGAAATGGGGGCTGATCCGGACTGCCCCGAGGGGTCGTCTGCCCCGGCGGCGAATGGCAGCCGGGACGCTCTTTGAAAGGCTAACAAAGCGGGCCGCGCAAATGCAACGCTCATTGGTATTAACCTCCATATTTTCAATCGAAAGCGGAGAATCCAGCGTTGAATGGCGACGCCCGCCCAGCCAGCGGAGCGGGTCAGCGGTTCGGAGTTGTGCCTGAACCCGACGTCGAGGCGGCTTCCGGAGCCTTGCCAGTAAAGGTCAGGGTGCGCACTTCGCCCACTTTGCCCAGCGTGCCCAGACTCTTGCCGTTGGCAGTGACGTCCAGCCCGGCCGCATTGCCCACCTTGAGCACCACCTGATGGCGGGCGTGAATGGTTCGGAGTTGGCCGGACGAAAGCACGCCATCAAGCACGCGCTCGCCGTCCACGCTGACCGAGACCCAAACGTCGGCACGCGCATGCAGGGCGATGTCAAACCCGCCGCTCGTGGCAACGGAGTGCTCTTCTGCAATGGAAGTCGTAGCCGAGGGCGCGGGTGGCGCGATACTTGTGTCGGGCGCAGTTGGCGTTGGCTGGGGCGGAATCGTCTCCGGCGACGGCGCGTTGGTGCTCTCCGGGGCCGACGTGGTAACGGGCCGCGGAGCCACATGACGGCTGGAATACATTCCCCAACCTGCCAAAAGAACCGCCAGAAGCACCACCACCAGTGTGACCCACCCCCAGGGCAAGTCGTGCAGACGGCTTTCCCGCGCTTCGGCCGCAGCCGCCATCGCTTGCGGAACGAGGTCCGTAGGTTCTGGAGGAGATTCCCCGGCAGCTTCCAGGTAGTCGCTGACCGCCTGCTCTTCGTCAATCCCCAGGTGCCGGGCGTAAGCGCGAACAAAGCCGCGATTAAAGATACCGCCGGGAAGTTTGGCAAACTGTTCGTCTTCCAGCGCGCGCAGATTGCGGCCGCTGATCTTGGTGATCTGGGCGATCTCCTCGATCGTAATGCCCTTCTTCTCCCGCTCGCGTTTCAGACGTTCGCCGAACGATGCCACGCCGCGTCCTTTTCCCTCCGAGGCCATGTGCGACCTCATCATACGGGAAAGGATGGCGCTTGCAGGCACGAAAATCGCCCGGCCCAGCACCCGTCGTGGCACCGCCCCCTTACCAAGGTTTATTGCGAGGGTCTGCCGGGGTGCCTATAATCGGGGAAAATCTTCATCTGCAAGTGGAAGGACGGACGGATGGCTGAGGCCGTTGATGCCGCACGCAAGCGGCAACTCCAGGAATTGAACATCTTTCACGATGTGGCCAAGGCCCTGACCTCGTCCCTCGACCTGGATTCCATTCTGCAAACCATCATGGAGAAAGTCGCGGAATATTTCCGTCCTGACACCTGGTCGCTGCTCATGGTCGACGAGCAGAAGAACGACTTGTACTTCGCCATTGCCGTGGGCGACGCGGCGGACACGCTGAAAAGCGTGCGCCTAAAGATGGGCGAAGGCATTGCCGGCTGGGTGGCGCAGAACGGCGAAGCGCTGATCGTGCCCGACGTCTACAAAGATCCGCGCTTTGCCAAACGCATTGATGAGATGACCAAGTGGCAGACCCGCTCCATCCTGTGCATGCCGTTGCGCTCCAAACACCGTGTCCTGGGCGTGATTCAGCTGGTCAATGCACCCGTCGAGATTTACCACGAGAACGAAATGTTCTTTCTGACGGCGCTCTGCGACTATGCCTCGATTGCCATCGAGAATGCGCGAGCGGTGGAGAAGATTCAGGAACTCACCATCACCGATGACGTCACGGGGCTCTACAACGCACGCCATCTCTATAAAGTTCTGGAAACCGAAGTCTATCGTTCCGCCCGTTACTCCTATGAGTTCACCATGCTGTTCATTGACCTGGACCACTTCAAGCTCGTAAACGATACGCACGGTCACCTGATGGGCAGCAAACTGCTGACGGAACTGGGGTATACGATCAAGTCACAATTGCGGTTGATCGACTACGCTTTTCGCTATGGCGGCGACGAATTTGTGGTGTTGCTGCCGCAAACCGGGAAAGACTCCGGGCTGGTGGTGGCGGAACGCATCCGTGACTCCCTGCGCGCCAGCCGCTTCCTGAAAGCGGACGGGCTGAACCTCAACATCCGCGCCAGCATGGGACTGGCCAGCTATCCGGTGGACGCCAAAACTCCGCACGACATCATCCGCCAGGCCGACGAGATGATGTATCAGGTAAAGAACACCACCCGCGACAATATCGGCGTGGCCCAGCGGGGAGTGCTGAAGTAGCTGGCAGCGCAACAGTTCTCAGCTTTCTGCTCTCTGCTCTCAGTTTTTACTTCTCGCCTCAGTTCTCGCTACAGCTTGCCGAAAGTACACAGGTCCTTCACTTCGTTCAGGATGAGACTCCACTCAAAGCACCACGTAGTTCTCTGTGCTCTCTGCGGCCTTTCTCTGCGTCCTCTGCGTTTTAAGACTTAGACCTCAGGTACAGCCAGCGACCCGATTCAACGAGGATTGAAGGCACTGGGATTAGGGTTTCGCTTCAGGCTTCGGACTTTCTTTCGCGGGCACGGCCTTCCATGCAGAAGGATTGGCAGGGGCCTTGGGATTGACGCCGAAATCCCACACGTTAAGATTCATGCCCTGACGCCCGAGCATTTCTACGATGGCGTATTCGCCGGGCGGCAGGTCGGACACTGGCGTAAGTTTGACCCAGCCGCCGGAGATCGGCTCGGCGATGATCTCGACGAATTTCTGCTCCTGGCTGACTTTGCCGTAGACGGCAATTTTGATGTTGCCGACCACACGCACGTCCTTCTTGATGTCCGCACGCACGATGCGGAAGTTTTGCTGGTCGAGCGGCTGTTGCGCTTGCTGCGGTTGTTGCGGCTGCCGGGCCACGTTGGCGTCGGTTTCGGGCTGCGAGTTCAAATAGATGACCGGCCGCAGCAAATGCGCCTGTACCGCAGCATGCGAGCCCCGGAGCTCGATGCTCTGCTTGGAGCTGGCGATGGGATTGATCGCGCCCCGCAGAACATTGGCAGCCGTGTTGCGGTTCAGCTCACCCCCGTTCTGGTTCAATTCGATGAGCTCCTGCTGGCCGTTGAACGTGTCCAGCAAAAACACGCCGCCTTCCGGTGGCAAGTTCAAACCGTGAGCGACGGCCGGTGAACGTGCTTCTTCCGCTTTGAGTTCGGCTGCGGCTTCCTTGTCGAGTTCCCGGGCTTCCGGCGAAGGTTCAGCCTTGGCGCGGCCCTCATTGAATTTCTTGGTTGCGTCCCAGTCCACCAGTGATGCCGGCAGCTCTTCCCACTCGCCGCGCTCAGCGCTGAGGTAGCGGATGCGGTCGCCTTTGACTTCATATTTCGAGACTGCTTGGTAGCTGCCGTCTTTGAGGACGAGGCGCTGGGAGAGTTGCTGCGCCCAAACACTCCCCCCCATGAGCAGCACGATCAGCAAACACCAGCGCGGGATGGGCGAGACCAACTTCATCTTACGAATTAGATGCGAACGGTGTGCCCGGAGGCTGCCAGGCACAACTGCCGTTTCCATGATTGTCGTTCCCTGATTGTCGTTCCAATGATACTGCCGCGCTTTCCCAGCGTGGCGAACGATATACTTTGCCGGAAGAGTGAGGAAAGCAATGACGCCGACAGAAGCCGTTCGCTGCGAGATTCAAGGTGGGATCGCGCGGGTCACCCTCAACCGGCCGGAAGCGCGCAACGGAATCAATCACGGACTGGCGCAAGCGCTGGCGGTGACGGCCCGCCGCTGCGAAACCGACAGCAGCGTGCGTGTGGTGCTGCTCACCGGGGCCGGCGAAAACTTCAGCGCGGGAGGCGACCTGAAAGATTTCGTGGCCCAGGGCGACGCTCTGCCTGCGCATCTGCGCGAGGTGACCGCTGCGTTTCACGCCGCCATTGCCAGCTTCACCCACATGCGCGCACCGGTGATTGCCGCAGTGCAAGGTGCGGCGGCGGGTGGAGGATTCAGCATCGTCTGCGCCTGCGACATGGTGATCGCGGCGGACACGGCCAGCTTTGTGTTCGCTTATTCGCGCATCGGGCTGGTGCCCGACGGCGGCTGTTCTTACTCCCTGCCACGGCTGATCGGTATGCGGCGGGCGATGGAGCTGGCGTTGCTGAACCGCCGGCTCTCGGCTGCGGAAGCGCAGGCGTGGGGCCTCGTGACCGAAGTCGTGCCGGCCGCGCAACTTGTGGCACGCTCCGAGGCCATCGCGCGGCTATTGGCCGACGGGCCGACAGCATCGTTTGCAGCGGCGAAGAGATTGTTTCATGAAGGCTGGCGGCGGGACATCAGTCCGCAGTTGGAAGCGGAAAGTCGCGCCATGGTGGAAGCCGCCGGTAGCGCCGACGGCCGCGAAGGTGTGGCGGCGTTTCTGGAGAAGCGAGCACCGCGCTTCACCGGGAAGTAACGCGCCGTCGCTTCATCGTCACTTCGTTATCCCAGACGCCAGAAGTCGCCGGTCAGGCCAATTTCACGAAACACCGCCTGCGCTTCGGGTACCGTCTTGCCTCGCCAGTCTGGATCGAATCGATCTCCGTACCAGAGCTGCGCCAGCTTCCACCCTTGTTGCACACTTAACGTCCCGCCGCGGGGACGGTTCCACTGCTGACACCAGCGGTCGACATGCTGTTCCGACCGGAACAGAAGCATGGTCCTTCAAGTGAAAACAATGTCGTCATACCAATGGCGAGCGGGCACGGCAAAGTGAATGACGCCCGTCTTTTCCTGAAGCCGGCTGTGCTGCACCTGCAGTGTCATGTCGGTATTGCAACAGGCGCAGGCGGCCAGGATGCGACCATCCCGTTTCAGCGCGGCGAGAATGCCCAGAGCGTCCCAAATGCAATTTCCCCACCAGCGCCGCTTGCCCACCTCTGCCGTAAACGCCGTGGCCACCGCAGAAAAGGGTGCAGCCCGCCACAGTTCGCCTTTTTCTTCGAGGACAAAAGCGTGGGTTTGGCAAAGCCGTGCCAACGCTTGCCGAACCTGACGCAGCGGCCGGGAGACTCCCTGGGCCATGCCGGCCACCGTCGGAGCATGGCCTTCACGAAGAAAATGACGATAAATAAAGAGGCGCAGCTCATGGTCGAGAGCGGACGGTTGTTTCGTACGGGGCGGTTGGACGGACATCGCGTGGCCCTCCTCAACCCATGATAAAACACGCCGAAAAATGCGGCGCACGCCGGTCTTGGTTTCCACCGGCGTTTCTGGCATAATTACTCGTGCACCCCACTTTCACTCCTGAGCACGGGAAAAACCTGTGCGGCGGAGTCCCTGGTAGCACAAACTCCAATTCACAATTGAGGACGAGAAAAAGATGGCTGCAAAGTACATCTTTGTGACCGGTGGCGTGGTGTCTTCGCTGGGTAAGGGACTGGCGGCAGCTTCGATCGGCTGCCTGCTGGAAAGCCGTGGGCTGAAGGTCAACCTGATGAAGTTTGATCCCTACCTGAACGTTGACCCCGGCACCATGTCGCCCTTCCAGCATGGCGAAGTCTTCGTGACCGACGACGGCGCCGAGACCGACCTCGATCTCGGACACTACGAGCGCTTCACCCACGCCCGCCTCAGCCGTGACAACAACTGGACCACCGGCCGGATCTACGAGCAGATCATCGCCAAAGAACGCCGGGGCGATTACCTGGGCAAGACGGTGCAGGTGATCCCGCATGTGACCAATGAAATCAAGTCGGCGATGAAGAAGGTGGCGCAAGAAGTGGACATCGCCATCGTCGAGATCGGCGGCACGGTCGGCGACATTGAATCGCTGCCGTTCATTGAAGCCATCCGCCAGATGCGGCAGGAACTGGGCCGCGACCACACCCTCTTCGTGCACGTGACCCTGGTGCCGTTTATTGCCGCCGCCGGCGAGTTAAAGACCAAACCCACCCAGCACTCGGTAAAGGAATTGCTGAGCGTCGGCATTCAGCCGGACATTCTGCTCTGCCGCACCGACCGGTTTTTGTCGAAGGAAATCAAAGGCAAGATCGCGCTCTTCTGCAATGTGGAGGAAAGCGCGGTCATCACCGCCAAAGACGTGGCTTCCATCTACGAAGTGCCGCTGGTCTTCGCGCACGAAGAAGTGGACAAGCTGTGCATGAAATATTTGCGGCTGGAGGCGGGCGAGCCCGACTTGAGCCGCTGGGAAGAACTGGTGCACCGCGTCTACAACCCGCGCGATGAAGTGAAGATCGGGATTGTTGGCAAGTATGTGGAGTACGAAGATTCGTACAAATCGCTGAAGGAAGCGCTGGTGCACGGCGCGCTGGCGCACAATCTGAAACTGAGCGTCGGCTGGATTGAAGCGGAAGGGTTGGAAGGCGACGAGAATTGCGCCACCCAGGTGGAGGATTATGACGGCATCCTGGTGCCGGGCGGGTTCGGCAAACGCGGCATTGAGGGCATGCTGCTGGCCATCCGCTATGCGCGCGAGAAGAAGGTACCTTACTTCGGCATTTGCCTGGGCATGCAGACCGCCTGCATTGAGTTTGCGCGCAATGTCGCGGGATTGCCGGAAGCGAACTCCAGCGAGTTTGATCCGGCAACGCCGCACCGCGTGATCTACAAGCTGCGCGAGTTGCGCGGCGTCGAGGAACTCGGCGGCACCATGCGCCTGGGAGCGTGGACCTGCAAGATCGAGCCGGAAACACT
>JBGQDM010000063.1:0-18737 GCA_041495845.1 Terriglobia bacterium | reverse complement strand
GGGGCGAGCAGAAACCGCTGCAAGGGTGGGTAGCGCTGACTTCCGCGCGGGTCACGCCAGCGACGGTCGCCATTTATTCAGCCGAAGTTGAGCTCCCGTTCGAAGCTCGCTTCACCTTTGAGATCCAGGCCCGGGAAGGGGGCGAGTCATGAGTTCGCGACGCCAGCCGGTGGTTCTCGCTTATTTCGCCAACCAATACCCCAGCCCAGTCGAGCCTTATGTGGGCGAAGAGATTCGTGAACTTATGGGTGAAGGCGTCGGCGTGGTGGCCTGCAGTTTGCGGCCTACGCGGAAAAGCGGGGCGCTGTGCCTGATTCCACCTTCGCCGGTGCTGCTGGTGCGCGCCCTCTGGTTGTGCGCGCGGCGGCGGCAGGCGCTGCGAGAGGTGTGGCAGAGAATCTTGTCGGGGCGCGAACCCTGGGGCGCGAAAATTCGCGCCCTGGGCCACACCGTGCTGGGCATGTGCTTTGCCCTGGCGCTTGGGAAAAGGGGCGTGCAGCAGATTCACGCCCATCACGGCTACGCGGCGTCGTGGGTGGCGATGGTCGCGGCGCGGATGTTGCAAGTGCCATTCAGCTTTACCCTCCATGGCTCCGACCTGCTGCTCGACGCGCCTTATCTCGACCTGAAGCTCAAAACCTGCGCGCTCTGCTTCACCGTCTCCGAATACAACCGGAAGTTCCTGCTGACCCGATTTCCAGAGGTAAATTCCAGCAAGGTGGTGCTGCAGCGCATGGGCGTGTCCATTCCGTCGCAGGCAAGCCGATGCGGCGAGATTTCCACCCACCGCGTGTTGCGGTTGCTGGCGGTGGGGCGGCTGCACCCAGTCAAGAACCACGCTTTTCTGCTCGACGCCTGCAAACAGCTGAAGGACGCGGGTGAGCCGTTTCGCTGCCTGATTGCGGGCTCCGGACCAGAGCTTGGCAATTTGGAGCGCCAGCTGCGCCGGTTGAAACTGGAAGACGAGGTGCAACTTCTCGGTCACGTGCAGCGCGAACGGCTCCGGTTTCTCTATCGTGACGCCGACGTGGTTGTGCTTACCAGCCGCAGCGAAGGCATTCCGCTGACCCTGATGGAAGCCATGGCAGAAGGCCGGCCGGTCCTGGCGCCGGCCATCACGGGCGTGCCCGAACTGGTGCGCGACGGCATCACTGGATTTCTTTTTGAAGCGGGGTCCATCGAACAATTTACGCAACGGCTCTGCCTGATCCGGCGGACACGCTCCGGGCTGGGGCCGCTGCGGCAGGCGGCGCGCGAACATGTGCGCCGTTACTTCAGTCGGGAGACGAACCTGCGGCATTTCCGGACCGTCCTTCTGGAAAGGCTGGCGCGGCAAGGAACGGAAAACCATGCGGGTGCTCTACTGCAACAAGTACAACTATCCATTCAGCGGGACGGAAGTCTACCTGCTGGAGCTGATGAAGCTGATGCAGGAGCGGGGCCATGAGGTCGCCCTGTTCTCGATGGCAGACCCGCGCGGGGAGGACATGCCGTACGCGGAGTTTGCCGCGCCCCGTGTGGACTTCAAAGACCGGCGGCTTTCCTTGCCCGGCAAAGTACGGCTGGCGGCGCACGCCATCTACTCGCGCCAGACGCGGTTGCGACTGCGCCGGCTGATTCGCGAGTTCCGGCCGGAGGTGGCGCATGTGCGCAACATCTACCATCACCTTTCGCCGTCGGTTTTTTGGGAGTTGCGGGCGCAACACGTGCCCGTGATCTACCACCTGAATGATTTCAAGATGCTGTGCCCAACCTACAATTTTGTGCGGCAGGGGGAGCCCTGTGAGCGTTGCTGCATGGGAAGCTACTGGCACGTCGTGAGTGCCGGCTGCTACTCTGGCGGGACGGCACAAGCGGCAGTGCTGGCCGCGGAAGCCTACACCCAACGCTGGCTGGGAACGTACAAGAAATGTGTAGACCGGTTCCTGGCGCCGAGCCGTTTTGTCCGCGACAAGATGGTGCAGAGCGGATGGCCGCGCGAGCAGGTGGAGTTTCTCTACCACTTTCAGCGGATCCCTGCGGAGCCGGTGACGCCACCGGCGACAGACGCGCCGATTCTCTACTTCGGGCGGTTGTCGCCGGAGAAAGGTGTGTCCGACTTACTGCATGCCATGCGCGACGTGCGGCATGCGCAGTTGCTGATCGCCGGCGAGGGCCCGCAGAAACGTGAGCTGGAAGACCTGGCCGAGCGGCTGGAGTTGTCCAACGTCATCTTTCTCGGCCACGTCGATCCGGAAGGGCTGCACGCGCTCATCGCGCAGAGCGCCTTTACCGTGCTGCCGTCACACGCATACGAAACCCTGGGCAAGAGCATTTTGGAAGCGTATGCGCACGGACGCACGGTGGTGGCCAGCGACCTGGGCTCGCGCCGCGAATTGGTGCAGCATGGTGAAACTGGATTGCTCTACCCACCGGGTAAGGTTTTGGATCTGGCAGTCTCCCTGCGCTTTCTGCATCAGCGGCCGGAGTTGGCGCATGCCATGGGACTGAAGGGCCGCGAACTGGTGGAAACTCAGCATGATCCGGAGTCGCATTACCGCGCCCTGGTGCGGCTTTACGCGGAAACGGCGGCTCGGCGAAGCCTTCCGCGAACGGTCAAGGCTCCCGTGCAACCGCAGCGACCCTTGCGGGTGGCATTTATCGGCGGGCGCGGCGTGATTTCGCGCTACAGCGGCATCGAAGTCTATTACGAAGAGGTGGGCCAGCTATTGGCGCAGCAGGGCAACGAAGTCACCGTCTATTGCCGGAAATATTTCACCCCGGCGCAAGCGGAATACAACGGCATGCGCCTTCTGCGGCTACCCACAGTGCGGACGAAGCACTTGGATACGCTGATTCATACCCTGCTGAGCACACTGCATGCTTGCCGCGCCGGTTATGACATCGTTCACTTCCATGCACTGGGGCCGGCGCTGTTCTCCTGGATTCCACGGTGCTTCGGCATCAAGACGGCGGTGACGGTGCAGGGCCTGGACTGGCAGCGCAAGAAGTGGGGCTGGATGGCGGCGTGGGTCCTGCGTGCGGGCGAAATGGCGGCGGCGCGCCTGCCTTCGCAGACCATGGTCGTGTCGCGCACCTTGCAGAACTATTTTCGCGTGCGGCACGGCAAAGAGACTCTTTATGTTCCGAATGGGACGCGGCTCCGGAAGCCACCGCAGGCCAGCCCCCTGGCAGAGCAGGGTTTGGACTTGCACGGATGCGTTCTTTTCCTCGGCAGATTTTCACCGGAGAAGAACTGCCACTTGCTCGTGGAGGCGTTCGAGCGGCTGGAAGCGCAGCCGAACGTAAAGCTTGTCCTGGCGGGAGGCTCCAGTTACACCGACGACTACGTCCGGAAATTGAAGCGCCATGCCAGCGAGCGCGTCATCTTCCTGGATTGGGTCACGGGAGCGGCCCTCGATGAACTGCTGACCCAGGCGGCGGTGTTCGTCCTGCCGTCGGATCTGGAGGGTCTGTCACTGGCACTGCTGGACGCCATGGGGGCGGGGGTTTGCGTACTCACCAGCAACATTCCTGAAAATGTTGAATTGGTGGAAGGTGCGGGGTTCACCTTCGAGCACGGTAACGCTGCCGATCTGACGCGCATGTTGCAACTGCTGCTGGGAGATCCTGAGATTCGCCAGCAGGCGGGAGAAGCGGCGCAGCGACGGGTGGCGCAGTCCTACATGTGGCCGGAGATCGTGTCGCAGATTGACCAAGCCTACCGGGCCCTGGCAGGTGTGGCGCCAGCGCTGGATGGGCAACGCCGGCCACCGGCCAGCGTCAAAGTCAGACCCCACCAGCGTGGTGCGGCCTGAGGCGCATCGTGTTCCGCGTTAGCTTGCTCTTCCTGCTGGCCGCAGCAGCGCAGCCAGGGGCAGCACGGGACTACTTCGTCAGTTCCACCAGCGGTCTCGACCAAAATGACGGGCTCTCTGCCCGGCGTGCGTGGAAAACGGTGGCGCGGGTAACCCGCGCGGAATTTTTGCCGGGCGACCGCGTTCGGTTCCGGCGCGGAGATTCCTGGCAGGAGACGCTCCGGCCGCGCCGTTCCGGCTCGCCAGAGCACCCAATCATCTTCACGGCATATGGACGCGGCGCAAAACCTGTGCTCGGCAGCGAGGACCAGCGATACGTTCCTGAGGCCGCCATTGATAACAACCAGCGGAGCCATGTGGTCTACGAAGAACTGGAAACGCGCGGCACCGTCGAAGGGGTCCGAATCTATCTTGGAGGCGGAACGGTGCGGGACATTGTGGTCCGCAACTGCAAGATCAAGGTGGAGAGCACGCGACCCGGCCTGGGTGTCTCGGCTGGGATCTACGCCTACTCCCAGCGTGGAACCATCGCGCACTTGGTCATGGAAAAAAATGAGATTGTGCCCGTGTCCCGCGGGTTGGAACACTGGGGCATTTATCTAGCCAGCGGGGTCACAGATTTTCGCATTGCTGACAACCGGATCGCGCCCGCAGGAGAAGACGGGATCACAGTCTGGCATTCCGAACACGGCACAATTATTCACAACACGGGCGGCGGCAACGGTGAAAATACGATCGACGTGAAGGACTCGCGAGATGTGCTGATCGCTGGGAACGCGGCAGCCGATGACGGCGAGTACAACCTGGTGGTGCACTCTGTGGACGAAGACCGGACCGAGGGCATTCGCCTGCGCGGCAATCAGTGCCGCCGTGGTGGACGGGGCGGGCAGTTTTCAGCGGGCATTGCGGTAATCAATGTTCGAGGGTGGGAACTGAAAAACAATTTCGTGATGGATGCTTACGGCCCAGCGGTACTGATCAAGGCCGATGGTCGAACTCACGGCGACGGGCGCATCCGGGGAAATCATTTTCTGCGATGGGGGCATGGCCAAAAGCTGCCCGCAGTGGTGGTACAAGGACCTGCCCAGCCGCTGCTGGTAAAGAATGTCGAGCAGCCGTAAAGAATGTTTGCCTAGCTGCTCGCCGCTGCCCCGGAACTGCGGCTGGGCGGGTTGGCTGCCGAGACCGGCACCGGCTGCTGGGCATAGAAGAGTTGTTTTGCGAGATACATGGCGCGATCTGCTTCGGCCAGCAATCCCTCGGCGTCGGTGCCATTTTCCGGATAGACGGCGAAACCGATGCTGATGGAGAGCGTCTCCTCATCGCAAACTTCAATTCCAACTTCGCCCGCGAGTTGCGCGAGCTGTTGACCGCGGCTGGCGGCGCCTTCTTTGGTGAGGCCGGGGACGACGAGGACGAATTCATCTCCGCCCATGCGCGCGATGTAATCGTATTCGCGGCAGGTCTCGCGCAAGCGCTTGGCGAAAAGTCGTAACACCTGGTTGCCCTCGAGATGTCCGTGGCGGTCGTTGATCAGTTTGAAGCCGTTCAGGTCGCCGAGGACCAGCGTGAGCGTGGTGTTGGACCGGCGGCAACGGGCAATCTCCCGGTCCAGATGCAGGAACAGAGACCGCGCGTTGGGCAGTTCGGTCAGATAATCCGTGGTGGCAGAATTTTCGGCTTGCTGGTATTTGAGTGCATTTTCGATGGACAGCGAGACCTTGGAGGTGATCGCCTGCAGAATGCGCAGGTGCTCCATATTGAATCCATCCTTTTCGGCGCGGTAGAGCGTGAGCACGCCGAGCAGCCCGGAGACGCCCTCCAACGGCACTGACAACGCGGACCGGAGCGGGGTGACACGCTCAGTATCGCGGGGATATCCCGGCTCGACTGTCGGGTTGCCATTGACGATAGGTTTGCGGTTCTGCGCCACCCAGCCGGAAACACCTTCTCCCAGCGGAACTGGCAGGGCGGCAAAAAAACGGAAATTTTCTCCGCTCGCGTATTGCGGCACAAGATGGCCTTCGCGCTTGATGTAAACGGCAATCGAATCGTACGGCACCAGGCGCTCCAGCTTGGTGCAGAAAACGGAGAGCGTCTCATCGAGGCTCAGCGATGCGCCCAGTTCCTGGGTCAATTCAAAAAGGGTCTGCGCTTCCTGCCGAGCGGCGGCGATGGAGGCAAGGAAGGTTGTATCTCCAGTGCGCTCACTTTTCTTGCCGTGCGTCTCCTCGAACCCCGTCGCCGGCGCCGCGCCCCGAGTCACTTGCACGCCCACGGACAGCGCACTTTCCGGCATCTGCCCAATCTTGAGTCTGGCCCACCGCTCCAGATCTGCGTAATTATCTTGCAGGACTTTCACCACCCGGGGATCAAAGGCCGCGCCGGACTCGGCGTTCAAGCGGCGCATGATTTCCTCCAGCGGCAACGCCCGCCGGTATTGGCGATCGGTCGCCAGCGCGTCGAGAAAATCGACCGCCGCCAGGATTCGTGCTCCCATTGGAATTTCTTCCCCGCGCAGGCCGAGTGGATACCCGGCGCCATCCCAACGCTCGTGGTGAGCACGCACAATGGGAACCACGGGATAGGGGAACTGCACGCGCTCCAGAATTTCCGCTCCTACCAGCGGGTGAATTTTGACTTTCTCAAATTCCTCGGGAGTGAGCCGGCCGGGCTTGGCGGTGATGTGTTCCGGAATCGCCAGCTTGCCAATGTCATGTAACAATGCCGCGGCTTGAATGGCCTGAATGTCTTCCGCAGGGACTAGCATCTTGCGGGCAATCTCTACTGCGTACAGGCGAATCCGCTGCAGGTGAGCGTGGCTGGTCTGATCTTTGGCCTCAATGGCCAGCGCCAGGGCTTCGATCGTGCGCAGGTGCAGGCTGGCCATCTGCTCCACGTGGCCCCGCTCGCTCGCCAGCTTGTCCAGGTAGAGACGATAGGAACGGTAGACCACGTACACCACCGGCAGGACGAGAAGGGCCGCCTGCCAACTGAACGCGTGATTGAGCCAGCTCACGAATCCGGCCAGCCCGCCACCCACGAGGTAGTAGGGAAATGTCCAAAAGTAAAATTCCGGCCAAATTTTCCGCAGCGAAGATTGTTCAGTCCACGAACTAAGCACCGCGGTGGGTAACGTATTGGCGACGAAGAATACCGACACCGCCAGCAACAACGGAAGCGAGAAACCCACCGCGGCCAGGTGGTGGGAAGTGAAATGAAAGACGTTGTAGGCCGCGGCGGCAGCAGTGGTCACACTGCATACCTGAAAGGCCAGGTGCAGCGGTCGTGGCCGCTCGTCGAACAATTCCTGGGCCAGAGCGGCGGCGCCGCTGATGGCCAGCGTTTCCGCAAAACCAAATTCCACCAAAGCCAGCAACATGAACAGAAAATTCACCGAGAGAGAGGCGGTGATGCCAGGCAAGCGGACCTTGAGCCGCGAGGCGATGACCGCGATGGTGAGGTAGACTAGGAATTGCAGCGGGTCGCTGATGCTGGAACGCCACGCTGCCAGGTACATCACGAACAGGCCGCTGCTAATGACCAGGGCGGTGAGCGCCCTCGCCGGCCACGGCATGAACATCCAGGATTGCGAGCGAGAACGCACCTCTACTCCTCGGCGAAAATGCCTGCACGCTAACATTAGGCGAGGAAGCGAAAGCAGGGCAGAGTACCTTCGTAACTGGGGCACGGCACCGGCGTCACGCGCGCCCGCATGGTGGACAGCAGGCGTCTTCTGACCGTAGACTGCTTTGTCTCGCCGGCGTTCGCTTTGCCGCTCATCGAGATCACCCATATGCGTCTGGTAACTTTCGAAACTGCCCACCAATCGCGCATCGGCGCGCTCGCCGAGGATGGCCGGATTGTCGATCTGCACACCGCGTGTGCCTTACATCTGCAGCGGGTCCGTAAAGCAGGCGCGTTTTACCGTTTGGCCGACGCGCTGGTTCCGCCGGAAATGCGAGCGCTTTTCCGGGGCGGCGACCTGAGCCTGGATGCGGCCCGCGACGCGCTGCGTTTTGTTCTGGAGCAGGGGCCAGCGACGCGCGGGCCCCGCGGCGAAAACATTTTTTATTCCCTGAGCGAGATTCGCCTGCAAGCGCCGATCATCCCCAAGAAATTTTTCCATACGGCGGGCAACTTCCGTGAGCATCATGAGGAAGCTACGAAGGCAGGGTTTTCGCATCCCGTAATGCCGTGGATTGTTTTCTTCCAGAACGTGGATGCCATCATCGGGCCGGACGAGCCCGTCATCTTTCCCGAACATCTGACGCAGGAACTGGACTACGAACTGGAACTGGCCGTGGTGATGAAGAAAAGCGGCAAACACTTTACGCCTGACGAGGCGAGGGACTACATCGGCGGCTACGTGATTTTTAACGATGTGACTGCCCGCGACATTCAGCGCCGTGAAATGAAGTCGGGCGTGTTCAGCTTCTGCAAGGCCATCGACACGTTTTGCCCATTGGGCCCGTGGATTGTTACCGCCGACGAGATTTCCGACCCGCACAATCTGGCGATGGAATTGCGCGTAAACGGGGAGTCGCGGCAGCGCTCGCATTCCAGCAAGATGTCGGTGAAGATTCCAGAAATTCTTTCGCACTATTCCCCCATGGGCTACTCGGCGGGCGACGTGGTCTCAACCGGCACGGTGTCTGGTGTGGCTGCGTTCAGCGGCGATCCGAAAGCCTGGTACTTGAAACCCGGCGACGTAATGGAATGCGAAATCGAGAAAATTGGCATTCTGCGCAACCCGGTGATTTCCTGGGAGCAGGCCTACGGGAAGAAACCGAAGGCGCTGGCGACGCAGGAAAGTTATCGCTAGAAGCCTGAAGACGAACATGGAAAACCAGGTCTGGGTATCGGAGTTGAACCGACGACCGGAAATCCGTGCGGCGTTTCCCCGGGAGATGGTGCGCTTCTACGACACCACGCTGCGCGACGGCGAGCAGACGGTGGGCGTGGTTCTGTCGCCGCAGCAGAAACTGGAAATCGCTCACAAACTCGACGAACTCGGCGTCAGCCGCATCGAAGCCGGGTTCCCGCGGGTTTCAGCGGAAGACGGCGAAGCCATTCAGTTGATGCAGCGGGCTGGGCTGAAAGCTGAACTGTGGGGCTTCTCCCGCGCGGTGCGCGCCGATGTGGAGGAGTTGGTCCGGCTTGGACTTCGCGCTTCCATCATTGAAGCTCCTACCAGCGCCATCAAGCTGCGGGCTTACGGGATGCAACCGGATGACGTGCTGCGGCGAATTGCCGAAGCCGTTTCGCTGGCGCGCAAGAACTCGATTCAGGTGGCTTTTTTTGCGGTCGACGGAACGCGGACAGAGTTGGAGTTTTTGCGGCGGGTTTATCTGGCGGCGCTGGAAGCAGGCGCTTCCGAGATTGTAGTCGTGGACACGATCGGGGCGTGCAGCCCAGAAGCAGTGGAAATTCTGGTGCGCGAGGTGCGTGGGTGGGTTGGCCCCAACGTCCCACTGCACTTTCATGGACACAATGATTTCGGCATGGCTACGGCGTGCGCGGTGGCGGCGGTGCGCGCAAGCGCCTCCTGGATTCAGGGCACGATCAACGGGATGGGGGAGCGCGCGGGCAATGCGGACATCGCCGAAATTGCGCTGGCGTTGCGTTGCCTTTATGACGTCCCCGTGGCGCTCGACTTACAGAAAGTCCGTGAAGTTTCCGGCGTGGTAGCGCGCGCTTCCGGTTATACGCTGGACGCGTGGAAGCCGCTGGTGGGAGAAAACCTCTTCATGCGCGAGAGCGGGGCAGTGGCCAGCCAGTTTCACATTCCGGAGGCGATTGAGCCCTACTCGTCTGAGCTGGTGAAAGCGGAGCGGCGCATTGTCCTCGGGAAAAAGAGCGGACTGGACAGCATTGACCTGAAGGCGAAGGAACTTGGCCTGACCCTGCCGGACGATCAGCGCGCGAACATCCTGGCCGCGGTGAAGAAGCGCGCCATTGCCAAACGTGGGCTGCTGACAGACGAGGAATTCAGAGGTATTGTGCTACAGTCGGCTGACTGATCGTCGTCAGTGAATCTGGTCAGTGAATCTCCAGCATCCGATCCAACGCCACGCGCGCCCAGTGCTTGACGTCATCGGCAACTTTGATCTGGTTGACGATGTTGCCGTCCACCAGATTCTCCAGCGCCCAACACAAATGCTGCGGAGAAATGCGGTACATGGTGGTGCACAGGCAGCCGGAATCGTCCAGCGTGATGACCTTCTTCCCTTCCGCGGCAAATTCTTTCCCCATGCGGTTGACCAGATGAATTTCCGTGCCGACGGCGAACATGGTTCCTGCCGGCGCTTCGCGAATGAGTTTGAGCAAGCCTTCGGTGGAGCCGATGCCATCAGTCTTTTGGCAAACTTCCCAGCGACATTCCGGGTGAGCGATCACCCGGATGCCAGGATACTTGGCGCGCACGTTGTCCACGTGCTCCGGCAAGAAGCGTTGATGCACCGAGCAATGACCCTTCCAGAGAATGACGCGAGCCGTTTTCAGGCGATCGGGTGAAACGCCACCACTGAGCTGGTACGGGTCCCACACCACCATCTCGTTCAAAGGAATGCCCATGCGAAATCCGGTGTTGCGACCGAGGTGCTGGTCGGGCAGGAACAACAGCTTTGGATTTTTCGCCAGCGCCCAATCGAACGAACCCTTCGCGTTCGAAGAAGTGCAAACCACGCCGCCACGCTCGCCGCAGAAGGCCTTGATGGCGGCGGCCGAGTTCATATAAGTAACCGGCGTAATCCCCTGACCGTCATCGCTGGTCAGCCCGGCGTGGACCAGTTGCTCCCAGCAATCTTCCACTTGCGTGATTTCGGCCATGTCCGCCATGGAGCAACCGGCATTCAAGTCAGGCAAGATGGTGACCTGACCGGGCTGGCTGAGCACATCCGCGCTCTCGGCCATGAAGTGCACGCCGCAGAAAACGATGTAACGTCCACCGGCCTGTGCGGCTAGTTGCGCCAACTTATAGGAATCACCGCGAACATCGGCAAAGCGAATGACTTCATCGCGTTGATAGTGGTGTCCGAGAACGATGCAGTCTTTGCCCAGAGCGGCCCTGGCCGCGGCAATCCTCGCGTCCATCGTGTGGTCGGGGAGAACGAGATAGTTCTCCAAAGAGCACGTACTAGTGATCGTAGCCAAGTTGTGAACTCGCTTTCAGCTCCAAAGCGTGGGGAAACAGTGGCTTCCACTCACGATTTGAAACGGGGATGTTGAAAGCACCCGGCGGCTCCAGCAGGTTCACTGCACGTTGTGCCCAACCTGCGGGGATGTTGAAGCCGACTCTTACTGCTTATTCGATGCGCGGGCTTATCGGAAGGCGCATGGTTTCGTTGCCTCCGGAGCAACCCTCACATCCGGTCTTATTTTGCATGGAGTTGGGGACAATGACAAGGGGGAAGGTCTGGGCACCCCAAGGGGAGGGAGGGCTGCGGCGGCCTGGGGTCGAGACGCAACAATTTGCCCTCGCCACCATTTCAGCTAGCCGCCGATGTGCACCATGGTTCTGGACGCGGGCACAAAATCGGGCTCGCCAATGTGGTGACGTTCTTCTTTTCGGGCGACGACGCCGCGAATCAATTCCGCCAGCTCTGCATCCGAAGCGCCGCGCCGCATCGGGCCCACGAGGTCGTGGTCGAAGACGGAAAACAGACAGGTGCGAATCTTGCCGTCCGAGGTGAGGCGAATGCGGCTGCAGTGTCCACAGAAGGGCATGGAAACCGGAGCGATGATGCCGATTTCGCCGATGCCGTCGTCGAAGCGGTAGCGCCGCGCCGTCTCGCTGCGCTCGTGCGGAATCTCCACCAACGGACGAAACTCCGAGAGCCGGGCAACGACCTCCTGCAGCGTAACTACGGTTTGCGGCGACCACAGCCGGTCTTCCTCGAGCGGCATGAACTCGATGAAGCGGACAATCACGTTCTCCTCACGGGCAAACATGCCGAAGGGAATGATCTGGTCTTCATTGAATCCGCGGAGCAACACGCAATTCACTTTTACCGGGTGGAGTCCGGTTTGGCGAGCGGCGCGAACGCCGGCCAGCACATTATCGAAACCGGCAGGCACGCGCGTGATGCGGGCAAAACGATCGGGGTCAACTGCGTCCATGGAGACGGTGACGCGGTCGAGGCCCGCGTCTTGCAGCGGCCGTGCCATTTCGGCGAGCAGGTGCCCGTTGGTGGTCAGGGCGAGCTCAGGTTTCTTGCCCTCCAGGGTGCGGAGTTGTGCGAGATCGCGCACGAAATTGACCAGCCCGCCCCGCAGCAGCGGCTCGCCGCCGGTGAGGCGAATCTTGCGGATACCGAGGCCGACCATCACCCGGGTCATGCGCAAGTAATCTGCGAATGGCAGTTCGGCATACACCGCGCCATTGTTGCCCGTCCGACAGTACACGCATTTGTAGTTGCAACGATCGGTGACCGAGATTCGGAGGTCAGTGATGGCGCGGCCGAATTTGTCAGTCAGGGACAATTCGCAAACCTGTAGTCAGCTATCGCAGATTCTTTGATGCCAGCTCAGGAAAGGCGACACGCCAGGCGCGGAACGCCGGTGAGTGTTTCCTTTCCATGAGCCTTTCGCAAAGCTCGGGAGGTGCGGGCGTTTCCACCCGGACCCTCGGGGCGACGCCTGTAGTGATGCCTGAAAATCCTCAGCCACACATGGACCAGGCTCGTACAAGAATCGCCCGCCGCCGCCTCGCCATGGCCCTAGCCGAAGGACGAAGTGGTCGGAAACTCACGCTGATTATAGCCTTTTTGCGGCAGTAGCCGGAGCATTCACATGCCGTCGTAGTTCGGCCCGCCGCCACCCTCTGGCGGAACCCAGGTAATAATCTGGTAGGGGTCGGCGATGTCACAAGTCTTGCAGTGCACGCAGTTGGCGGCATTCAGGCTGATGCGCTTGCCGTTGGGGACACTGGCGTCTTCCACCATTTCGTAAACGTTGGCGGGACAGAAGTGGGTGCACGGATTGCCGAACTCCGTGGCACAACGCGCGCTGCATAAGTTGGTGTCCTGAATCACGAGATGAGCGGGTTGGTCCTCTTCATGTTTCGTGCCCGAGTGGTAGAGGTCGGTGAGCTTGTCGAACGTCAGCTTGCCATCGCCCTTGGCGTCGCCGAGGAGGTGCGCGCCTTCGCCTTCCCGGCGAATCTGAGCCAGTGGTTGCATCCGGGTATGCCCGGCGTGCGCGGGATAGCGGCGATGAAGCCCGCGACCGAACGTCACCTGCTGCAGCACAGTGTGGGCCAAGCCCCGCCAAAATCCTCGTTCATAACCCTGGTGGAAGTTTCGCACTCGCCAAAGTTCTTCTTTAATCCAGCTCTGTTCGATGCGGTGCGGATAGAGGCCGAGCGTGGCGGGCGAGAAATCATCTTTGCGCAGCGCGTCGAACGCAGTTTCAGCGGCGATCATGCCACTCTTCATCGCCAGATGGATCCCTTTTAGGCGCGCGGCGTTCAGAAAGCCGGCCGAGTCTCCGACGATCATGAAGCCGTCACCGGCAAGGGCCGGGAGCGCCCACCATCCACCGTAGGGCAGCGACTTGGCGCCGTAGCGCATCATTTTTCCGCCGGCGAGTAATTCGGCGATGAAAGGATGCTGCTTGAATTCCTGAAGAACGCGCTGCGAATCGAGGCGCGGGTCGGCGTAGTCGAGTCCGGTGACGAAGCCGAGAGAGACGATGTTGTCTTTGCCGCCGTAAATCCACGCGCCCCCGTACTCCTGCGCGGTAAGAGGCCAGCCCATGGTGTAGATCACTTCACCGGGAGCGACGCGCCCCGCGGGCAACTCCCAAAGTTCTTTAATACCGACACCGTAGGTCTGCGGATTGGAATCGCGGGCAAGATCAAAACGCGAAACCAGTTGTTTGGTCAGCGATCCGCGCGTACCTTCGGCGAGAATGACCACCTTTGCCTGCAAGTCGTAACCCGGCTCGAAATTCGATTTCTGCTGGCCCTGCTTGTCCACGCCTTTGTCGTCGGTGCGGACGCCGGTCACGCGGTTGCCCTCGAACAACAGCTCCGCTCCGGCAACCCCGGTGAAGACGGTAACTCCCGCAGCTTCCACTTTCTCGCCCAGCCACTTGACGAAACGGTTGATCGAGATCACGTAGTTGCCGTGGTCCTGCAGCGGCGGCGGCGTCACCGGCAACTTGAATCGCCCCTTTTCTGTCAGGTAGTAGACGGCTTCCCGGCTGACTTCAGCCTCAATGGGCGCGTCGGTCTGGAAATCCGGAAGCAGCTCGCGAACGGCTCTCGGATCAAGCAGCGCTCCGGAAAGGCAATGCTGGCCGACTTCGCGGGCCTTTTCCAGCACGTAGATGTTTTCCTTGCTGAGCGGCGCTTCGGGGTGTTCCTGGTTGTGCGTGTCAATGAGTTGGCTGAGGCGCAACGCGCAGGCCATTCCCGCCGGGCCGCCGCCCACAATGACAACGTCGGCGGGCATCTGCGGACGTTCCACACCTTCGAGAGGTTTGCGAAAGGTGATCATGGGTGCGAGGTCCGTTGGCTCCGACGAGCGACAGCGAACCCGTAATCATACCGGAGGCGGGTGGCTGAACGCATGGGATCAGGGACAGACTTATCCCCCTGCAGCCTCGAATCATGGCACGGAACCAAGCCGGACAATTCTGGACTCAGTTTCCGGCTTTCGCTTTTTTCACAGCCTCAATCAGCGGTGGAACGATGTCGAAGAGGCTGCCGACAACGGCAAAGTCGGCGATCTCGAAGATCGGCGCTTCGGCGTCTTTGTTGATGGCGATGATCGAGCGTGAACCCTTCATACCGACAATATGCTGGATGGCGCCTGAGATGCCAAGGGCGAGGTAGAGCTTGGGCGAAACGGTTTGGCCGGAAGACCCAATCTGACGATCCATGGGCAGCCAGCCGTTGTCACAGATGGGGCGAGAGGCCGCCAACTCACCACCCAGAGCGTCGGCTAGTTGTTTGGCCAGATCAATGTTTTTGGACTCTTTGATGCCGCGGCCCACCGCTACAATGATATCCGCCTGGGTGAGATCAACTGCCTGCTTCGCCTCTTTGAACCATTCTTCCGGCTGGTTACGCACGGCGCTGGCCGGGATCTGCGCGTTGAGAGTTTCTACGGGCGCGGTGGCCGCTCCGGCTTCCGCTTGGTCAGCCCGGAAGGCGCCGTTCTGGAAGGTGACAAACCAGGGCGGGTCCGAAGTGAAGCTCACGTCAGCGGCAAATTTTCCCTGGAACATCTGTCGAGTAAAATGAAGACGTCCACCATCCCTGCGGTATCCGATGCAGTCGCTGATTAAGCTGCGCCCCAGCGCGGTGGCCAGCTTGGGCGCAAAATCTCGCACCTGATAGGTGTGCGGCAGGAGCACGAGTTTCGGCTGGAGAGACGCCAGCAACGGTTGCAACGCCGACGAAAACGCGTCCGGCGTGTACCGCTCCAGCATCGGCGACTCGATGGCATGTACCCGGGCCAGCTTCATGCCGGCAACTTCGGCGGCAATCGCGCTCACTCCGCTGCCCACCACCGCCGCTTCCAGCGTCCAGCCGGTCTCGGCGGCCAGACTCTGTCCGGCGGCAATCGTTTCCCAGGAGACCCGGTTCAACTTTCCCTGGTGCTGCTCCACCACAACGAGGATCGTGTCCGCCATGCTTTCCGTGTTACTCCTTTGCGCTCTGTTTCCTGATCTTCACGCCGCGCAGCATGAACCAAACGCCGAGCAGAAACAGCAGCACCATGATCATGTTGAAGCCGGTGTGCTGTTGCGCCGTACGCGCTCCGGGCGCAAAGAAAATCACCAGCAGATCGGCCACCCACAGCGCCACTCCGATAAACATGAGGCTGGCGCCTGTTTCCCGCTTGTCCGCAAGCTCTGCCATAACCAAACCTCCGGTCCGAAACATAACCCTGTCTCGACTTTAGTATGTGCGGACCCTAACCCTGCGTCTGTGACCTGACGCACAGGCTACAGCACACGCACTTCGTTGCGGAGCTTGTCCACCAGTTTCCTGGCCACTTCTGCGGGAGTGCCGTCCAGCACTTCCGTCTTCTTCGTTTTCTGCGGCACGTAAAGGCGTTCAATCTTCTGCAGGTTCGGGCTCAGTGCGCTCTCGATTTCGGCCATGGCCACTTTGCGTAACGGTTTGTTTTTGGCCTGCTTGATACCAATCAGCGTGGCGTAGCGCAGCTTGTTGATGCCGGATTGAATGGTGAGCACAGCGGGCAGCGGCATTTCGACAAACTGAAAATATCCGGCTTCGAGCTCACGTTTTACGCGGATGCCCGACTCCTTCTTCTCGATCTGCATGATGATGGTAGCGTGCGGCCAGCCGAGCAGTTCCGCCAGCACCACGCCGGTCTGCGCGAAGCCGTAGTCATCGGACTGCAAACCGGTAAAGAGCAGATCGAAGTTTTCGTCCTTGATGGCGGCAGCGAAGGCGCGCGCCGTGTTGAGCGCATCCAGTCCCACGAACCCTTCCCCCTCCAGGTGGATGGCGCGATCCGCCCCTTTGGCCAGCGCCTCGCGCAAGACCTGCTGCGACCGCGCCGGACCGGCGGTGATCACAACCACCTCGCCGCCGTGCTTTTCCTTTTGCCGCAACGCTTCTTCCAGCGCGTACGCGTCCGGTTCGTTCACTTCGTAGGAAACATCTTCCCGGATCCAGGTACCGGTCTCGTTGAGTTTAAGCGGCGCATCCTTCTGGGGCACCTGCTTCATGCAGACGAGAATCTTCACGTATCACCTCGGGGCGGGAACGCACGGAAACCGGCTCAGCGCATCCAGCCAAACTGGAAAGTATAATGGAAAGGCCGCAGCCCAGGGCTGGGTGGACGCGCGCCTACTCCAGATCCACCACAGTTTGCAGGCTGCTAACTTCAAACCGCTTGCGGCAGCGGACATTCTTGCAACCCACAAGATCGTCGCGCCGCACCATGTACGAGCGCAGCTTGGCAAAGCGGGCACGATCGCGTTCATCCGCGCGTCCGGGCAGTTGCTTTTTCTTGGTGCGCACCAGCCAGGCAATGTCATACTCGGCCGCCTGACGGCAGTGCGGACAGGTCAGGTTTGCTTTTTTCGTTTCCGACTTCTCGTCAAAAAAATCACGCTCTTCCATGAGGCCTCGTGTTTTGACAGCCCTCTATTATGGCATCGGCGAGGCCGGAGAAGTGTGGCAAGATAATCGTCGTGGCGAAGAGAAAGAAAAAACGGTTTGATGTAACCAAGGCCGTGAAGGCAGCCGCGAGAGAGCAGATCGGTGCCCCACCGGTGGCGCGCATCGTTCCAGACAAGAAGAAGCGACCCGCGGAAAGGCACAAGGCCACACTGGGAAAGTTGCTGCGGGAAGATGCGTGAAGCCGAGGCCAGGGCTCAGCGCAAGGCCGTGGCTGGCGACTGCACGACGCTCGCGACACAAGCAACAAAGTCCTCAACGTCCTGTTCGGTGGTGTCGAAGGAGCACATCCAGCGCACCACTCCTTGCTCAGCGTCCCAAACGTAGAAAAAATACCGTTCCTGAATGATCGGGATCGCCGCCTTGGGAATTTTCGCAAACACTCCGTTCGCTTCCACGGGATACACGATTGTCACCTGCGCGATGGTGCGCAGTTTCTCCGCCAGGAGGCGAGCCATTCGATTGGCTTGTTGAGCGCCGCGCCGCCACAGGTCGCCGGTGAGCAGAGTCTCAAACTGCACCGCAAGAAAACGCATCTTCGATGCCAGCTGCATGCTCTGCTTGCGCCAGTAAAGGAAATTCTGCGCTAGCTCGCGGCGGAAAAAGACAACCGCCTCTGCGCCCATTAAGCCGTTCTTGGTGCCGCCGAAAGAGAGTGCGTCCACGCCGAGATCGCCGGTGATCTGGCACAGGTCCAAACCGAGGCTGACCGCGGCATTGGCGATCCGCGCACCATCCACATGCAGGAACATGTCGTGCGCATGGCAAAACTCAGCCAGCGCGCGAATTTCATCGGGCTGGTAGACCGTACCCAATTCCGTGGCTTGCGTGATCGAGACTACGCGCGGCTGCACGTGGTGTGGGTCGCCGATGCCGTGGTAATGATGCGCCACGTTCTCCACCGTCAACTTTCCGAGGGCGGTGGGGACGACCACGATCTTGCAGCCGGTGAATTTTTCTGGCGCGCCGCACTCGTCGGTATGAATATGCGCCGTCTCGGTGGACAAGACCGCATGGAAGGAACGGGTGAGCGCCTGCAAACTCAGCACATTAGCGCCGGTACCGTTGAACACAAAAAAAACTTCCACGTCGCCGAAGTGCTCGCGAAATTTGGCGACCGACCGTGCAGTATAGGGATCGTCGCCATAACCGATAACGTGACCGCGGTTGGCGTCGGCCAGCGCCTGCAGCACTTCCGGATGAACGCTGGCGTTGTTGTCACTGGCAAAGCTGCGGAGCGGCTTCATAGCAGGCCAATGTACCAGAAGGAATGGCGGAAGCGTGTGCGAGTCGAACGCACCGGTGACAGGAAACCTGCCACCCGCCGGTTTTGAAGACCGGGAGGATCACCGGACCCCATGCGCTTCCAAGAAACAAGCAACGGACCGTCGTAGTGGCTGGATTTTCCTAGAAAGTAGAATCGCGACAAAGGCGACGATCGTCTAAGAACGAGAAAAGCATACGGGCTGCTTCTGGAGAGTGTCAAACATGCAGAGGCGGCGGAATTCAAGCGGATCCAGCAGGAGGAAACCTGTGCGCAAGTTTGCGGTAGTACAAGTCGACGTGTTTACTTCCCAGCCGCTCGAGGGTAACGCGGTGGCGGTCTTCACCGACGCTCGCGGCTTGAGCGACACAGAAATGCAGGCGTTGGCCAAGGAGACGAATCTTTCGGAAACGACCTACATTCTCCCGCGCGATGCCGCGACCGAACGCGAGCGGGGCGTCCGCGTGCGAATCTTCACCGTACGAGAAGAACTTGACTTTGCCGGTCATCC
>JBGQDM010000062.1:0-18856 GCA_041495845.1 Terriglobia bacterium | reverse complement strand
TTTCACGGCGGCTGGAAGGCAGCGAGCGTTTTCGGTTTGTTGCTGTTGGGCGCGACTGCGGTTTGGATCACCTACAACACTCGCGTTCTCAACCAGATGATGGGCCCCAAGGACATGCAGCGCCTGCAGGCCGACTACGAGAAGACGTACAAGCCATTAGACAAACAGCCGCAGCCGCGCATCCTGAGCGTGCGCTACAACATTGATCTCTACCCGCAAACGCGCAACATGACCATGCGCGGCGAGGTGGTGCTGACCAATGCCGGGAAGGAACCCCTGCGGGAAGCGCACTTCTCTCTGGCGCGCGGCTACGACACCACGATTGAGTTGCCAGGCACGGAGCTGGTAAAGGACGACCAGCGCCTGCTCTACCGTATTTACCGCTTCACCACTCCGATACAGCCCGGTGAAATCCGGGCCGTCAGCTTCACCACCACCAGCCGCACCCGTGGGTTTGAGAACGAGCTTAGCGCGCCGCAATTGATGCCGAACGGAACGTTCTTCAACAACACCGTCGGTCCGCAACTGGGTTATGACAATCAGCGCGAGCTTACCGACCCGAACGACCGGCGCAAGTTCGGTTTGAAGGAACAGGAGTTGATGCCCAAGCTGGAACGCGATTGCACCACTGATTGCCGGGAAAGCTATCTGCGCGGGCACTCCGACTGGGTAGATGTGGACACGGTCATCAGCACTACGCCCGACCAGATCGCCATCGCACCGGGCTCGCTGGTGCGGGAGTGGCAGGCGAACGGGCGCCGCTATTTTGAGTACAAGCTCGACCATCCGTCGCTGAATTTCTATTCGTTCATCTCCGCACGTTACGAAGTGGCGCGGGAGGAATGGAACGGGATCAAGGTGGAGGTGTACTACCTAAAGGAACATCCGTGGAACGTCAGCCGGATGATGAATTCGATCAAAAAGTCGCTGGATTACTACGAACGCAACTTCGGGCGCTACGGACACAAGGAAGCGCGCATCATCGAATTTCCGTTATCTGGGGGGCGCTTCGCGCAGGCGTTTGCGGGAACCATGCCCTATTCCGAATCCATCGGATTCGTCGCCAACCTGGGCCATCCCGACGACATTGACATGGTCTATTACGTGGTCGCGCACGAAATGGGTCACCAATGGTGGGCGCACCAGGTGGTGGGTGCGGACATGGAAGGCGCGACCGTGCTCTCGGAAACGCTGGCGCAATACTCGGCTTTGATGGTGATGGAAAAGGAGTATGGCCGCGACATGATGCGAACATTTCTCCGCTACGAGATGGATCGTTATCTGGCAGCACGCGGCCGGGAGCGGGTGAAAGAGCGTCCGCTGTTCAAGGTGGAGTCGGAGCAAGGGTACGTGCACTACCAGAAAGGCAGTGTGGTCCTGTATTACATGAAGGAGATGATCGGCGAAGATGCGGTCAACCGGGCGTTACGCAAACTGATTCTGAAATACGGTTACGCGCAGCCGCCTTATCCCACGTCCTGGGCGCTGCTGGATGCTCTGCGGGAGGAGACGCCGCCGCAGTTGCAGTACCTGATCAAAGACCTGTTCGAAGACATTACGATTTTCTCCGACCGCACCCTCGACGCCACTGCCCACAAACGAACCGATGGCAAGTACGACGTGACCATCCAAGTCGAAGCGCACAAATACAAAGCTGACCCCAAAGGCAACGAAAGCGAAGTCGCCGTGGACGACTGGATGGACATTGGCGCCTTTGCCAAGCCGGACAAGGGCAAGAAGTACGGCAAGACGCTGCATCGCGAACGCGTGCACGTGACCCAGGAAAAATCCAGCTACACCTTCGCGGTGGATGAAATGCCGGAGAAGGCCGGCATTGACCCGTTCCTGCTGCTGGTAGACCGGATTCCCGACGACAACCTGCGGGAAGTCGTCATGGCATCTGGATCGAACTGACTGTCTTACGGGTGTGCTGGCGCCTCGTCGCGCGCTGCGCCGGGCATGACGCCTTTGAGCGGAGCTTTGCGTTGCTCTTCCAGTTCCGGATGTGGGAACGCCTTGCGCGGTAACATCTGGTCGCGCATGGCGGCGTTGTAGACAAACGTTGCCTCCACCACCGCTGCTTGCGCCAAATCCTCAGCCTGCAGCCGCTCGTACAAATCCATGTTCGAGTGGTGGGTACGCGAACCATAGTCCAGCGGGTCCTGAATGAACTGGAAACCGGGAATGCCGACGGCATCGAAGGCCTCGTGGTCGGTGCCACCGGTGTCCTGCAGGGTAAGCGTGGAAACGTCCAGATCCTTGAGCGGTTCGATCCACTGGGCAAAGATGGGAGCGACGCCAGAATTCTGCTGCAGATAGACGCCGCGAATTTTTCCGCCGCCGTTGTCCACATTGAAATAAGCGGAGATTTTCTGTTGCTCTGGCAGGACCTGAACCGCTCCTGCGGCTTTGCGGTCGTACTCCGTCAACTTCATCTGCTCGGGCTCGCTGGAGCGCGGGACAAAGCCAAAGTGCTGCTTGACGTATCCGTAGGACCCGAATTCGCCTTGCTCTTCCCCGGTCCACAGGCCCACGCGGATGGTGCGGCGCGGCTTGATCTGCAGCGCGTTCAGGATACGCATGACTTCCATAGCAACCACTGTGCCGGCGCCATTGTCAGTGGCTCCCGTGCCCGAGGCCCAGGAGTCGAGGTGACCGCCGACCATGACCACTTCATCCTTCAGGGTGGGATCGGTCCCGGGAATTTCGGCAATGGTGTCGAAACCGTGTTCGTGGTCGCCGGTGAAACGAGTTTCCAGATTCATTTCAATCTGCACCGGAACCTTGGCCTTGAGCAGGCGGTAAACGCGGCCGTAGTGTTCAATGGCCATCGCGGCTACTGGAACCGGCTTCGCATGTTCGCGCCGGTAGGCAAAAAAGCCGAAGGTTGCCCCGCTGTCCACAAACATCGTACCGCCCGAAACGCCCCCGCCACGGCCTGCCCGGCTTGGTACTAACGCGCCGGCCACGTGCTCGTCGGCAAAAAACTGTCCCACCTTCTCGCGAAATTGCAGTCGCTTGAGGTAGTCCTGCCAGCCGTGACCGTCTTCGTCCTCTTTCAGTGGGTATTCGGCAATCTCTTTCAGATCGCCATCACCCAGGCGTTTGAACAGCGCCTTGTCAATCGGCTTCACTTCGCGCATTTTTCCGAGAAGCACGATCTTGCCGGCCAGTTTGCCCTTGTACTGCTCGAAGTCTTTGTCTTCTTCGATGTCGACCCAGACCGCGTCGCCGCGGATGGCGCCGTTGGTCGGCGGCGACCAGGGCCCGGCGCGCGCGATGAAGACGGAGGGCTCGGGTGTGGTCATGCGCACCGCGGAATTCAGTTCCTGCCAGCCGATGCCAAACTCTCCCCAGTCTTCCAGATGGGCGTTGGCGCAACCCATGGCGGTGAACTGGTCGCGCGTCCATTCATTCGCCTTTTTCAAGTTGGGCGATCCGGTGAGGCGCGGACCAATGCCGTCCATCAGCCCAGAGGCGTATTCCATCACGTGCGAATGTGCCAGGCCTTCCTCGCGGATGCGCTGGTACAGGGTCAAGTCAAGACGCTCCTTGTCGGGCTGCGGCAGTTCGTAAGAGGGCTGGTGCGGCGCCGGGGGCGGAGTCTTGGGATCTTTGGCGAACGAGGGCAGCGAGAGGACGGAGAATAGGATCAGTAAAATCTTGAGTCGCACCGAGGGTCTCATGACGGGAAAGCAAACTCCAAATTTTCTTAAAGATGATGGCGGCAAGAGGGAACAACCGTCGCGAAGATGGCTAACCAAAATGAATTCCCTTCCTGACTTACATGCGCACGCGCACGGCACCCTCCGTCGGAAAGGCAGACGCTGCCAAGGGTCGTGCACGAACCATGAAGTGTACCAGATCGTCCGCCTAACTCATTGAATTGCTTGGCTGTAAAGATCAGCTAAAATGCCCGACGACAGGGTATCCTGTATTCGTGGCTGCTAATTGGCTGGAACTCGCACAAAGGATGGCCCAGGCCGCACGTGCGGGCCTGGTTATCGAACGAAAGCGAATGCGGGAGATTCTGGCAGCACGTCAACAGAAGTCACAGACGCGGACCGCACCCAGCTCGCGGTGACCCGCCCAACTCTGACGTTCATTGCTGGAGCCAACGGCTCTGGCAAGACAACGCTCACCCGATGGAACGCTGAACTGTTTCGAGGTACTCCCGTTCTCGACCCTGACGCCATTGCCAACACCCTGCAGTCCAGGGTGTCTCCAACCCCAGCGTTCGCTGCCGCCCGGCAAGTTCTTCAGTCTGTGGGCGAGCATCTGGAGCAAAAGAAGAGCTTTGCCTTGGAGACCACACTGGCGGGGAAAAAATATCTGCAGCTCATGCTGACGGCGTGCCAGCGCGGCTTTGAGATCGTCCTGGCCTATATCGGGACGTCCGATGTCGAAATCAATCTGGCGCGAATCCGGCAGCGGGTACTCGCGGGCGGGCATGATGTTCCGGGGAAAGACGTCCGGCGGCGTTTCCAACGAAGTTTCGAGAATCTCCCAATTGCTATACTCCGCGCGGATCACAGCATCTTGTTTGACAACTCAACCGAAGAAGGCTACCAGTTGGTCGCAATTCTGAGCGCGGACGAGAATCAGTGGCTGGAGCCACGACCTCCCTGGGCTTCAGTTCTCCCCGCCTAACGCAACTGCACCAGCTCCGCGATCCGCGCCTGCCACTCCGCCGGGCCGGTCTCATGCACCGAGGTGCCCCGCGCATCCACGGCGACGGTCACTGGCATCTCCTCCACCTGAAACTCGTAGATCGCCTCCATCCCGAGATCGGCGAACGCCACGACACGCGAGGCCTTGATGGCCTTGGAGACAAGATAGGCTGCTCCGCCGATGGCCATCAGGTAGACGGCTTTGTTGTCGCGAATGGCCGCAATGGCCGCCGGGCCGCGCTCCGCTTTGCCCACCATGCCGAGCAGTCCGGTAGCTTCGAGCAGTTGACGCGTGAACTTGTCCATGCGCGTGGCCGTAGTGGGCCCAGCCGGACCAACCACCTCATCACGCACCGGATCCACCGGGCCAACGTAATAGATAAATCGATTGGTGAAATCCACCGGGAGCTTTTCGCCACGGTTCAGCATCTCGATCATGCGTTTGTGGGCCGCATCGCGTCCGGTGAACAGCTTGCCGCTGAGCAAGAGAACTTCACCCGGCTTCCAGGTGGCCACTTCCGCGCGCGTAACTGAATCCAGATGCACGCGGCGCGCGCCGGTGGGGTTGTAAGTCAACTGGGGCCAATCTTCGAGCGACGGCGGCTCGAGCGCCACCGGCCCGGAGCCATCCAGGACAAAATGAGCATGCCGGGTCGCCGCACAGTTGGGAATCATCGCCACCGGAAGGTTGGCCGCGTGCGTCGGATAATCCTTCACCTTCACATCCAACACCGTGGTCAATCCACCGAGCCCCTGCGCGCCGATGCCCAACGCATTGATTTTCTGATACAACTCGAGGCGCAATTCTTCGGCGCGGTTGGCGGGCCCGCGCGCCATCAGATCCTGAATATCAATCGGCTCCATAAGAACTTCTTTGGCCAGCAGCATGGCTTTCTCCGCCGTCCCGCCAATGCCAATACCCAGAATTCCCGGCGGACACCAGCCCGCTCCCATGGTCGGTACGGTCTTCAGCACCCACTCCACAATCGAGTCCGAAGGGTTCAGCATCGCGAACTTTGACTTCGCTTCCGAGCCGCCACCCTTGGCCGCGACAATCACTTCCACCGTGTTCCCCGGAACCAGCGAAACGTTGATGACCGCGGGCGTATTGTCGTCTGTATTCTTGCGACGGCCGGCGGGATCGGCCAGGATGCTGGCGCGCAGTTTGTTGTCCGGGTGAAGATATGCGCGTCGCACGCCCTCGTTGACCAAGTCCTCCACGCCCAACGCCGTATCCCAGCGAACATTCATGCCCACCTTGAGAAACACGGTCACAATCCCCGTGTCCTGGCAGATGGGGCGATGGCCTTCAGCGCACATGCGCGAGTTGATGAGCAGCTGTGCGATGGCATCGCGAGCCGCCGGTGATTGCTCTTTCTCGTAGGCGCGCGCGAGACTGCGAATGAAATCTACGGGGTGGTAGTAAGAGATGTACTGCAGCGAATCAGCAACACTTTGAATGAAGTCTTCCTGCCGGATCGTCGTCATTGTCCAGGGCCAAGAACGCGAAATAGGATTCCCGAGCGCACGCTTGATGATAATTCTACGCTTCTGCCGAGGTGGCCCGGAGAGGCAAAGCTTTCGGCGGAGACCCGCCAGCAGCCGTTGCTTCATTGCTCCTGAGGTTTCTATCACGGCCAAATTTGCTCGAAAATGTTAGATTGAGGAGTTCATGGCTGCCCCCGAATCCCTCTTCGTCCGCGCTTGCAATGCGCAACCTACCAGCTCGACCCCCGTCTGGTTTATGCGCCAGGCCGGCCGCTACATGCCGGAGTACCGGGCTGTACGCAAGCAGCACTCGCTGATTGAAATCTGCAAGAAGCCTGAGATCGCCGCCGACGTCACCATCACCGCGGCGGAGATTCTGGGCGTGGACGCCGCCATTATCTTTGCCGACCTCTTGCTGCCGCTGGAAGTCATGGGCTTACCTTTTCGTTTTGAAGCCGGTGAAGGTCCGGTGATTGAGAAGCCCTTGCGCACACCGGCCGACATTGCGCAGTTGCGGACCGATCGTGCCGCTGAACTTGGCTATGTCGCCGAGGCGGTGCGCCTGGTCTCGCGTCATTTTGGCGCCAAACTGCCGGTCATCGGGTTCTGCGGCGCACCCTTTACCCTGGCCAGCTACATGATCGAGGGCGGCGGCTCCCGCAACTACGTCCAGACCAAAAAGCTGATGTACAACTCGCCCAAGGCCTGGGACGAGCTTCTCGTCAAGCTCGTTTCCGTCACCGCCGAATATTCCATTGAGCAGGTGCGTGCCGGCGCCGACGTGATTCAGATTTTTGACAGTTGGGTCGGCTGCCTGAGCGTAGAAGACTACCGTCGCTACGTCCTGCCGCGTACCACCCAGCTCGTGCAGAAGGTGCGCAAGGCCGGTGTGCCCGTCATCTATTTCGGCACCGATACCACTGCGCTCCTGCCCTCCATGAAGGAAACTGGCGCCGATGTCATGGGGATGGACTGGCGCATCCCGCTGGATGAAGGTTGGCGCAGCCTGGACTTCAAAGGTGCGGTGCAGGGAAACCTCGATCCGGTACTGCTCTTCGCCAGTTGGAAGGAACTGAAGTCCCGCGCCGAAGAAATTTTGCAGTGCGTTGCTGGACGGCCGGGTCACATCTTCAACCTGGGTCATGGCATTTTGCCGGAGACTCCGGTGGAGAACGTGCTCAACCTGGCCAAGTTTGTACAGGAATACGCAGCCCGGCACGGATAGATGTGCGATCAGTCACTCCGCAGCGCGAAACTCCAACCTTGAGCCCCATTTCCCAACCCGCCGTCCTACTGATCGCCCACGGAACTCCGGAGCGGATTGAAGACATTCCTGAATTTCTCCGCAACATCGCTGGCGGGCATGCCATGCCGGAGGCGGTGGTGCGGGAAGTGCAGCAACGGTACAGCCTGATCGGGCGCTCGCCGCTGCTCGACTGGACGCGTAAGCAGGCCACCAGCCTGCAGGAAGCGCTCAGCGTTCCCGTCTACATCGGCATGCGCAATTGGAAACCACTGATCGCGGATGCGATCCATCACATCGTGACTGATCGCATCACCCACACGGTTGCCATCTGTCTTGCGCCACAGAATTCTCGCACCAGCGTTGGTCTCTATCGTCGCGCCCTCGCCGGCGAAGAAGCCGCGCCCCTGCCTTTTGCGTTGGAGTTCATCGAGTCCTGGCACGATCACCCGTTCCTGATTCGCGCCTTTGCGGAACGACTTCGAGCTGGCTGGAAATCGGCCTGCAGCGAACTGGGCGCCAAGGCCCCCATCATCTTCACCGCGCACAGTGTTCCCACGCGCACCATCGCTGAGGGCGATCCCTACGAAGCGCAGGCAAGAGAAACAGCCGCGCTGGTGGCGAAAGAAGCGCAACTCAACGACGGCGACTGGACTTTTGCATTCCAAAGCCAGGGCATGTCCGGCGGCTCCTGGCTGGGCCCCACCGTTGAGGACACCATCGCCGGTCTGCAAACCCGCGGTCACGCTGGCGTCTTCCTGCAGCCCATCGGCTTTCTCTGCGATCATGTGGAAGTGCTCTACGACGTGGACATCGCGTTTCAGAAATTCGCGCGCGACCGCGGGATGCGGTTGTGGCGTGCCGAGTCGCTGAACGGATCGTCTTCCCTCACCGCGGCACTGGCCGACCTCGCGCGACGCCGATTCGCGGCTGCCGGAGTCAAATCCGCATGAAACGCATCGCCATCATTGGTGGTGGCATCTCCGGCCTCAGCGCGGCATACACGCTGGAAACCCAGAAACGGCAGGGAGCCGCGCTCGAGTATGCGCTTTACGAGTCCAGCCACCGGCTGGGCGGCGTGCTGGTCACGGAGCGGGTGGAAGATTGCCTCATCGAAGCCGGCCCGGATTCTTTCATCACGGAAAAGCCCTGGGCTGCCGATCTCTGTCGCGAACTTGGAATTGGCGGAGACCTGATCGGCTCCAATGATGCTCGCCGCAAGACCTACATCGTTGTCGGCAACCGGCTGATCGAAATGCCCGACGGGCTGATGTTCATGGTGCCCACGCGCATTCTGCCGACCGTACTCTCGCCCCTCTTTTCGCTTTCCACCAAGCTGCGGATGGCGCAGGAGTGGTTCCATCCGCCGCACAAAGCGGAAAGCGACGAAACCGTTGCCTCACTGGTAGAACGCCACTACGGGCGGGAAATGGTGGATCGCCTCGCCGACCCGCTCCTCTCCGGCGTTTATGGCGGCGATTCCGATCAGCTCAGCGTGCGGGCCGTGCTGCCGCGCTTTGCCGATATGGAAGCGAAACACGGCAGCCTGGGCCGCGCCATGCTCGCCGCGCGCCAGCAGATGAAAGCGGCACACGCTCAGCCTCGTCCCCTGTTCTCTTCGCTGAAAAATGGCATGCAGCAACTGGTCGAAGCTCTGGTGCTAAGCCTGGATGCCCTCGCGCTCCGCACCGGCACCGCCGTGCACGCGGTGCAACGGGATTACGATGCCTGGACCGTCTTCGTCGACGGTCGTCGCGCCACGTTCGACGCCATCATTCTCGCGACACCCGCTCCCGCCGCGGGTTTGTTGCTTCAGTCTGCCGTCCCTGCACTCGCCCGCGAGCTCAGCGAGATTCGCTACAGTTCTTCCGTCACCGTGAGCCTGATTTACGGACAGGAAGTGGTGAACTCACTCCCACCAGGCTTCGGTTTTCTTGTGCCGCGGACGGAAGACCGCAGGATGCTGGCATGCACGTTCGTGCACAACAAGTTTCCCCACCGTGCTCCTGCCCATCGCGCCATTGTTCGCTGCTTTCTCGGCGGTTCGCGCGATGAAAGCGCCCTCGATCTCTCCGAATCAGAGATTCTTTCGATTGTGCAGGGTGAACTCGGGGAAATTCTTGGGCTCCGCGCTGAGCCCCTGGCCGCGCGCGTTTACAAGTGGCGGGCGGCCATGGCGCAATATGGCGTCGGCCATCTCGCACGACTCGAGCATGTGGCGCAACTTCTCTCTCAGACCCCCGGCTTGGCGCTCGCAGGCAACGGCTTTCGCGGCATCGGCGTGCCCGACTGCGTCCGTTCTGGGCGCGACGCTGCCACGCTGATTTCGCAGCAACCCTGCCGCTGACCGCCGCACTGACCGCCTCGTTTCGCCGGTGCTAGAATGCCCACCGGAAGGATCGCTCTCATGTCCAAAACCATGCTGGCCGTAGTGAAGCCGGAAGCCGCGCCCGGCGCGGAAATCCGACAGGTCCCCATCCCCGCGTATGGCCGGAACGAAGTTCTGGTCAAAGTCAAAGTGGCTTCCATCTGCGGCACCGATCTCCATATCTACAACTGGGACCGCTGGGCGCAAGGGCGCATTCATCCCCCGCTGATTCCAGGGCACGAGTTTTGCGGCGAAGTGGCCGCCTATGGCGACGAAGTTACCAGCGTGAAGGAAGGCGATTTCGTGTCGGCGGAAATGCATGTGGCTTGCGGTAAATGCCTGCAGTGCCGGATCGGCGAAGCGCACATCTGCCAGAACGTGAAGATCATCGGAGTGGATGCGAACGGCGCGTTTGCGGAGTACGTGGTCATTCCCGAGTCGAATATCTGGAAACTGGATCCAGCCATTCCGCAGGAGTACGCATCGATCCTCGATCCCCTGGGAAATGCCGTGCACACCGTGCTGGCGGGCGAAATCGCCGGCAGGACAGTGGCAGTGACGGGCTGCGGGCCCATCGGACTCTTCTCCATTGCGGTGGCCAAGGCGGTGGGAGCGACTACGGTCTTCGCGCTGGAAGTGAATGAACACCGGCGCAAGATCGCGGCGCAGATGAAAGCTGATTTCGTCCTCGACCCGACCAAGGACGACGTGCGCGCCGTGGTGAAGCGAGAAACCGGGGGCAACGGCGTGGACGTGGTGCTGGAGATGGCAGGCCATCCCGATGCGATTCGAACCGGCTTCGACATTGTGCGCAGCGGCGGGCGCATCTCTCTCCTCGGCCTCACCTCCAAACCAATCTCACTGAACTTCTCCGAAGACATCATTTTCAAAGGCCTCACTATCCAGGGCATCAACGGACGGCGCATGTATTCCACTTGGTATCAGATGACGGCATTGCTGAAGAGCGGGAAACTGGATCTGCATCCGGCGATCACAGACCGGATCGCGATGAAGGATTTCTCCCAGGCGATGGCCCGCCTGACAACTGGCGAAGCCAGTAAGATTTTGGTCTATCCGAACGGCGTGCGCTGAGGCAGGTCGTATTACACTGACTGGTTCGCAAACGGCGCCGACCGAAATGCGACGAGGACCCTTCCATGCCCACTGTCACCCGCGCGAATCCTCTTTCTTACCTTAGTGACGAGCTCAAGACGCTGAAAGACAAAGGCACTTATTTCCGGCTGCGCGTGCTCGAAGACGAGCAGGCGGCAGAGTGCACTTTCGACGGCAAGAAAGTCATCAACCTGGCGTCGAACAACTACCTCGGGCTGACCACGCACCCGAAGCTGCGCGAAGCCGCACTGGCAGCGACGAAAAAGTACGGTGTGGGATCGGGCGCGGTGCGCACGATTGCCGGGACCATGAAGATCCACATGGAACTGGAAGAGAAGATTGCGCGCTTCAAGAACGTGGAAGCGTGCGTCGTCTTTCAATCCGGCTTTACTGCGAACGCGGGCGCGGTGTCAGCCATTCTGGGCAAGGAAGACTTCATCATTTCCGATGAGCTGAACCATGCGTCGATCATTGACGGCTGTCGTCTGTCACGGGCAAAGATCCTGGTCTTCCGCCACAAGGACGTGGCCCACGCCGAAGAGCAGTTAGCCAGCGTCAAAGACCAGCCGGGCAAGAAATTGCTGATCTCCGACGGCGTGTTTTCCATGGACGGCGACATCGGGCCGCTGCCCGGCTTGTGCGACGCGGCGGAAAAATACGGCGCCATCATGATGGTGGATGATGCGCACGCTTCCGGAGTCCTGGGCCGCAACGGCCGCGGCACCATCGACCATTTCAAAGTGCACGGGCGCGTCGATATTCAAGTAGGAACGCTGTCCAAAGCGATTGGCGCACTGGGCGGTTACGTCTGCGGCTCGCGCGACTTCATCGAATTTCTCTATCACCGGGCACGACCCTTCCTATTCTCGACTTCGCATCCGCCGTCCGTCGCGGCGACCTGCATCGCGGCGTTTGATGTGCTCGAACAGGAGCCGGAGCGGATTGAGAAGCTGTGGGAGAACACGCGCTTCTTCAAGAAAGAGTTGGGCCTGCTCGGATTCAATATCGGCGGTGTGAACACGCCGGCCAGCGAAACCCCGATTACACCCATCATTATTGGTGACGGCAAGCTGACGATGGAATTCTCGCGCGAGTTATTTGACGGAGGCGTGCTCGGCACCGGCCTCGCGTTCCCCACGGTGCCCGAGGGAAAGGCCCGCGTGCGGACCATCGTGACGGCAACGCACACCAACGAGGAACTGGGTCGAGCCCTCGAAGTATTGCAGCGCGTGGGCAAGCGGATGGGGATTCTTGGGTAGTTGTCGGCTCAGACTGACTTCGGATCTCAGTCGGTGCGATACACGAATTGCCCACCCACGATTGTCGCCACCACCTTCCCCGTCAACTGCCAGCCGTCAAACGGCGTGTTCTGAGACTTGGAGCGGGACTTGGCCGCTTCGAACGTCCAGCGTTTCTTGGGGTCGAAGATCGTGACATCGGCGAAACTTCCGCGCGCCAGAGAACCGCGTCCGCGCAGGTCGAGGGCGTGTGCCGGGCCCGCCGTGAAAAGTTCGACAACGCGGCGCAGCGGGAGTTTGTGTTCCCGATGCAAGCGGGTAATGGCCAGGGCGAGTGCGGTTTCCAGGCCGGTGATGCCGAAGGCGGCGCGCTCAAATTCCATTTCCTTTTCGTAGTAGGCGTGGGGAGCGTGGTCGGTGGCAATGGCGTCGACGGTGCCGTCAGCCAGCGCGACGATGAGGGCTTCGCGATCCGAAGCCGAACGCAGCGGCGGGTTCATCTTGTACCGTGCGTCGTATCCGGGCACATCGGCGTCCGTCAAGGTGAAGTGATGGGGCGTGACTTCGCAGGTGACCCGCACCTTGGCGCGTTTGCCGCGGCGCACCGCCTTGAGCGAATCCGCGGCGGAGAGATGGGCCACGTGGAGACGGCCGCTGGTGGCCTGGGCAAATTGCACATCGCGGTCCACGATGCTGGCTTCGGCGGCAGCGGTACTCCCGCGCAAACCCAACCGGAACGAAGTCGCGCCTTCGTGCATGGGACGGTTTTCTGTCATGCGCGTATCTTCGGCGTGCTGCACCACGGGCAGATTCAGTTCGGCGGAGAGGCGCAGCGCATCACGCATCAGGTTGTCATTCAGGATCGGCTTGCCATCGTCGGTCACAGCGATGGCGCCCGCCTTTTGCAGTAAGGCAAAATCCGTGAGCTTTGCGCCTTTGCTGTGCTGCGTGGCTGCAGCGACGGGAAACACATTGACGACCGCGCCGCGCTCCGGATGCAGCAACCAGGCAATCCAATCGGCGGAATCGACCACCGGACTGGTGTTGGGCATGGTGCAGACGGACGTAAAACCGCCAGCAGCGGCGGCGGCGGTACCGCTGGCAATGGTTTCCTTGTAGGCTTGGCCGGGTTCGCGCAAGTGGACGTGGAGATCAATAAAACCTGGGGAGACAATCAGGCCGCGGGCATCGAACTTTTCGTCCGCGCCGCCGCGAATCTTGTTGGGCGGCGCAATTTCGGCCACGCGGCCGTCGCGCAGCAAAACATCCATGGGCGCATCGATTCCCGTGGCGGGGTCAATGAGGTGACCGCCTTTGATCAGCAGACTGCCGGCTGGCCTTGCTTTCTTCTCAGACATCGATTCGGTTTCCTGAAATCTCCTTGTGCTTGTGGCGCGCGGGCGAAAGCAACTTTCCCGCAGGTGTCATCGCGCCTTCCCGGCGGCGCGGGCGAGAATGGCCATGCGCACCGGCACACCGTTCCCCACTTCTTCCCGGATCAGCGATTGCGGCGCATCGGCCAGACCGCCTTCGAGCTCAAGACCGCGAATAATCGGGCCGGGATGCATGACCACGGCATCGCGTTTCGCCAGTTGCAAGCGTGCCGGGGTCATCTGGTAGCGAGCGACGTAGTCGTGCGCCTGCAACTTCAACCCGGCCAGGCGTTCTTTTTGCACGCGCAGCAACATGACTACATCCGCCCCGCGGACCGCTTCTTCCAGATGGCGAGTAAGTCTCAGGCCCGGAACCAGCGTCGTCGCCACATCGGGCAGCAACTCCGGCGGGCCGCAAAGGGTTATCTTCGCACCCAGCTTGCTGAGTAGGTGGATGTTGGAGCGGGCCACACGGCTGTGATAGATGTCGCCGATGATGGCCACTTGCAGACCGCGCAGCGTCTTCTTGTGGCGCAGAATGGTGTACGCATCGAGCAGGCCCTGCGACGGATGTTCATGCAAGCCGTCGCCCGCGTTGATGATGGGAATATCGAGGTTGCGCGCCATAACGTGGGGGGCGCCGGAGCAGGGGTGGCGCATGACAATGACATCCGCCCCCAGCGCGCGCAGGGTGTAGCCGGTATCCAGCAGCGATTCGCCCTTCTCGATGCTCGAACCCGAGGACTGCACCAAGGTGGTGGTCGCACCAAGAGCGTGAGCGGCGAATTCGAATGACGTGCGGGTCCGGGTGGAGGCTTCGTAAAAAAGAAGAACCACGCGCTTGCCGCGAAGCAGCGGCCGCGAACGGGCGGGATTCATACGTCGGGCCAGTTTGAGAAGTGCCTCAAGGTCGCGGACATCCAGGTTCTCAATGTCCAGTAACGAGGCTCGCGCCGGGTTCTTCATGGGCGGGCGGGATCTAGCGGACCGCGCTCCCGATCTCCTTTCAAACGCTCTTCTCCAGCAGCAGCACTTTTTCGGCGCCGTCGTTTTCCTGCAACTGCACTTCGATAATTTCGTTCGGTGTGGTCTGCACCCGGCGACCAACGTAGGCAGCTTCGATGGGCAGTTCGCGGTGGCCGCGGTCAATCAGCACGCAGAGCTGGACCCGCTGCGGACGCCCGTGAGCAAAGAGGGCATCCATCGCCGCCCGGGTTGTGCGCCCGGTGTAGAGCACATCGTCCACCAGAATGATGGTCTTGCCGGTGACATCGAGGCCGATTTCGCCCTTCGTGACCACCGGCTTGGGCCCCACCGTGGTCAGGTCATCCCGATAGAGGCTGATGTCAAGAGTGCCCACCGCGACTTCCTTGCGCTCGATCCTCTGCAGCAGTTTGGCCACTCGCTGAGCGAGGGGTACTCCGCGCCGGCGAATTCCCACCAAAGCTAGTTCGCTCGTGCCGTTATTGCGCTCGACGATTTCGTGGGCCAGGCGGACCAGGGTACGCTCGATTTCAGAGGCGGACATGAGCTGCGCCTTCTCGCGAATGTTCGGGGAACGAGTGGCGGGACGGGAAGTCATAAACGGTGCATCATACCCGCCGAGACCGGGTGGGGGCAAACCGTGCGCTGGCAGCCCTAGCGGCGCTTCTTTTTGCCCAGGGTTGTGCCAATGGCGCCGCCCAGGCTGGAAAACACGAGAAAAAGCACCAGCAGAAAAACCACCGCCACTACCACCATCACGACGAACCCCTCGGGACTCTTCAGGTATTGCAGGACCTCTTGCATCTGGGGTTCGTTACTGCGCGCTGCCGACTGATCGAGGGATTCGAAAAGCTTTTCCTTGATTTTCGCGCCGCTGTCGGTGAGCACGGCCCCGGCCACAGTCAGGACGACAAAAACGGAGCAGCCGAGAAAGCCGGACAACGCGCCCAGAAGAGCACCTGCACCGAGGCTGGGGTTGGCCTGCGGCTGCTTGCGGCGGTAGAGGGTAACTGCCAGCGCTCCTCCCGCCACCATGCCCAGACCAAACAGGCTGAAGGGGAAAACCATGAGCAGCGCGGACAGCAAACCACCGAGCAGGGCGGAAAGAAAGGCGTCCCGGCGGGCAAACTGGCGGGCGTGTACCAGAAGCGACGCCGCCGGTGGAATGGCTGAGGTGACCGGCGCCGCCGCTTCCGGCAGATACACATTGATCTGTGGTGCCCGGCACTCGCGGCAGAATGGGGTGGCATCGGGAACCACCGCGCCGCAACGCGAGCAAGCATGATCCATGGGGGCAAGGTACAGGAGCAGGTGAGCGGGGAGCAAGACGCTCGCACATCGAACGCCCTCAGCCGTCTCTCTCCTCCCCCTGGTCAAACCTTGCGGAGCTGCGCTCCGCCTGGACGGCCGAGGGCCGCCGTCCCTGAGCAATCTCCTAGATCGTCTCCCCCGTGCGCGTGCGGACGAATACCAGAGCAAACTCGGAGCCGTGCCCACTGGGCTTTACGGCGACGATGTGCTGATTCCCCTGGGTGCCAACCTTCAATTCGACCTGTTCCCCTTTACCGTCTCCACAATGCACCTGGTCGGAGAGGTGATGCTTGTCATCCAGGTTGACGTTGAAGTCAGTATTAGAACCGCTGCACTGAATGACGTCGCCAAATCTCTTGAGCTCTTTGGCGTAGTACGCGATGACTTTTTCCGGAGCATCAGCGGATTCGTACGTAACGGCGACCACGCGCAGGCCGAACCCGGAAGAGGAGATGTTGATGTTGGCGCGCTTCTTGTCCGGGCTATCATCGTCGGGCCTGAGCCGCGCCCCAGGGTAGACAGAGAGCCCGGTATCGGAGGCTTTGGCCTCTTCGCCAATGTGCATTTCGCCCATGGGAGTGCGAATGTCAACTTTCTTCTTGCCCTCGTGCTCGTCGTCCACGTGGATGCGGCACGCAGGCAGCAAGAACAACGCCAACATCGCGAGAAAAAGGCAGAGCGCCGGGGAGACAGCGGCCCCCCGGCCGGTGGTGGGACGATTAGCGATGACCATGAGTATGGCCTCCAGAACCAGCAGCGGGCCGGTCAAGTCCGGCGCCGCGCTGGGCAATGTTGGGAATGGTGACGGGGAGCCGGCCGTGAATTGGGATTTCCCCAAACAGGGCGCGAGCGGCGCTGACCTCGGACACCGTTGCATTGGAAAATGTGCAGAGATAATTCTGGACTGCGGGGAAGTCTCCCGCCAGATAGGGATTGCCCATGGCCACGACGATGGTCTTGGCGGCGGCGCGCTCGAGCAGTGTCGCCAGCAGCGGTCCGGTGGCGTCCCCCAGACCGACGGTGCTCTTCAACGAACCGCCGACGGGAACCGCCCTGCCGGCCGAAGGCACGGCGTATACGGCTACGGCGATCTTTTCCGCTTCGCCCGCGGACCGTAACAAATCGTCGGACACCGCGGCGGCGAAACGCGCATCCACGTACATGACTCTAGCTCCAGGATCGCGCAGACGGACTTGGCGATCCAACTCCCGCCCCCAGTCCAGGCGCACGTCATCCGTGATGATGACGAGCAACAGCCGGCTGGCGGGATGCTCCACCGTCTGATACGGAAGACGAGGCGCCGCGGTTCCCGGATCTTTTGCTGTGGCGGCGAGGGGAAGGACCTGCTGGTTATCGCGAACCAGGGTCAGGGCGTCATCCGCCACGTGCTGGCCGACGGCCACGTTCTCCGGCTTGGCGATGATGTAAGGCAGGGCTGCCGGATCCACGAACCGAGATTTGTGCAGTCCGAGCGCAGCCTTGGCACGCAGCATCTTGAGCACCGAAGCATCAATCTGGGCCACGGGGATTTCTCCCTTGCGGACTGCCGCCAACACCGACTGGTAACAAGCGTCGATATCCGCCGGGATCAGCAGCAGATCGCTCCCGGCCTTAAGCGCATCCACACACGGGCGGCCGGGATCGGTAGCGTAGAGGCGGGTAAGTGCGCCCATGTCGAGCGCGTCCGTCACCACAATGCCGGAGAATCCCAACTGCTGTTTCAGCAGGCCGCTGACGATGCCCGGAGAGGTGGTGGCCACGCGGTTCGGGTCAGGCTCGAGTGCCGGCACTGTGACATGCGCCACCATGACGGAATCCACTCCGGCGGCGATGGCGGCGCGGAACGGCGCCAATTCGACGGCGTCCAGGCGAGCACGGTCGCCGTTCACTTGCGCCACGCCCAGATGCGAGTCCGTGCCCGTGTCTCCGTGCCCGGGAAAGTGCTTGGCGGTGGTCATCATGCCGGCCGCGTGCGCACCGGTGATGTAGGCGGTAAGCAACTCTCCGACCTGTTGGGGATCTTCTCCAAACGAACGCGTGTTGATAATTGGATTGGCGGGATTGGAATTTACGTCGGCGTCAGGAAAGAAATTCCAGTGGATGCCGATGGCGCGCGACTCCAGGCCGGTGATCAAGCCAAACGATTCGGCATATTCTTTTTTCCCGGCGGCGCCGAACGCCATGGCGTGCGGGAAAACGGTTGCGCCATACAGCCGCATGGAGAGTCCGCGCTCAAAGTCAGCGGCGAAAAGCAAAGGCAGATTCGATTCGTGCTGCAACTGGTTGGTCAGGGCAGCTGCTTCATAGGGCTGGTTGCGCAGCAGAAAGGGTCCGTCAAACGGCACGCTGACGCCAAACGATCCCACGTGGTACCGCATCAGTGTGTCCTGCAGCTTGAGATAGTCCGGGCTGGCCACATTCAGAAATTGCACTCGCGCCCAGACCATGAGCAACTGGCCGACTTTTTCTTCGAGCGTAAGTTTGCGCAGCGTGCGGGCAGCCCATTTTTCGCCATCGCGGTCGAGATGGATGGCGGGCTTCGACGGTTGATTGGCGAAAGCAGAAGCAAACAGCAGGAAAACGAGCGTCGCGCGACGAACCATGAGCAGACGATAACAGAGGGGATCGACCGCCGTCAGTCGCCGGTTTCAGTTCAACTCAGCACCGATTCCAGAAGCGCTACAGCCTGCTGCTGAATTGCCGGTTCATCGCCGAAGCCCCGCAGCCAACGTACGTCGGGCTCGCGTCGGAACCAGGTCATCTGCCGTTTGGCGTAGTTGCGGTGCGCTTGCTGGGCGGCAGTGATCGCGGACTCGCGGTCCATTTCTCCGCGCAAGCACTGCACTGCCTGCTTGTAACCGAGCGAGGCCAGCGGGCGGACATGGTCGCCGTACTGCTCAATGATGCGCATCGTTTCTTCCACCAAGCCGTTATCGAACATTCGTTGCGCCCGCTGATTGATGCGGGCATAGAGCGCGTCGCGTTCCGGATCCAACCCGAGCCGCAGAATACGGAAGCCTTCGAGCGCGTTGCGCCCCTGCCGCCAGAGTTCGGTCATGGGTTGTTTG
>JBGQDM010000061.1:0-19194 GCA_041495845.1 Terriglobia bacterium | reverse complement strand
CCAGGACGTCGCGGTAGACCAACGCGCCCGCGAGAATAATTTCCGCGCGCCGCGGCCCCAGCCCCGCCAACCGCTGGCGTTCCTCAAGGCGCATCCGCGAGAGCATCTTGCTTATGCGACGTGTGGCGGCTCGCGACACCATGCCACTGCTTCTTCCGTACAACGCGCCACACATGTCCCGCAGTGCGGCGGCTGTTCCTGAAGTTGCCAACACCGCCCTCGGTCGGGTCTTGGCAATTTTCCCTGCGACTCCCGCCACATATCGACTAATGAAGGCGCGCAGCCGCTCCAACTCGCCCTTGCGCGGGGGATCGTGACGCAGGAACTCATTGGTCAGACGAACGGCTCCCAGCGGCAGACTGGCTGCTTGCCGCAGGTGTCCCGCCTGCGAAATCGTCAGCTCGCAGCTGCCGCCGCCCAAGTCAATCATTAGCGCTGGGCCTCGCGGCAGGCGCACAGACGCCACCAATCCAAGGTGGATCAGTCGTGCTTCCTCCTGCCCGGTAATGATCTCCATGTTCCAGCCCGTCGCAGAGCGCACCCATTCCATAAATGCCTGGGAGTTGCGGGCATCCCGTAAAGCGCTGGTCGCAACCACGCGAACCTGGTCGGCTCCGAAACGCTGCACGCCGCGGTGAAACCGGCGCAACACTTTGATGGTTTCGGCCATGGCGTCGGGCGAGAGTTCGCCGCTGCGGAAAACAGATTCCCCGAGCCGGGTCACTTCGCGGTCTTCGTGCAGCGCCAGCAGACGACGGCCTTTGGGCCGCGCGATTTTCAAGCGTACGGAGTTGGAGCCGATATCAATCGCGGCAAAAGTAGGCATCGGGAAATAGGGGGTGCCTCTGCACTCTTAAATGGTTTTGAGCTTTTTTGCAAAGGGGAATCTGGCGGCGCGGCGCCTCTGCCGGTGTTGCTACCGGTTTGGAACACCTGCACCGACCCGCGGAGGCGTTGGCCAGGCGGTCCGGGTGGGGGCGTATTATTAACGTGACTGTAACAACTCTCTGGTAGTTTGTTGCAGGCATGGCGAATCAAGCCTTGGGGCTGCCGCGAATGACCGCCCAGCAGCAATCTACTCCGCCGCTGTCCATTGCCGACGGTCGTCGCCCCTCACCCCTTGCCGGGGTGGTGCCCAGCCCCATCGCGGACCGCATCTTTTCTACCTTGTTGCTGGGTTGCGGCTTGAGCATCCTGCTGCTCCTGGTTTTCATCGCTTACCAGCTGGTCGCAAGCTCGTCGCTTTCGTGGAAGGCGTTTGGCTGGCATTTTTTTGTTGGCCAGGACTGGGACCCGGTAGCAGAGCAGTTCGGAGCGCTGGCGTTCATCTACGGCACCCTGGTGTCATCGTTCCTGGCCCTGCTGCTGGCAGTGCCCGTTTCCGTGGGTCTGGCTGTATTTCTCACGGAGATGTGCCCCACTTGGTTACGCGGCCCATTGGCCTTCTTCACCGAACTTCTGGCGGCGATTCCCAGCGTCATCTATGGGCTGTGGGCCATCTTTGTGCTGGTGCCCATTCTGCGCAATGACGTGCAGCCAGCTCTCAGCCGCAGCCTCGGTTGGACAGGACTGTTTGGCGGTCCTGCCTTCGGGATTGGCATGCTGGCGGCGGGTGTCATCCTCGCCCTGATGATCGTGCCCATCATTTCGTCGTTGACTCGCGAAGTGTTGTTGGCGGTGCCGGCCCACCAGCGGGAAGCTGCCTTGGCGCTGGGTGCGACGCGCTGGGAGATGATTCGCCTGGGGGTGCTGCGCAACGCCCGCGCGGGCATTGTGGGAGCGATTATTCTCGGGCTCGGTCGAGCCCTCGGCGAAACCATGGCTGTCACCATGGTGATCGGGAATCGCCCCGAAATCGCGCGCTCGTTGTTTGCGCCCGGCTACACTATGGCCAGCGTTCTGGCTAACGAATTCAGCGAAGCCACCAGCGACCTGTATCTCAGCGCCTTGGTCGAAATCGGACTGGCGCTTTTTCTGGTGACCATCGGGGTCAACGCCCTCGCCCGGCTGCTGGTTTGGTCGGTCACTCGCGGACAGCCTGCGAGGTCCAATGTCTGACTTGGCCCTGGTCCAGCCCCAGCCGCCGCCCGTGCCGCGCGTCAGTTTCTTCCGCGTCGCCACCGACCGTATCGTCACCGGCCTATGCCTGCTCGCGGTCGTGTTGGTGGTCACTCCCCTCTTGGCCATCTTCGGCTATCTGCTTTACAAGGGTCTGGCCTCCATCAATTGGGCCTTCCTGACCCAGACTCCGAAACCCGTGGGTGAGGCCGGCGGCGGCATGGCCAACGCCATCGTGGGTTCAGGCTTCATTCTTGCCATCGCTAGCGTGATCGGTGTGCCTTTGGGGATCGGCGCCGGAATCTATCTGGCTGAGTTCGGTCGCAATCGTTTGGGCGATGCGGTGCGTTTCACCTCTGATGTGCTCAACGGTGTGCCCTCGATTGTGATCGGCATCGTCGCCTACAGCATGGTGGTTTTGCGCCAAAAACATTTTTCCGCGTTGGCCGGCGGTTTTGCGCTGGCCATCATGATGATTCCCACCATCGCCCGCACCACCGAGGAGATGATCCTGCTGGTGCCGCAGCAGATTCGCGAGGCCGCCTACGGACTAGGCGTTCCGCGCTGGCGCACCACGGTCTCGATTACGCTGCGCACGGCCATGTCGGGCGTGATCACCGGAGTCATGCTGGCCTTCGCCCGCGTCGCGGGCGAGACCGCCCCGCTGTTGTTCACCGCCTTTGGCAACCAGTATTGGAACCTCAATATGAATCAGCCCACCGCCGCCTTGCCCCTACAAATCTTCACGTATGCGATTTCTCCGTTTGAGGAATGGCATCGGCAAGCCTGGGCGGGCGCTCTGATTTTGATTATCATGATTGTGTTCGCAGTCACGGCGGTGCGGGTTGCCGTGAGCCGCGGAACGCTGCGCGGGAGCCACTGAATCTCTATGGGTGTCGCCATCAATGTCGATCATCTCAATGCCTGGTTCGGCAGCAAGCAGGCGTTGTTCGATATCAACATGCAGGTGCAGCCGGACCAGTGCACGGCCATCATCGGCCCTTCCGGTTGCGGCAAGTCCACGTTTGTGCGCTGCCTGAACCGTATGCACGAAACCATTCCCGACGCCCGCGCTGAGGGCAAGGTCCGCATCGGTGAGATTGACGCCTACAATGGCACCTCGGCCACCCAGCTCCGCCGCCGCGTCGGTATGGTGTTCCAGAAGGCCAATCCATTTCCCACCATGTCGGTATGGGACAACGTGGCCGCCGGACTCAAACTCAACGGCTACAAAGATCGCAAGCACCTAGAGGAGATTGTGGAACGTTCGCTGCGCTCCTCCGCCCTCTGGGATGAAGTGAAAGACGATCTGAGGAAAAAGTCTGGCGCCAGCCTTTCCGGTGGCCAGCAGCAGCGTCTGTGCATTGCCCGGGCCCTCGCCGTGGAGCCCGAAGTGTTGCTCATGGACGAACCCTGCTCCGCTCTCGATCCCATCTCCACCAGCAAAATTGAGGAATTGATTTTTCAGCTCAAACAGAGCTACACCATCGTGATCGTGACGCATAATATGCAACAGGCGGCCCGCGTCGCCGGGTTCACCGGCTTTTTCCTTTTGGGGAAGCTGATTGAGCTGGATCGGACGGAGAAGATCTTCACCAATCCGTCCGACAAACGCACGGAAGACTACATCACAGGCAGGTTCGGATAATGCGCACACGTTTCCATCAGGGTCTTGACGACCTTCGTCAGCGGTTGCTGCGCATGGGCGGCATGGCGGAACAGGCAGTGGAACGAGCTTGCCAGGCCTACTCGGACCGCGACCTCAAGCGTTGTCAGCAGGTTCTCGACAATGAATCCCTCATCAACACCGCGGAACGCGAGATTGATGAGATGGCTTTCGATTTAATGGCCATGCAGCAGCCCATGGCGGTTGACCTGCGTTTCCTGCTGGCCGTGGTCAAGATCAACGCCGATCTGGAGCGCGTCGGCGACCAGGCGGTCAACATCTCCGAGCGTGTCATGGACTTGGTGCAGCTGCCCGCTGTCGACTTGCCTGTAGATATTCCGCGTATGGCCGCGGCGGTCTCCGCCATGGTCCGCCGCTCGCTGGAATCGTTTGTGGAAGCCAAGGCCGAGCTCGCCCAGGCTGTCCTGGAAATGGATAACGTCGTCGACCGCATGCGCGATGACGCCTTCATCAATCTGGTCAAGACCATGAACGAGACTCCCACCCACACCCAGCAGGCACTGGACGCGCTGCTGATCGCCCGCAACCTCGAACGTGTGGCTGATCATGCCACCAACATCGCCGAAGATGTCATTTTCTGGGTGCGAGGCGATGACGTCCGTCACAACGTGGGTCCCGAGATTTCCTCCGGCCAAGGCGCCGCCGATCAGGACTAGAGCGGAGAACCACGTAGGCCCAGACGCCCTCGTCCGGGCAGGCGAGCGGAGCTCGCCAAGGGCTTTCCGAGCTGCCGCTCGGATGGGCAGGTGAGGGCACCCGCCCTCCGTCTCGTGTTACAACATTCCCTTCGGGGGTGAGTGTGCATCGCTTGCGATATGCCGCCGTTCTCTTGGTGCTGGGCGTGATCGCCTTTAGCGCTCCTTCTTCGCGCCGCCTGCATCTTCCCACCGCCAAGGTGCTTGACCTGCCCCTGCCGGGCTCGCCGCAGCCCACCAATAGCCTGCCTACCGTCATTGCCATCAGCCCGGACGGCCGTTACGCCGCGCTGCTCAACAACGGTTACGGCACGGTGAGCTCCGGAATCAAACAGTCGATTGCGGTGCTCGACTTTACCACTGGCAAACTGGCTGATTTTCCCGACGACCGCTTGGGCGAGGACGCGCATCAGAGCTACTTTCTCGGCCTTGCCTTCAGTTCCGACGGCGCCCGCCTCTATGCCTCAATGGGCTCCATCACGGATCCTACCGGCGTCAAGCCGGGCAATCTCGGCAACGGCATTGCCGTCTATCGTTTTGCGCAAGGTCAGGTTACGCCGGAAACGTTCTTGACAATTGCGCCGCAGCCGGTGGCTGCAGACCGCCATATTGCGCAAGCACTCTTCAAACTCGGTCGCGGCAAAGCGATCCCCTATCCCGCCGGAATTGCTGTCTTTTCCCGTCAGGGCCACGACCAGCTTTTGGTGGCGAACAATCTTTCCGACACCGTCATCGTGCTCGATCCGCAGTCGGGCAGGGAATTGTCGAGCTTCGATCTCGCCACCCTGAAGACAGTTCCCGGCTCATTCCCTTATGGGGTCGTCGTTTCGCGCGATGGCCGCCGCGCCTGGTGCAGTTTGTGGAATGTTTCGCAGGTTGCCGAACTCGATCTGGAGAAGGGCACGGTGGTGCGGCGCATTCCTCTGCTGCAGCCGAGTTCTGCCACGGCTTCGGGTTCCCACCCGACGGCGTTGTTGCTTTCCCCGGACGAGAATTCGCTTTACGTTGCCCTCGCGAACGCGGATGCCGTAGCCGTGATCGCCACCGCTTCCGGCCAGGTGCAGCGCATCTTTTCCACGGCGCTGCCCGGGCAGAAGTTTGCGGGAGCCGTTCCTAACGCGCTGGCGCAGTCGGCGGATGGACGGCAGCTTTTCGTGGCCAATGCCGGCACCAACTCCATCGCAGTGATTGATCCGGCTACAGCGGCTGGTTCCACAGCCACGCCCATTGCGGCGCATGGGTTTATTCCCACCGAGTGGTATCCGACGGCGCTGGCGGTCCGCGGGAACGAGTTGCTGATCGCCAGTGGCAAGGGTCAAGGTTCTGGACCGAATGCCGAACGGGGCGCGGCGGACAACTCGAAGCGCCGCAAGAATTTTCCGTACATTCCGACTTTGATCCACGGTTCGCTGGCCCGGCTGCCGCTCGCGGACCTGGACCGCGCCCTGTCAGAATTCACACACCAGGCGGAGGAGCAGAACCTGCTGCTCTCCGATCCGGGGAAGGCGGTTTTTCCTGGCGGCGCCAACCCGATCCGCCATGTCATCTACATCATCAAGGAAAATCGGACCTACGATCAGGTCCTCGGCGACCTTAAAGTAGGAGATGGGGATTCCACGCTAAATCTATATGGGAACGACATTACTCCCAACCAGCACAAGCTGGCTTTGCAGTTCGGCGTGCTCGACAATTTCTACGATTCCGGCGAAGTTTCCGGCGACGGACACCTCTGGTCGACGGCTGCCACTACCACCGACTACAACGAGAAGACCTGGCAAATCGGCTATCGCAGTCGCGAACGCACCTACGATTACGAAGGCCAGGTGGGCGATGAATATCCGCTGTTCAAGAACGAGCCCGACGTCAGCGAGCCCGCCACCGGCTATCTCTGGGGCAATGCCGCGCGCCACGGTCTCTCATATCGCCATTACGGAGAATTTGTGGCCAGCGAATGGTGCGAAAAGAAGCGTCAAGGCCAGCCCTCGCCGAAACTAGGTACGCCCTCGCCTCCGGGAGAAGCTTGCTCCGAAATTGCGATCCCTCCCGGCGAGCCTCTGCCTTCGCATCTCGGTCAGCCTAAGGGCAGTCCTAACCCTTACCAGTGGCCGATTCCGGTACTTTTGCGCAACCTCGCGTCCAAGCCCGAACTGCGCGACCACTTTGACCCGCGTTTTGCCGATTTCAAGGAAGACTATCCCGATCAGCTCCGCGTCGACGAATTTCTGAACGAGTTTGCTGATTTTGTTCGTGCCCGCAAGCTGGGCAACAAGAGTGGAGAACTTCCCAACTACGTGCTGCTTCGGCTGGGAAACGACCACACTGCTGGGACGCACCCGCATTTCCCAACCCCGGCTGCTTCCGTCGCCGACAACGACCTGGCGGTCGGGCGCGTGGTGGAGGCAGTCTCCCACAGCCACTACTGGGACGACACTGCCATCTTGATCGTCGAGGATGATGCCCAGGACGGTCCCGACCACGTCGACGCCCATCGCAGCATGGCGTTGGTGATCAGCAAATATTCGCCGGGCTCGGCGCAGCAACCTCACCTCGAACATGGTTTCTTCACTACGGTGAATCTGGTGCATACCCTCGAAGCGGTCCTCGGCTTGCCGCCCATGAACCAGAATGACGCCTGGGCGCCGCTCATGATCTCGATGTTCTCGGGCGCAGGCAATCAAACGCCCTACACCGCTGACTACCGCAACCGCGACAACAGCCTGATCTATCAGGCCAACAAGTCCACTGCCGCCGGCGCCCGGGAATCTGCGCGCATGGACTTCTCCCACGCCGACGCTGCCGATGCCCGGCTGCTCAACGTGATCCTGTGGCGCGATCGCAAGGGGAATACGCCCATGCCGGCGCCCCGGCACACGGTGCTGCCGGCTTCGGCGCACGCCCGGAGAACCGATTAGGATAGAAATATGCGCCCGTACCTTCTGGTTCTGCTCCTGTGCTGCGCGCTGGTCCCCCCAGTTCACTCGCAGTCGGTCGTCAACGGCCGCCTTAACACCGTTCCCAAGGGTCCGAACTCCTACACCGAAGAACAGGAAATCCAGATTGGCCGCAAGGCTTCGGCTGAAGCGGAACGCCAACTTCCCATCCTGGCGGCAGAGAATCCGATTTCCGTCTACGTTCGTAAACTCGGCCAGCGCCTGCTGGAAAAAACACCGAACTACAAATACCCCTACACCTTCAAAGTCGTAAATTCCAAGGACATCAACGCCTTTGCGCTTCCCGGCGGACCCGTCTACATGAACCTCGGAATCATTCTGGAAGCGGACAACGAAGAAGAAGTGGCGGGCGTGCTGGGGCATGAGATTTCGCACGTGGCCATGCGCCACTCCACGCGCGACGCCACCAAGAAACAACGCACTGCGATTCCGTTAACCATCCTCGGCGCGGTTCTGGGGAGTCAGGTTGGGGGCATTGTCGGTGAACTGGCCCAACTCGGCATCAACGTCACGGCGGGTTCCGTTTTCCTCAAGTATTCGCGGGACGCGGAGCGCGAGGCCGACCTGGTCGGCGCCCAGATTCTCTATGACGTGGACTACGACCCCTTCTCCATGGCTGAGTTTTTCACCAAGCTGCAGAGCAAGGGCGGTGGACGCGGCCCGCAGTTCCTGAGCAGCCATCCTGATCCGGGTAATCGCGCGCAGCGGGTCTCGGCGACCGTCGCCCGGTTTCCGCGCAAGAACTACCCGGCCCTGGACCAAGCCGAGTTTGAAAAAATTCAGGCGCTGGCTAAGGAAGTAAAGCCCGGCGCAACCGGTTCAACTGCGGCACCAGTGAAAGACGTCAAGCTGCCGCGACTGTCTCCCGAACAGGTCGCCCCAGCGAACGGAACGCAGATTTTCCAGCACAACGCTTTTCTGGTTTCGTATCCGGCCAACTGGCGGGTGGATGGCGACGCCAATTCCAGCATCAGCATTGCCCCACCGTCGGGTGCGACGGAAGGGCACGTAGCCTACGGAGTTTTGATCAACGGCTTCCGCCCCCGGTCGCGCTCGCTTGACGAAGCCACGCAGGATCTCGTCCGCAGTCTTAGCAGTTCCAATCCCAACCTCCAGGCCACCAGCCGCCCGGTGGATGTTGGCGTGTCTGGACAGCGTGCCAAGTCCCTGCGCCTGAGCAGTATTTCTCCGGTGTTTGGGCCGGATGGCAACCCTCTGCCCGAACAGATTCGCCTGGTCACCGTGGCAACGCGCAATGGAGTGGTGCTCTATTTCCTGTTTGTAGCGCCGCAGCCGGATTTTGCCAATCTGGCGCCGGCCTTCGACTTGATTCTGGGGAGCGTCCAACTGCGCTGAAGGACTGAGAACCTGTGGCTGGCGTTTGGAGCCCGGCGATTCCGCCGCATTTTTCAACACACCTGTGCAAAACTCTGTGGAAAAAAAGGAAACTCCATGGCTAAGCCATTTTGTTACAAACGTGTTACACATTTTGCACTGAACCAAGTGCGAATTGTTCCGGCATGAAAACCCGCCTCGACAAACTGCTGTTGGAACGCGGTCTGGCGTCTTCGCGCGAGCGCGCCCAGGCGTTGATTCTGGCGGGAAACGTTCTGGTGGACGAGCAGAAAGTCGAAAAGGCGGGAGCCAGCGTGCCCGTGGATGCCGTCATCCGCCTGCTTGCCGAGCAGCCGCGCTACGTGAGCCGTGGTGGCCTCAAACTCGAACACGCGCTGCGCGAGTGGAATCTCTCCGTCGTGGGAAAGGCTTGCCTCGACGTGGGCGCATCTACCGGCGGCTTTACTGACTGCCTGCTGCAGCACGGCGCCGCCCGCGTGATTGCCGTGGACACGGGCCACGGCCAGATCGCCATGTCCCTGCGCCAGGATGCGCGCGTCCGCCTGCTGGAAAATTGTAATGCTCGCCACCTCACTCCTACTCAACTCGGCGAATCGGTGGATGCCATCGTCATGGACGTGTCTTTCATCTCGGCCACGCTGGTGCTCCCCGCGGTGATAGCGTCGGCGTTTCCCGACCCTGCCTCGCGCCGAGGCCGTTGGCTGGTGGTTTTGGTGAAGCCCCAGTTCGAAGCGGGCAGGGAACACGTGGGCAAAGGCGGAATTGTGCGCGATGCCGCAGTCCAGGAGCGGGCTGTCGAAAAGATCCGTGGCTGCGTGCTCGCGTTGGGATGTACGGTTACCCGCGTCCTCGAGTCGCCCATTTTCGGCGCGGAAGGCAATCGCGAATTCCTGCTCTACGCGGAATTTTGAGCCCGTATTGATTCGCATATTCAGCATGAAAACAATTCATCCGCCCGAAACACCCATCTTGCCTAGACCTGCGCTCGCGCGCCTGCCAGAATGGCTGCTATGCAAATCCGGCCTTTCCGCATCGAGCACTACTTCGCCAAGCACGAATTCTCCGCCCGTTACCTGCTCAGCAGTTCGGATGCGGAGTCGCGAACCATTCAGGATGTGCTTGCCCTCGAGCCCGGCGCGCACGATCAATTTCTTCAGCACTGGTGCGGGTACACGGAGGCCCCGGGCGCGCCGCCGTTGCGGAAAGCCATCGCGGGAATCTACCCAACCGCTGCGCCCGACGATGTACTCGTGATGTCGTCCGCGGAGGAAGGGATTTTTGTTGTCTACAACGCCCTGCTTGCGCCCGGCGACCATGCCATTGTCGAAACCCCTTGCTTCGAGAGTGGCCTGGAAGTTGCCCGCAGCACGGGCGCGGACATCAGCGAGTGGCGCCGGCGTCCACAAGATGACTGGGCCCATGACCTCGACGCTCTTCGCGGGCTCCTCCGCCCCACCACCCGCATGCTTTACATCTGTACGCCGCACAATCCCACCGGTTTGCTCATGTGCCGCGAGGTCTTCGATGCCGTGGTCGGGCTCTGCCGAGAGCGCGGCATTCTTCTGTTTTGTGATGAGGTCTTCCGGGAACTGGAGCACGATCCCAGTACACGCTTGCCTGCCGGTTGCGACGCCTACGAGGGTGCCATCAGCCTGGGCTCCATGAGCAAGACCTACGGCCTGCCCGGGCTACGCCTTGGATGGCTTGTGTCGCGCAACCGTTCCGTCCTGCGGCGTTGCCTGGAGTTCAAGTACTACACCACCATCTGTAGCAGCGGCCCGAGCGAGTTCCTCACCGATCTTGCGTTGCGCCACCGGCAAGTGCTCATTGACCGTAACCTTGGGATCGTGCACAGCAATCTGGCGCTCCTGGAGACTTTTTTCCAGCAGCGCTCCGACCTCTTCGCCTGGGTCAAACCGAACGCCAGCCCCATGGCGTTCGCGCGCTTCAGACCAGAACGTGATGTGATGGAATTCTGCGACGACCTGGTGCGGCAGGCCGGAGTCATGCTGCTTCCCGGCATTGTCTATGACGAGCCCCGCCACATCCGCTTCGGCACCGGTCGCAAGAGCATGCCCGAAGCGCTCCAGCGCCTGAGCGCCTACCTGGAAGCGAAGGCCTGAGCAGGGCCGAATGAATCGCCGCAACCTTCCGCCGCCTTCTTCCGGCCGATTCTGTACAATCTAGAGTTTTCCACTCCTATGCCCCAACCGGCGAGCTCCCCGCAACTCGTTGCCATCATCTCCAAGCCCGGCAAGGCCGAACTGGCGCAGGTAATCCATGACCTCGCTGCCTGGCTCAAGGAACATGGCTATGGCATCATCGCCGACCAGGAAACCTCCAGCTACATCAGCGGGCTCAAGTTTGTTCCCCGGGAAACACTGGGCCAACATCCGCTGCGCTTTGTCGTCATCCTGGGTGGCGATGGCACTCTGCTGGCGGCTGCCCGTGCCCTAGGCCGCTCCGGTGTGCCCGTGCTGGGAGTCAATCTGGGTTCGCTCGGGTTCCTCACGGAAGTTACGTTGCAGAACCTCTATCCCGCGCTGGAAGCGGTGCAGGGAGGCCGCGCATCGGTGGAGGAACGCTCGCTGCTGGAATGCCAGGTGGAACGCGGGAACCGCGTGGTGGCAGAGCACATCGCTTTGAACGAGGTAGTCATCGGCAAGAACAACGTGGCCCGCCTGAACACGTTCGACCTCTCCGTGGATGGGGTGTTCGTCTCCAGCTACCGCGCCGATGGTTTGATCGTCGCCACTCCCACCGGCTCCACCGCTTACTCGCTGGCCGCTGGCGGACCTGTTCTCGTGCCCTCCGCCGAAGCGTTCGTCATTACACCCGTGTCGCCGCATTCGCTGACCCATCGTCCGCTGGTGGTGCGCGATTCTTCGGAGATCGTGATTACGATCAAAAGTGCGCGCGACGATGCATTCCTCAGTTTTGACGGGCAGGTTGGCGTCGCAGCCGAGCAGGGCGACCAGGTCCATTGCCGCAAGTCGGAACACAGGTTCCGGCTGCTCCGCCTCCGGGACACATTTTTCGACGTTCTGCGCAGCAAACTGAAATGGGGACTGCGCTAAGCACGCCGGAGTTTTCACGCTGACTGCGGTGATCAATTGGCGTGGCAGCTGTACGATTCCATGTTTTTCAGGACCTTCGAGTCCCTGGTGAGGCTCAATGCTGATTCGCTGTTGCCTTCTGATTCTTTCCTTAGCCGCCGCCGCTTTTGCTCAGCAGCCCGCCGCTGATCTCATTCTCACCCACGCAAAAGTCTGGACCGGCGATCCCGCGCGTCCCGCGGCGGAAGCCGTCGCCATTCTCGGCGATCGCATCGTTGCGGTTGGCTCTGATGCCGAAGTCCAGCGCTGGCAAGGGCCCGGCACGCACGTGCTCGATGCCGGTGGCAAACGCCTGCTCCCCGGCTTCAACGACGCGCACGTGCACTTCATCTATGGCGGCCTACAACTCGACAGCATTGACCTGAACGATGCCACCAGCGCGCAGGAATTCACCCGGCGTATCGCGGAGCGCGTCAAGATCACCGCCAAGGGCGAATGGGTGCTGGGCGGTGACTGGGACGAAACCAAATGGTCTCCCTCATCTCTGCCCTCCAAAGAATTGATTGATCCCGTCACCGGCGACACACCCGTTTTCGTTGTCCGCTACGACGGCCACATGTCGCTGGCGAATTCCGTCGCGCTCAAGCTTGCCGGCGTCACTGCGCAAACGCCCGATCCGCCCGGCGGCCAGATCGTTCGCGATGCGCAGGGCAATCCCACCGGGTGCCTGAAGGACGCGGCCACGGGCTTCGTGGAGAAGGTCATCCCGCAGATCACACACGAGCGGCGCCTGCAGGCGGCCCACCGGGCGCTGCAGCATGCCGCGTCTCTCGGGGTTACCAGCGTCCAGGACATGAACCCGGAATACGCCGACATCGCTGTCTATAACGAGCTGCTCGACCGCGGCGAACTCACCGCCCGCATCTACGCCGCACCGCTCATTCAACAGGTGGATGATCAGATCAAGATCGGCATCCGCCACGCTTTCGGCTCACCGTTCTTGCGGATTGGCGCGCTGAAAGCCTATGCCGATGGTTCCCTTGGTTCCGCCACAGCGTATTTCTTCGAGCCTTTTGATGACCAACCCAACAACCGCGGTCTGCTTTCCGACGCCACGCAGCCGCTCTCGCTCATGCGGAACCGCATTCTCCGCGCCGATGCTGCTGGCCTGCAACTCTGCATTCACGCCATTGGCGACCGAGGCATCTCCACCATCCTCGACCTTTACGAAGAAACGCAAAAGGCCCACGGCACCCGGGACCGGCGCTGGCGCATTGAGCACGCCCAACACATGGCCGCCAAGGATTTTGACCGCTTTGCGCAACTGCACGTTGTCGCTTCGGTCCAGCCCTACCACGCCATTGATGATGGCCGCTGGGCGGAACGTCGCATCGGTCATGACCGTTCCAGCCGCACCTACGCCTTCCGCACCTTTCTGGATCACGGAGTGCGCCTCGCTTTCGGCACCGATTGGAGTGTCGCCCCGCTCAATCCCATGCTCTCGCTCTACGCTGCCACCACGCGGGCCACGCTCGACGGCAAGAATCCCGGGGGCTGGTTCCCGGAGCAGAAGCTCACCCTCAGCGAAGCAGTTTCCGCCTACACGCTCGGCTCCGCGTACGCTGAATTCCAGGAAAAAGAGAAGGGAACGGTCAGCCCGGGAAAACTCGCCGATCTCGTCTTGCTCAGCGACGACGTCTTTTCCATCGCACCCGAAAAAATCCGCGACGTTAAGGTGCTGAAGACCATTGTCGGCGGTCGCATCGTTTGGGAAGGGAACTGAGCCGCAGCCTCGACATCATGTCGCACCACCGCCTATGATGAATTTCGGAGAAAAAAGATCATGACCGATCCCACCTACGACGAACTTAAAGCTCGGCTCGCTGAACTCGAAAAGGCTGGCCCCAAGCGCAGCGGCTCGCTGGAATTCCGGGTTGGTGAGAAGGGCGGAGTCAGCGTCTACGGACTCGGCCGCTTTCCTGTGACCCTCTATTACGAACAGTGGATGCGCCTTCTGGAGGCCACGCCGCAGCTGAAGCAGTTCCTGGAAGACAACAAGAGCAAGCTCAAACTCAAGGACCAGTAACCAGCTTGGCCCGGTTTACTGGTTTGCCCGAGACCTCGCCCATGCAGGACATTCTCTCCCTAACGCCGCCGCCTGCCGACCAGCGTATTCCCTACGGCAGCGATGTTAATCAGTTCGTTGACTTGCGCCTGCCGCCGGGCAAGGGTCCACACGCGGTGGTGCTCAATCTTCACGGCGGATACTGGCGCAACCGTTACTCGCTGGAACATGCTGGCCACTTGTGCGCCGCGCTGACGGCCAAGGGCATCGTCACCTGGAACCTGGAATATCGCCGCGTAGGCGACAACGGCGGCGGCTGGCCGGGCACATTTGAAGACATCACCAATGGCTATCGCTTCCTGCAACAAAACGCCGCGCGGCATCAGTGTGATTCCGATCGCATCGTGGTGATGGGGCACTCGGCCGGCGGCCATCTTGCCCTTTGCCTGGCCGGACACCAGAAATCCGTTACCCGCGTAGTCTCGCTGGCGGGTGTGGTGGACGCTCACCGCGCGTTCACTCTGCATTTGAGCAACGACGCCGTCGTGGAATTTCTTGGCGGCAAGCCCGACGAAGTCCCGGATCACTACCGGGAAGCCGATCCACTGTCGTTACGCATCTCGGCTACGCAGTGGCTGCTGCACGGCGCTGACGACGATGTCGTGCCGCCCGAATTCAGTCGGCAGTATGTCGAGGCGAAGAAGGCCCGCGGCGAAGACGTGCACCTGCTGGAAATTCCACGCTGCGGCCACTTCGATGTGATTGATCCACGCAGTGAAGCATGGAAGCAGATAGAAGCCACCGTACTCAAGCTGCTAGGCTAGGCATCCTGCAGTAGGCGCACAGATAGGCCTACTCCTGCCCAGTTGCAGTTCTCCGCGCCCTCTGCGGCCGTTCTCAGCGATCTCTGCGTTCTAAGGTTTTGGTTTGCGACGATTACCGCGTCTTCAGGCGATCTTTCGCAGCACTAACGCCGAGTTCTTTGATCCAAACGCGATGCAGTTGCACACGGCGTGTTCGACCGCGACTTTCCGTCCGGCAACGGGAACGTAGTCCAGATCGCACTCCGGATCGGGAACTTCATAATTCAACGTCGGCGGTAATTGCCCATGGCCCATCGCTACCAGCGTGGCGGCCACGCCCGCCGCACCGCACGCACCTTGAGGATGACCGATCTGTGACTTCAGTGCCGACATCGGCACTTGCCGCGCCCGTTCGTCGCCCAGCGCCAACTTCAGCGCGCGCGTCTCAATGCGGTCGTTCAACTGCGTGGAAGTTCCGTGCAGGTTCACGTAGTCAACGTTCTGCGGACCGATGCCCGCCACTTTCATGGCCAGTTCAATGGCCCGCGCCGGTTCCTCGCCGCACTCCTGCAGCCGGACGCGATGAAACGCCTCGCAGGTGGACCCGTAGCCGGCGACCTCGGCGTAGATTTTGGCGCCGCGCACCCGCGCATGTTCCATTTCCTCTACTACGAACATCCATGCGCCTTCGGCCAGCACAAACCCGTCGCGATCGCGATTGAACGGTCGTGAACCCCGCTCCGGAGCCGCGTTCCAGGCGTCAGTCAGTATCTTCATCAGGATGAAGCCCTTCATGATGCCGAGCGCGATGGGTGCGTCCGCGCCTCCGGTGAGCACCACGTCCAGCCGCCCGGACTGGATTTGGCGACAGGCATATCCGATGGCGTCGGTGGAGGAAGTGCATCCAGTGGTGATCACGTGGCTCGCCCCGCGCAGGTTGAAGCGCATGCTCAGATCGCTGGAAAGCGTGCCCATCACGCCGGTGGGAATACAGTGCACCGACATTTGTTTGAACAAGCCGTGATGAAAGATGCGATATTGCTCTTCTGTAAATTCTTGCGATCCGCCGCCCGAGCCGATAATCACGCCGGTGCGTTGACGCTGGCGTAGCGGCAGCGTGGCGACGTCTATGCCAGAGTCGGCCAGCGCTTCGCTGGCCGCGGCAATCGCCAGGGGAAGCACTCGCGAGACATTCCGCCGCTCGCGCTTTTCCACCCAGGCCAACTCATCGAAATCCGGTACCTCGCCGGCAATCTGCACTGGAATCTCGCTGGGATCGAAATGTGAGATGCGCCGTACCCCGCTCTTTCCCTGGAGAACATTCCGGCCAAATTCTGCGTTGCCCACGCCATTCGGACTCACGCAGCCCATTCCTGTAATCACGACCCGTCTCAAGACACTTTACCTCGTGTCGTGAATATAGCTCGGCGGCGTGTGGTTTGCGAACTTAGCGGGAACTATTCGTATTTCTGCATGCTGAGGGATCTGCCGGCTAGGCCTCGACCCAGTTCGTCCGTTCCAGGAACGTCGGCGGCTCGTATGTTTTTCCCTGGGCCAGCCGTTTTTCTTCCCGTCGCGTGGTCCACAGCAGCACCGGCCCGAGCAGGCGGGCGGTCATTTTCGTCGCCAGACCGAACTCTTTTTCCACTTCCCGGCGCAGCGTGCGCACGCGTTCACCCACGTCGGAGTTGGCCCGCCGCAGTTGCCGCTCCATGGCCCAGAGGGCCGCGTTATAGGGGCCGCGCAGCTTCTCCATCTCCCAGACAAAGCGTTGGCGGACTCGCGGATCTAGGTCGCTCTTGTAGCGCTGCCAGCCCTGCAACATGGTCCGGCAGATGCGGTAGAGACTCGGGCCATTGCGGGCAAAATCTCTGCGGAAGGCCCAGTCGAGAAATTGTTTCGACTCATCCCTCGAGATCGCCCCGTGCTCAAAGTTGAACTTGTGCTGCCCGTGGATGTCCGCCAGGTTGACGTCCGGCAACAAACGTCCCGCCGTCTCCATTTCCTGGTAGAGAGGCGTCCCCGGCACCGGCGTGTACAACATGAACTGGTGAAAGTCGGTAGCATGCGCGACGGCGTGCTCAATTTCCTCCGCCATATTGGCGCGCGTGTGATGCTCCAAGCCCACAATCGTCGAGCCCAATACGCGGATGCCGTGTTCGCGTAACTCACGCGCCAGCGCGAGCGTGTCCGTTTCCTTCAGCTTGGCGTAGCTGGACTGCGCCGACTCCAGCCCCATCCAGAGCCAGGACACGCCCAACTCCACCAGTTCGCGCATGCTGTACTTGCGGATCGCATTAGCGGACGCAAACACCGAAAGCGCCCAACTCTTGTTCGCCTGCTTCATGCGCTCCAACAGTTGCATGGCGCGTTTCCGGTAGAGCAGGAAGTTCTCATCCATCATGAAGAAGGTGCGTACCTTCAACGTCGCCTCCACTTTGCACATCACCTCAAACAATTCGTCGCCAGTTTCGTAGAAATTCTGGAAGTTGCCCTTGCCGCCAAAGAACGAGGACGTGGTGCAGAAGTTGCATCCCATGGGACAGCCCACCGAAGGCACAATCGTGGCTGCGGTACCGCCTTTGCGGTCAGCCAGCCCCACGCCCATAATCCTGCCTTTGTAGCCAGAGACAATGGCCGGGTGCCGGATTGGTGCGTTCTCTTCTTCGCCCAGATAGCGCCGCATCCAGGCAATGCCTTCGCCGCGCACAAAGTGGTCAGCATCGATCATATGTTCCACGCCCGGTATTGCGGTCACGTGTCCACCCACCACAATCACCGACTCCGGCGAGATTTCCCGCACCATGCGGCACATCTCGCGCACCTTCCCCACATTGACAATAATCGAGGAAATTCCCACCACGTCGTAGCGGTGTTGGCGTAGTTCCCGCGCAAAATCCTGGCGCTTGGGGAAGTCCAGCACCGTGCACGGCGCGGAAATGTTGGCTTGAATCAGCATGATTCCCCACGAGCGATGAAACATGCGCAGGGAATATGCCCCCTGCGCGCGCGTTACCTGGTTCTGGTAGAGTTCCATCGGGTTGCTGGCCCGGCTGCCGAATTCATCATCTTGCGCGTACGGTCCGAACACTGAACTCAGCAGCACCCGCGCCTGTTTGCCCTTGGCATGCGCTTCCATCCACCCACCGCCTTTTTTGGAATAGGGAACTCACGTTGAGCATAACCACACTTTGGCGATGCCCGCAGTGATCTTCAGCCCAGTCCACCATTTCGGTAATTGGAAAGCCCCGTTTCTCCTTCCCGTATAATCAAGCGTTTCCTGGGGGCTGCCTTGGCCTACGACGATCTTCGCGACTTCCTCGCTGCGCTCGAGCGCGCCGGCGAACTGAAGAAGATTCGCACTGAAGTGGATCCAGTTCTCGAAATCACCGAGATTGCCGACCGCGTTTCCAAGGGTAGCCCGGCCGGAGGTCACGCCCTGCTCTTCCAAAACATCAAGGGCCATCCGGGTGCGCAGGTTCTGATCAATCAGTTTGGCTCTGAGCGCCGCATGAAATTGGCGCTGGAAGTGGGCGCGCTCGACGAGATCGCCAACCGCATCCGCATGTTCCTCGATGTCAAGTCTCCGCAGGGGTTTCTGGACAAAGTGAAGATGTTGCCCATGCTGGCGGAGATGGGAAAGTTTTTCCCCAGGACAGTATCGACTGGCCCGTGCAAGGAAGTCATCAAGCGCGAAGGCTTCTCTTTGCTTGATTTTCCCGTGCTGCAGTGCTGGCCGCAGGACGCCGGCCGTTTTATCACGCTACCCTGCGTAGTCACGCGCGATCCCAACACCGGCAAACGCAATGTTGGCATGTACCGCATGCAGGTCTATGACGAACGCACGACGGGCATGCACTGGCAGCGGCAGAAGGTCGGTGCGGAACACATGCGCGAACGGATGCGCGCCGCCATGAGCGACCGCTCGGGCGCGGTGGACATTATGGCTCGCTCTTCCGGGGGTGCGGTGCTGGCGGCCGGCTCGCGTCCGACGGGGAAGATGGATGTCGCGGTTGCCATCGGCACCGATCCCGCCCTCACCTTCTCAGCCATCGTCCCCGCGCCGCCCGATGTCGAGGAGTACCTCATTGCCGGATTTCTGCGCCAGAAGCCGGTGGAACTGGTGAAGTGCGAGACCAACGATCTGGAAGTTCCCGCCAGCGCCGAAATTATTCTCGAGGGCTACATCAATCTGGATGAACTGGGCACCGAAGGTCCCTTCGGCGACCACACCGGCTTCTACTCTCTGGCCGATGAATATCCTGTCTTCCACGTCACCTGCGTCACCCACCGCAAGGACCCAATCTACGCCACCACCATCGTAGGCAAGCCGCCCATGGAAGACGCCTGGATGGGCAAAGCGGTCGAGCGCATTTTCCTTCCGCTGATGAAGCTTACGATCCCGGAGCTAGTGGATATCAACCTGCCGGTGGAAGCTGTGTTCCACAACTTGATGATCGTTTCCATCAAGAAGTCCTATCCGGGGCAAGCGCGCAAGGTGATGAACGCCATTTGGTCGCTTG